>NZ_JAVDTM010000003.1:0-491316 GCF_031455855.1 Mycoplana sp. BE70
GCTGCTGGTGCTGGGACGGGAACGGCAACTGACCGCGCGCGAACTGGCCGGCAGGGTCAGCGAAATCGTCGACGGCATCGGCACGATCCGCGCCTTCGACACCTCGAACCTGGAGCGCGCCGACATCGCCGCCCGGCTCGGTCGGATCTTCAAGATCCGCTACGACCTCTACCAGTGGAAGTTCCTGGTCAAGTTCATCAACAATTTCCTCGCCTCCGTCACACCCTTCCTGTTCTACAGCATCGGCGGCTACCTGGCGCTGCAGGGTCGGCTCGACATCGGCCAGCTGGTGGCCGTCATCGCGGCCTACAAGGATCTGCCCGGTCCGCTGAAGGAACTGATCGACTGGGACCAGGCGCGCCAGGATGTACAGATCAAGTACACTCAGGTCGTCGAGCAGTTCAAGGTCAACAACCTCATCGATCCCGCCCTGCAAACGGTTGCGATCGACGAGCCGAAACGTCTCGATGGCCCGCTTTCGACCTTCAACCTGACGCTTGCCGACGACAGCGGCGCCCGCACGCTCGAGCACGTGTCGATCCAGTTCGATCCGGGCCAGTTCACGGCGATCATCGGCGGGGCCGCAGCCGGCGGCGAGGCGCTGGCCGAGGCGATCGGCAGGACCGTATGGCCGGAATCGGGGCGTATCACCGTGGGATCGAAAGATCTGCTCGAGCTGCCGGAATCGGTCACCGGGCGGCGCATTACCTACGTCACCTCCGACGCCTATTTCTTCTTTGGCTCGCTGCGCGATAACCTGCTTTACGGACTGAAGCACGCGCCGCTCAAGGCTGCTGAATACGACGATGCCCACATCGGCCAGCGCAAATGGGAGATTGCCGAGGCCAGGTTGGCCGGAAACCCCGATCTCGACATCCACAGCGACTGGATCGATTACGAGGCGGCAGGGGCGACCGGGCCGGAAGACCTGTTCGACTCGGTGACCGCGGCGCTCGATTGCGTGTACCTGACCAAAGATATTCTGGAGCTGGCGCTGCGCTCGACCATCAATCCGGCGCTCCACCCGGACCTGACGGCACATATCGTTGAGCTGCGCCAAACCTTCCGCGAGGAACTGGAAAGGGCTGGGTTGGGCAACCTCGTCGTTCCATTCGAGCCGGATCGCTACAATGTCGAGGCCACAGTCGGCGAGAACCTGCTGTTCGGCACCGCCATCGGCGAAGAACTGATGGGCCGGGCCATCGGCCGAAACCGGTATTTCGTCGACGTGGTCACCCGCAACGGCCTCGACCGCATTCTCTACCAGATGGGCTACGAGATCGCCGAGAACGCGGTCGAGCTCTTCGCCGGGCTCCCGCCGGATCATCCGTTCTTCCAGCAGCTCACCTTCATGACGGCGGACGACATCCCGCACTACCAGCAGCTGCTGCAGCGGCTGAAGGGCAAGGACTTCGCCGAGACGACGGACGACGAGAAGCACGACATCATCCGCCTGAGCTTCGCCTATATCGAGCCGCGGCATCGCTTCGGCCTGCTCAGTGACGAGCTGATGGCCAAGATCGTCGAGGTGCGCCGCCAGTTCCACGACGGAATGCCGGACGACATGAAGGACGCGATCGATCGCTACGATCCCGACACCTTCACCGCCTCGGCCAGCATCTTGGACAACGTGCTTTTCGGCCGCGTCAGTCACCGCCAGGCGGACGGTCCGGAGCGGGTGCGTGCCATGGTGATCTCGCTGCTCAGCGAGCCGGGATTGTACGACCAGGTGCTGTCGATCGGGCTGGAATTCAATCTCGGTCCGGGCGGCCGCCGCATCACCCAGGTCCAGCGCCAGAAGCTCAATCTCGCCCGCGCACTCCTGCGCCAGTCCGATTTCTATGTCTTCAACCGCCCGCTGCCGGCGCTCGATTCACGGCTGCAGGAGCAGATCTGCAGAAACGCGCTGGCGCTGGTGCGAAACCACAGCCGGGGTTCGGCGGTTGTCTGGGTGCTGTCGAACACGTCGCTGACGGACCTTTTCGATCGGGTATTGATCTTCGACAAAGGCCGGCTGGTGGGAGATGGTAATCATGCCGAACTTGCAGACAATGCGACATTCAAGGAATTGGTGTCATAATGGCGCGATAGAAGGCCTTACGCCACCAGCACCGGGGAACGGACGAGACCATGCTTTTGAAGGATGAGGTACAAATGCTGCGGCGGGTGCCGCTGTTTGCCGGAGTGGAGCCGACGAAGCTGAAGCTTCTGGCCTTCACCTCCGACCGGGTGAGCTATGCGGCCGGCGAAATCCTGTTCAGGCAGGGCGACCGCGGCGACGCCGCCTACGTCATCCTGACCGGCAAGGCCGACATCCTGGTGGAGGCGCCGGGCGGCCAGATCAAGGTGGCCGAGGTCGAGGACAACTCGATCGTCGGCGAAATCGCGATCCTCTGCGATGTCTCGCGCACCGCGACCGTGAAGGCGGCGACCAGCCTCGAGGCTTTGCGGATCAGCAAGGAACACTTCCTCAAGCTGCTGACCGACTTCCCCGAGATGACGATCGAAATCATGCGCGAGCTCGCCAGCCGTCTCAGCCGCACCACGGCGGAGCTGACCGAGGCGCGCGCTCGGGCACGCAAGCAGGATTAGCCTGCACACAGGAAAGGAACCAGTTGCGGCATTGAAACGTTGAGACAGGATGGTTTCAGAGTTCCGGACTTTCGGAGGCTGGAGTTTCCCTCCCAACTTCCTTCTCGCAAAACAGTTTCACATTCGCTACGCTTGAAATACCAATTGTGTCTGGGGCACCGAAAGGAACTGTGGAAGGCTAAGAGCCTTCGCCGCCTTCGGCGATCCGGAAGAGGTCAGGCAGAGATGAACATGTTGGGAAGGCCGCCGCATTCGAGGCACGAAACGCAAGGCCCCCGCCGGCTGAAGGAAAGCAACGGCGCGAACGATGTCATGTCTGTGCGCTTCTGGGGGACGCGCGGCAGCATCCCGGTTTCCGGCCCCCAGTTCAGCCGCTACGGCGGCAATACCGTTTCCGTCGAGATCCGCTGCGGCGACCAGGTCCTGTTCTTCGATGCCGGTTCCGGTATCCCCCCCGCCGGCCTGGCGCTGAAAGCTGAGGGCGTCGACAAGGTCGATCTCTTCTTCAGCCACTGCCACTACGACCACATCATCGGCCTTCCCTATTTCAAACCGCTGTACAACCCCGATTGCGCCGTGAACATCTGGTCGGGACACCTGGCGGGCATCATGACGACCCGGGAGATCGTCTGCGAGTTCATGCAGCCGCCGTGGTTCCCTGTCGATCCGAAAATCTGCCGCGCCCATCTCGGTTATCACGACTTCCGCGCCGGCGACGTGCTGGAGCCGCGCCCGAACGTGACGGTGCATACCGGCAACCTCAACCATCCTGGTGGCGCGATCGGCTACCGCGTCGAATGGAATGGGCGATCGGTGGCGATGATCACCGACACCGAACACGTGCCGGGTACGCTCGATCCGGAAGTCCTGAGGCTGATCGAGAACGTCGACCTGTTCATCTACGACTGCTGCTATACCGACGAGGAAATGGAAATCTTCAAGGGCTTCGGTCACTCGACCTGGCAGCAGGCGATCCGCCTGGCCCGGGCCGCCAATGCCAGGGAGATCGCCTTCATCCACCATGCGCCGTGGCGAACCGACGCGGAACTGGAACAGATCGACCGCCTCGCGGCTGCCGAGTTCCCCAAGTCCTTCTCCGCCCGCGACGGCCAAGTGCTGGAATACACCACCGTCGGCTGAAGCGTGCTGCAATCTTTCAGATTCACTTGCCCGCTTGCTTCGGCTCGCTGTCTCTCACACGGTGTAGAGACGTGGTCCTGCCAGACGTCCAATCTGCACCGGCCACCTACATTCGCTCTCCCGGCAATCGGCTGGCCTGCTCGACCCAGGCAGCGAACTGCGCTTCGTCGAGCATGTCATCCTCGTAGATGTCGAGATAGCGGACTTCCTTTTGCTTGGAGCCGCCTGGCGGGACGGGACGCAGCGACGTCCCGCGAAAGAAGGCCACCTTGATGTACTTCGTGAAGCAATGGTAGCTGAGGAACCAGCCTTGGCCTTCGATGCCGTAGAATGGCGAGTTCCATTTGACGGCTTTGTGCACGCCGGGGATCGTCCGGGCGATGAGCGCGTCGAGGCGGCGCCCGACCTCGCTTTTCCAGCCCGGCATGGCCGCGATATAGGCCTGCACCGGAGCATCTCCGGCACCCTTTGCGATCTGCGGGTTGCCGCCGGAAAGCAGGCGCGGCTCGCCACCAGCAGAGGGCATCGCGCGCTCGGTTGCAGGCGATCGGCTGCTCGTCTTTTCTTTCGCGCCCTCGGCGTCCCTATTGGTCGCCGGCACTGCCGCCGCCGGTGTCTTGCTCGTCCCGTCCCGACATTGCCCTCACCACAGTTGATGGACTGGAATGTAAACACAGCACAGAACGTCCATTCCTGCGAGTCGGTTTCAGATAAGCTGAACGGGCGGCATGCGAATGAGGATCCGCGTCTTCTCGGACGTGCCGGCTAATGTTTGCCGTTCAGGCAAGTCGATGGACCAAATTCCGACGCCGTCTCGACTATTGCCTCAACCAAAGTCGAAAGTCTGGTCCAGGTGCAGCCGGGGTGGCGGACCGTCCGCTCGAACAGCGTTTCCAGGAAAGTCCATACCGCATCGTCGTGGACGAGATGGTGGGTGAGCAGGCCGAGCGTCCCGCCGCCCGCTTCCATCGCCCGCAACCGCGCCGCCATCTCCCCGACCAGCATGCCGGCGTCGCGTCCGCGACGCGTTCCGCGCCAGTCCATCACGTCGACATGAGTGTTGATCGCCCGCAGCCCCAAGTCCTTTTCCGGGCCGAAGACCGAGAGCGCGCGGTAGCCGATCCCGCTGAGCTCCGGGATCAGCTTCACATCGATCCGGTTCCAGGGCGGCACGAGCACCGGCACGAAACGGGACCGATGGAGGCGTGAAAGCTGCGCCAGCCCCTTTTCCAGCGAGGCGAGGACGACATCGGCCGGCCGATGGCCACCGAGCTCCTGCTTCTTCTCGCCGGCAGGCGCGAAATTGTCGTGCGACCAGCCATGCACCGTGACCTCGACATGCGCCGCCGTCGCCAGCCGATGCGCCAGTGCCTCACCGGTGAAGGCCGGGATGACTGCGAGCGTCGTGGGTACCGCGTAATGGCCCGACAGCGTCAGCAGCCGCTCGAGGAGAACCGTCGGCTCGACCGCGTCGTCGTCGCGCAGCCACAATGTCGCGACCCGCCCCCGCTGATGCCAGCGATCGAGTTCGTCGAGAAGCGGCTGCCAGACGGCGTCATCGCTCATGCGCGGGCTCCCAGATGTTCATGCAGGATGTCGTTGAGGCGCCGTGCCGCGCGTTCGATCGAACAGTCCTCGGTCACGAAGCGGCGCGCAGCCTTCGCCATGCGATCCCGCTCGTCGCTCTCGGTCAAAAGCCGCTCCAGCGCCGCGGCATAGGCGCCGACGTCGCCGGCGGGCGTCAGCAGGCCGGTCTCGCCGTGCCGCACGACCTCCGGCACGCCGGCGACCGCTTGCGCCGCAACCGGCAGCCCGGCCGCCTGCGCCTCAAGATAGGCGAGCCCATAGGCCTCGCCCGTCCCGGGCCAGACATAGGCGCAGGACTGCTGGAGGATCTCGGCAACCTCTTGCGTGCTGCGCTGCCCATGCCAGGTGATGCGTTCGGACGGAAGCGCCGCGAACAGCGACGTCGCCTCATCGCGCAGCGGCCCGTCGCCAACGATGGACAGCGTCCAGGGCACGTGCGGCAGACGAACCAGTGCGGCCGCCAGCATGCGGTAGCTTTCCATCTTGTCGCCGGCGCGCATCATCGCGACCGTGGCGAGCCGGCCCGGCTGTGGACGCGGTTCTTTAGCGAGGAATGGCGCCGGATCGATGAAGGGGCGCACCAGCACGTATCGCCCGTCCGGAACACCTTCGAGGAGACCGTTGCGGTCGCGGCGCGTGAAGCAGATGTTGACGGCGGCCGCACGCACCGCTTCGATCAGGTGGTCCTGGTTCCGGGCCCATATCCCCTGGTTGCGCCGCCGGGAATAGGACGCCTCGGCGGTGAGGTAGGCGAGCCCGAACCGGCGGGCGAGTTGCGGGCCGATCAAGTCGGGCGCCTTGTAGTAGGGGTGATAGCAAAACCAGGCATCGGGGGCGCCTTCGAGGCTCCAGAGCTGCGACAGCCGTTCGACTTCCGCGTCCGCCTCTCGGTCGGTGCGCTCTCTTTCCTTCCCGGTCGGATCGGACGAGAAACTGCGCAGTTCCGAAGCGACCGTCACCGTGTGGCCGCCGCGCTCGAGCGCCTCGATGAGGAGGCGCGCCATCAGGCGATCACCGGAGGGTACCGGGTGGTTCGGCGATTTCAGCGGAGCGTAGAAGGCGATCTTCATCAGGAGAGCGTTCTAGCGCATCAGCGTGCGGTTTGGAAATGGACCCGTCGTCCATGCATCCCGTAACGCATTGAAAATCGCCACGGATCCTCCGTCAAAATTGATGTACGAAAAGAACAATTCCGCGCTAGTCTCGCGGCGATATCAAGAGGAGCCTTTCGGATGCCCGCAATGTTGCCATTCGCCCGCACTGCGCTTGCCGCTCTCGTCCTCATGACTGCTCCAATGCCCGCCTCCGCCGAGGATGCAGCGCAGCGGAAGCTCTATGATGGTTTCAACGCTGCGGATTTCGTCGAGACCGGCGGGCTCTACTACCGGGATAACGCGGAGCAGCAGGCGGGAACAGCGACGTTCCAGAGCGAGGTGAAGCGCGAGGGCGCCGGTGCCTTGAAGCTCAGCGTCCGGCCGCTATGCGACGCCGAAAGCGAAGGTTGCAGCGAGCGGGCGGAAATCTGGGAGAAGACGGCACTGCGCGTGCCCTACGACGAGGGTGTATGGTTCGGCTTTTCCGTCCTGTTTGTCGATCCGATCCCGCAGGACGACCACCGCTACCTGATCGCCCAGTGGAAGCGCGAGATCGGATCGGACGCGGAGGGCGACTTCAGCCCCTTCCTCGCCCTGCGGCTCGACAACGGAAAACTCTTCGCCACGATCGAGAGCAATTACCAGGATGGCACGAGCGCCGAGATGAAGGACGGCGTGGCGGCATGCCCGACCGGAAGCACGCCGGTGTGGCTGCGGCCCGAGACCAAACAGATGCGCTCGCTCGTCGCCCATGACGCCAACTGGACGGCCGAGGACGCCAAGATCTTTCCCAGTTGCACCGACAAGCTGGTCGTGACCGGGCGCGGAAATCCGCTGCCGGCCCCCGCCTCCGGCTGGATCGACTTCGCCATCTATACGCGGCCCGGTCCGGACGGCACCGGCCATATCGAGATCTTCGCCAACGGACTATGGATCATGACGGCCAAGGGCTACATCGGCCACAACGACCGCGGGCTCGGCGAGAACCAGTACTTCAAGTTCGGCCCCTACCGCGCCGCCGGCCAAGGCGAGTGGACGCTTTACTACGACGATTTCCGCCGGTCGCCGGACTGCATCGACGTGTTGCGCGACGAGAAGGCCTGCGCTTTGGTGCGTTGACGAGACGCCGCAGCAGAAAGGCTGCCAACTGCGGCAGGGCCTTCCGCGCGGGTCTCAGACAGGATCCATGCTGACGATCTTGCCCGACCCGGTGACCGTGCATTTCGAGGTGTAGGCGCCCGTTCCCATGGTCAAGACCCAGTTCGGGCCGGAGCACTCGGCACCATTCGCCACCGAGGTTCCCGGCGTCGCGTCCTGAAATTCATCGGCACCCCGCATGCAGGCGTCGAGCGCCGCCTGCGGAACCTCGCCAGTAGCCACCCCGGCGGACGTCGATCCGCCGCCCTGCTTCCCGCATTGACCAGCCTTCAGGGTGTCGATCCGACTGTAGCGGCCGTTTGAAACGTGGACCTTGGCGCAGGTTTTGGTCGCGGCGTTTCACCAGGTATTGTTGCCGCCCACGTCTTCATAGCCGCGCGCACGGCGAACCTCTGCACTTACGTGAACCGCCGCTCCAGTTTGCAACCGGGGGCGGCCGCAATGCGAACCGGGCGTAGTGTTTCAGCCTACCACGGCTTCCAGGCGACCAGCAGCCCGCCATCCTCCCGCTCGGCGCGCTCGCACAGGGCAGTCACCTCCTCGATCGGCGCACGGCGGGCAACCTCGCCCGCAACCAGCGCAGCGTCGGTGACGGTCACCGCACCACCGCGGCAGACCACGGTGAACAGCAGCGGCCCGGTCGACCACCAGGCGGGCGCGTCCGGCAAGGCGGCCGCCGCATCGGGGAGCGCGTCGAGGATGCGCCGGAAGACGGGATGCGCCGGCGGGGCGGCGATCAGGGAATTGGTCAGGAGCAGGCTGCCCGTCCCCAGATCGCGCGGCGTTTTCTCCGCCAGCGCCGTCAATCCGACCAGCGGCATGACGTCGTGCAAGGCGACGTCGCGCCGCGTCGGATACCAGTCGCAGTCGAGGTAGATGCCGCCGAAGCGTTCGAGAATGAGGTAACGGGCGACGTCGACCGCCCCCGGCAGATCGCCGGCGTCCCGCATGGCCGCAAGGATCGGATGCCGGTCGAAGCCCGCCGCCTGCAGATCCGCCTCGCGCCACAGCCGATATTCGTAGCCGTGACGGACAGCATGGTCGGCCCAGGCCTGCGTGGACACCGGCACGTCCGCCGTGCCGATCCAGACTTGATGAATGATGCGCGGCACCGGCTGCCGGTCCGCTTCGGCCAGCGCAGCGCGCTCGGCGGAGGAAAACTGCCCGTAGCGAGCCAGAAGCTCCGGCGGCGGGACCAGCGTGTACTGGTAGCCGACGCGCCGGATCGGCTCGCCCTGCCGCTTGGCGATCTTCAGATAGGCCGAATGCAGCTTGCGCGGCAGACCGAGCACCGTCAGAGGACCCAGGAGATGGTTGTCGGGGTCGGCCGCGACGGCATCGAGGATCTGAAGGGCATCCTCGAACCGTCCCTCCTCCCGAAGCGCCTCTGCCTGCTTCAGCCGTGCCCTTAAGTCTTCCCTGCTCGCCATCCACAATCCCGCCGGCAACCCATTCGTCGTTTCTTGGGCTAACGCGGAAGACCGCGTCACGTCAACGGGCGACCCATGAGGTCGCTCGCCTGAAAGGAGGCAGTGCCGGAAGGCCCAGCCCACGGGTCAACCTCCGTGAACCGGGCAATGGCGTAGCGTCCCGATCAGTCACGCCCGCCAGAACGGCGCGGTGGCAACAGGAAGCGTTCGAGCACTTCCTTCTGTCCCGGTTCCAGGACTGCCTCCAGCGCGGACTTGGCCGCCTTCAGCTTTTCCGCCTTTTCCGCGCGGGTTTCGGCCCGGGCAATCATCCGGTCGAGGAAGTCGAGGCCGGAAGGCCCGGCGCGACCGGATGCCGTGCCTTCGGCGGGGGGCGTCTGCGCTGCCTGCTGTTCGTCAGTCGGTGCCAGGGTCTCTCCCTTCATTGCGCCCTCGTCCCCGGCCTGGTCGCGTGACGCCATGGACGCGCGCTGGGGCGTGGCGAAATCGACGAGAGCCGCGGTAAAGGTCCGCCAGGCGTCCAGTTGCGCCGTCTTGATGCCGGCCGCCGTTTCCGCCGCGGCCAGCCGCGTCGCCAGCCGCTCGGCGAAGTTGGCGCCGTGCCAGCGCCGGGGGCCACGGTCGCGATCGCGGCCATGTGCTTCATGCCGGTAGCCGCGCTCCATGCGGTCGCGATCGCCCGATTGTGTTTCTGCGCGCGCCGGGTGGCCGGCATCCTGCGCATGCGCCGGCAGCGCCGGCGCAACCATCAGCGGCAGCGCGGCTGCTAGAGCCAAGGCATTGCGCAGTCGTCTGGAGCGGTTCGGGATATTGCTGGTCATCGTTTTGTTTCTCCTCGGGAAATGTCCCTTGCGAAAACAAAACTAGGGGCCGCTCTTGTCCAGTCTATGGCGCGAGTGCGGCGAAGCGTTCAACCACAATGACGTTTGCGTGATTACAACCCGGCGCGGAGCGGTCGCATCCTTACCGGTTGCCGGCCTTGCCCACCTCAAGTGGCCAGGTGACGAGATAGTCCTCGTAGTCCTCGACATCGATCCCCACCTCGCTGACCGTGCGGCCGCGAGCGGAGATGCCGGCCTGGTGGACGGTTTCCGGATCGCCGGAGACGAGGTAGTGCCACCAGTAGAGATCCTCGCCGTCGCGGACCAGGCGGTAGGCGCAGGTGGGCGGCAGCCAGCTGATCTCGCCGACCGATTTCACCGTCAGGCGAATACAGTCCGGCACCGTCGCTTGCCGGTTCTCGTAGTCCTTGCAGCGACAACTATGCTCGTCGAGCAACTGACAGCGGATCGACGTCCAGACGACTTCGCCGGTATCCCAGTCCTCGAGCTTGTTGAGACAGCAAAGCCCGCATCCGTCGCAAAGGCTCTCCCATTCGCTGTCTGTCATTTCAGCCAGCGACTTGGACTGCCAGAATGGCCGCTCGTTGCCGACGCTTTCGTCGGTCAACGGAACCTTCTTCATCTCGTTCGTCGCACCCATGCCTGTCCAGTGGACCCAACCGCCTGAAAGGTCAAGCAAAAGCATCGGTTCGGGCCGCAAACCCGCTTTGCGGCAAGGAAGGATTGTACGCGGCGACGTCGCTTCAGCCAGAACGCGCCCGTGACGACCAGGAAACGAAACGGAAACCATGTTGTTTTATCCGTGACGTTTGCCTGATATCGTAGGCAGGAGCCGGTGGGTTGCGCCGCGCGCATGAGGGATGAAGCCTTGCAGGACCAGGATCCGTCGCCAGACGAAACGCCGGGGGAAAAGCCGCGCCGCCGCAAACGGCATATTCTGCTGCGGATCGATTCCTGGATCGATTCGACGATCTGGAACGCCGGCTTCCGCCTCGCCGAGTGGTGGGAAGAGATCACCATCTTTTTCCGCCGCTTCATCGTGAAGGGCTGGAAACGGGTGCTGTTCGAGCTTGCCGGCGAAGGCATGAACCTCGGCACGGCCGGCTTCATCCTGCTCCTCGCGCTGGCGCTTCCGGCCTTCGAGGAGACCAAGGGCGACTGGCGCAACAAGGGTGATTTCGCCGTCACCTTCCTCGACCGCTACGGCAACGAGATCGGCCATCGCGGCATCATCCACGAGGATTCGGTGCCGATCGACGAATTGCCCGATCACCTGATCAAGGCGGTGCTGGCGACCGAGGACCGGCGGTTCTTCGACCATTTCGGCATCGACTTCCTCGGCCTGGCCCGCGCCATGACGGAAAATGCGCGCGCCGGCGGCGTCGTGCAGGGCGGCTCGACGCTGACCCAGCAGCTCGCCAAGAACCTGTTCCTCACCAACGAGCGCACGATCGAACGCAAGATCAAGGAAGCCTTTCTGTCGCTGTGGCTGGAGGCGAACCTCTCGAAGAAGGAGATCCTGCGCCTCTACCTCGACCGCGCCTACATGGGCGGCGGCACGTTTGGCGTCGCGGCCGCCTCGCAGTTCTATTTCGGCAAGGACATCACCGACGTGGACCTCGCTGAAGCTGCGATGCTGGCCGGCCTGTTCAAGGCCCCGGCGCGCTACGCCCCGCACGTCAATCTGCCGGCCGCCCGCGCCCGCGCCAACGAGGTACTGACCAACCTCGTCCAGGGCGGGCTGATGTCGGAGGGCCAGGTGATCGCCGCCCGCCGCAACCCGGCGAGCGTCATCGACCGGCAGGAGAAGACGGCGCCGGACTTCTTCCTCGACTGGGCCTTCGACGAGGTGCAGCGGATCGCCCGCCCCTTCGCCCAGCACTCGCTGATCGTGCGCACCACCATCGACATGGGCCTGCAGGCCGCGGCCGAAGAGGCGGTGGAGACGGGGCTGCGCCAGTACGGCGAGAGCTTCCGCGTCAAGCAGGGGGCGCTGGTGATGGTCGAGAACGGCGGCGCCGTGCGCGCCATGGTGGGCGGGCGCGACTACGGCGAGAGCCAGTTCAACCGCGCCACCAAGGCGCTCCGCCAGCCGGGCTCGTCCTTCAAGGTCTATACCTATGCGGCCGCGATGGAGAAGGGCAAGACGCCGGAAGACACGATCATCGACGCACCGATCACCTGGCGCGGCTGGTCGCCGCAGAACTACGGCCGCAGTTATGCCGGCCGGGTGACGCTGATGACGGCGATCGCGAAATCGATCAACACCGTGCCGGTGCGGCTCGCCAAGGACTTCCTCGGCACCGAGCTGATCGCCCAGACCGCCAAGGCGATGGGCGTGGAGACGCCGCTGCGGACCGACAAGACCATGCCGCTCGGCACCTCGGAGTTGACGGTGCTAGACCAGGCCACCGCCTATGCGGTCTTTCCGGCCGGCGGGGTGCAATCGCGCCGGCACGGCATCACCCAGATCCTGAACTACAAGGGGGACATCCTCTACGACTTCGGTCGCGACGAACAGCCGGCCAACCGGGTGCTTTCGGAGACGGCGAATGCCAACATGAACCGGATGCTCGTCAACATCCCGGTGAACGGCACGGCCCGCAAGGCCGCGCTCGACGGCGGCATCGTCACGGGCGGCAAGACGGGCACGACCCAGGGCTATCGCGATGGCTGGTTCGTCGGCTTTACCGGCAACTACACGACCGCTGTCTGGTTCGGCAACGACGACTACACGTCGACCAACAACATGACCGGCGGCTCGCTGCCCGCCATGACGTTCAAGCGGCTGATGGACTACGCCCATCAGGGCATCGAACTGCGGCCGATCCCAGGCATCGAGAATCCGTTGCCGGGCGCAGCACCGAAAACGGCGACGGCAGCGACGGCAGGCACGGCCGAGGATGCGCTTCCGCCGCTTGTCCGGCCGCGTTCGCTGTCGGTCGGGACGACGCGGCTGCTGCGCTCGATCGCCAGGGATCTTCGCGACGCCAAGCCGGTTTCCGCCGATGGCCACGTGGCGGCGCTGTGAGCCGGTGGTCATGCCCCCGATCGCTTCCGGTCGATGGGCCGTCGCTGCAATTCAGATGGGAATCGATTTCGGCGCGGAATCATGCAAGGTTCTGGCTGTTCCCGCCCAAGCTCAGGTGTGCTGGGCGCAAGACGACCGTCGCATGTCCAATCGGTAGGCCCATTTGTTCCGTATTCCCCTGCTTGTCGCCCTCGCCCTTGCGATCACCTTCGGTCTCGGCACGCTCTCGGCGGTCTGGGCGCTGAAGGCGACGATCGGCTTCGGATCGATTGCGCTTGGCCCCTGGAACGCCTTTCCGAACGCGCAGACGGGCAGCGCCGACCCGTACGCCAGAGCCCATCGGGCACGGGACGGGGCGCTGCTCCTCGGCAGCGCAGAGGGGCTGGTGTTTCGTGCCTCCCACGACAGCAGCGGACTCACGCTCACGGGACGATGCAGCTACGACGTGGCCGGACTGACACCCGCTGCCCGCTTCTGGACGCTGCATGCCACGACACCGGACGGCAAGCCGTTGTCGCTCGATCGCAATATGCCGGGCGGCTTGAATTCCTGGACGGTCCTGCGGGGCGCCGACAGCAACTTCACCGTCCGGGTGGCCGCTAGTGCCCAGCCGGGCAACTGGCTGGCTGTCCCGGCGGGTCAGCCGTTCCGCCTCGTTCTGACGCTGCTCGACACGCCGGCGGCTGGCAGTTCCGGGGTGGTGGACCTGTCCATGCCGGTAATCACCCGGGCCGGATGCGCCAATGCGTAGCGTCATTTTCGCCGTGCTCGTTGGCATTTTGGGCGCCGCCGCGCTGCACATCCTGATCATTCTGGCCGTGCCCGGCTTCACCGGCAACGACGCCTATACGCGGATAACCGAACTGGGCGAGCCGCAGCATTTCTATCCGCTGGACAACGATCCGGTCGCCGACGGCGGGCTCGTCAACGACGATCCGGGCATGCGGATCGCCGTCTGCGCGCTCTCGGTCGCCGAGCGTCCTGTGCGGCTGTACGCCCCGGCCGGTGTCCCGTTCTGGTCGATCGGCCTCTTCGACAGCACCGCAAACGAGGTGTTCAGCATGAACGATCGCACGTCGGTGGGCGGCGTGCTCGACGTCGTTGTCGCCACGCCGATCCAGCTGAACGCGATCCGCAAAACTTTGCCGGCAGATCTGTCGCGATCGATCCTCGTCGAGATGGCGGGCGAGGACGGCTATGCGGTGCTGCGCACCTTCGTGCCCACCGCCACGATGGACGAGGCTGCCTATTCCTTCCTCAGCGATGCCGGCTGCGAGGCGATCGAGGACGAGACGGAATGAGTGGCCGAACCAACCGCTGACACCGCGCGGTTGCACGTGATGGCCTAGGGCGACGACGCCGCGCAGATCTTTTCAGTTTTCAAGGAAGGATGAAGCGAACAGCTTCCAATGGGCATTTCGAGAGATGCCCGGATGCACGCGATCGTCACGCCGCCGAGAAGCTCAGCAAGCGCGAATTATTCTAGCGACGAGCGTCGTTGCCGGCTTCGCTCGCTTTCCTGGCGCGCGCCTTCGCAGCGATCATGGCCGGGGTCAGCCGCTCGTAACGCACACCGGTAAACAGCAGCACGGCTGCCGGCGCCTCGTGCCAGACCTTATCGCGTCTGGGCGTGCGCGACAGTCGTTCCTGTAATCGTACCACGTCTGACATTCTCGCCTCCTTAACAAGAATTGAGACGGATGAAGGACCGCACATAACTCACCCTGTCCGAGCCGGTGCTACCGTATCCGCTGCCGATGGTGGTTTTCGAACGCTGAACAGTGCCACCACAGCCAACCTTGAACGGACGAGGGCGCTGAATGGTTTCCCGAAGCGGGAAAGAAAATGCCTGCCGCCGCCGTCCAAGGCATCCGGTACATCGCACCCTGCCCTGGTGCGCCGCTGCTGGCATCCGCGCGAAGCAGCTGCGCATGTCGGGAAGCATAGCATGTGATTGTCGTTTGCCCATGCCCCTTCCCACCATCGAATCGTAGTGCCATTACGGTTAACATCTTGCTAATTCTTTTCGTCTACTTGTTGGCAATCATGGGTTTCAAGCGGCTGGGGTTCCATGCGAACCGTTGACTGCTCGCACTCCTGCCGCATCCGAAAGCCGTAGGATCGACAGGAAAGCGTCGGTCAATCGCTGCAATCGTGTCAGAGTGGTACGTCGTGGGGGACAGATTTCGCGAACTGGAACGACCGCAGTCGGGACGGCCGAAGGATATTGTCCTGATGGCGACGGTCTCCGGCTTCGAAAGCCTCTCCCGGCCGACGCGCTCCGACCTCAAGCAATTCCACGAGCTGTTTCTGGCCACCTACCTCGCTTCCAGCGACGAGGCCCGCCGGCAGGCGGTCGCCGCGCTGTCGCAATGCCCGGTCGTGCCGCAGGAGACGGCACTGTTCATCGCTCGCCAGCCGATTGCAATCGCCGCCATCTTCCTCACCCGATCGAGCGCCATCAGCGAGACCACCCTGCTTGGCATCCTGCCCGGCGCCTCTCCGGCGCACGCTCGCGCAATCGAACGCCGCGACAGTCTCTCGCCCCGGCTGATCGAAAACCTGGTGGGGCTGCATCAGGCTCACCGCAGCCGTGGCGCCGTCGAACACGAGGTTGACCGCGAGGCGACCCTGGCCGAGACGCGTCGCCAGGCGCGGGAAGAGGAACTGCGCGAGGAGATCAAGGCGCTGGCGCGCGCGCAGACGCCGGCAGAGACGGGCCTTGCACCGCTCGCCGCGATCGCCGAGATACATCTCGCCTTGATCGTCCGTTTTGCGCGCTCCGGCGAAACGGGAATGCTATCGGTGACCCTTGCCGATGCGCTCGGCTCCAGCCAGTGGCTCACCGAGCGCATCCTGCTCGACATTTCCGGCCAGCAGCTTGCAACGGTGCTGGTTGCCCTCGCCGCACCGAACATCGATTGCACCTTTGTCCTCACCCGCCTCTATCCGCACCTTGCACAGACCGGGCGGGTGGGAAGTCGCGCCGACATGCTGCTTGCCGGGCTCGAACGGGCCGCCTGCGTCGCGCGGGTCGAAAGCTGGCGCCGGGCGGACGCCTACACCCATCGCGACCAGCCTCTTGCGGCTGGCAATGCGGCCGGAACCGAGACTCCTTCTGCAGGCGCGTCGCGGCGCGCCGCGGGCTAAGCCCCATCGAGGCGCGATGCCGCGTCCCTTCCCGGAGGTCGTGATCGCGCTCTGTGTGCGGTGCAGCAGCCCGGTGTCAGTGGCCGGTCGCCTGCTCGCGCAGGTCGGCCCGAACCGCGGCCAGCATGGTGGCGACGAACATGCCGGCTACAAGCAGGACGAAAACGGGAAGGACGATCAACATCGCGGGGCTCCGGTTCAGCATTTCCTGAACCGTGTTGTCCCACAGCCACGCCGCCGACGCTGTTACCGCCGGAACAGGGGATCGTCCCGTTCGGCCGCTTGCAGCTCGACAAGGCTGCCGATCTCCTCGGCCTCCAACGCCACGATCCACAGGTCCGGATCGAAGCGGATTTCGCGATCGAGCGCCTCGGAAACAGCTTCGCGCGGCTGGCGATCGAGCCGAAGCTCGAATAGGCGCTTGCCGGTGGTGTCCTCGTCGAAAAAGCTCTGCGGCGCCGGTGCGTAGAGCGTTTCCGTGCCGTCGCGGAAGGACTGGCGGACGAAGACGGCGCCGCCTTCGGCAGCCCCCTTGCGCTCGATTGCGGCGAAATCACCGCGCGCGAAGGCGTTGCGGACCAGGGCGGCGGCGAAGATCTCGGATTTCAGGCGCATCAGGCTCCATACCGGCAGGCTGCCCGCGACGCAACCTTCCGCCCAGCAGGCTCGCGCTCAGACGCGGATCGCCAGGCGCAATCCGCCCCAATGCCTGCCATTGACCGTGATGGGCGCGGATACGTCCTTCATCAGCACGAACTGGCCGCCACCCATGTCACGACGGTAGGTCTGCACGAGAAACGACTCCGTGCTGCGGCCGGCGCCCAGGCCGACTCGGTCGTCGAATATCCGCCGGTTGCGGCAGTTGGCGGTATTCCAGGCGACATCTCCAGGCCGCTGCGGTGCGGAGAATTTGAGATTGTGCGCCGGCAGATAGCCACCCTCGTCGACGGCGGCGCAGAAGGCGATACGGTCATCCATCTCCAGGACCGGCTCCTGAAGCTCGGGCAGGACGCGTTCCGCAAATTCGGTATAGCTCGTCAGGTACTGGACCGGATCCGATCCCGGAATTGGCCGGTAACGCCGGTCGAAAAGCGCGTCCATGCCAATCGCCCCGGAACGAACTGCCGCCTCGAAGCGCTCGGACATATCGGCGGCCACTGCCATTACCTTGCGGATAAAGGGACTGTCCGGCGTTTCGATGCCGGCGCTCGCGGTCGCCTGAATGATGCGCTCGGAGATCGCGACGACGTCGTTGACCCGCCCCGAGGTCGCCTGCAACGTGTCATCGGACTTGAGGATTTCGGAGGAAACAGTCGACAGCGTCTGCGCCAGATCCGCGCATTGCTGGTCGACGCTCCCCGTGTTCGCAGCAAGGGCCGAGGCCCCGTCAAGGATCTGCGCCATGACACCGCCAACTTCCGCAAACGAACCCTTGACGACGGCCGCCGTGGTTCGCACCCCTTCCGCCGACAGACGTGCGCCCTCGCCGGCAGCGACGAGGCGGTCGATACGGTGAGCAAGTTCCCGAAGGGTCGACTGGATCGATGCGGTCGTCTGCGAGGTCTGCAGGGACAGCGCCCGCACCTCGGCAGCGACGACGGCAAACCCCTTTCCGGCATCGCCTGCCCTGGCCGCCTCGATGGCCGCGTTCAGAGCCAGAAGATTGGTCTGGCGCGCGATCGTGCCGATCGCGTCGGCAAGCATGCCGACATCGGACAGCGCCCCCGAGACGGCGGATATTTCGGTTCCGATCTCGTTGGAGGCGGTCACCATCTGGTCGATGGCCTGGATGGATCCATCGAGTTGCGATGCCTGCTCGCCGAGCAGGGTTCGGGCATTGGCGGCCAACTTGTCGGTTTCACCGAGGGAACGCGCAACTTCGCCATTGGCGGCGGCCACGGTTTCGGCTGCACGGGTCAGTCGGGCAAAATGGGCCGCGTGCGCGGCGGACTGGTTGGCCGTATCCTGGATCGCTCCCGCAATGTCGACGAGATGGACGCCCAGCCGGGACGCCTCGCCCGCGAGCGTCGCGATTACACCGCGCAACATCTGTGTGCTTTCCTCGCCCACTGGGAGCGAATCTTCGGCAGTTTCTGCCGCCATGATTGCAGATCTCACACCTTCCTCCCGTAATTCGGGAAAAGAGTGCGGCAACATGGTTAACGCATCCTTTCCCCGCGGAGGCGACAAGTTGCAGCTTTGGTCGAATACGCGGGTGGGACAGTTTGGGTCACAAGAAACCGCGACAGGCGGCGCCTGTTCGCGTCAGAGAGCGCCGATTTCCTTCAGCTTGCTGAGCACGAGTTCGTTCGGCTCGCCGGTGGTCGGCAGCCTGTAGTGCTTTTCGAAGGCACGGATGGCCTCGCGGGTCTTTGAACCGGCGACGCCGTCGACGGCGATGTCGGCATAAGCGATGTTGCTCAATCCCTTCTGGATCTTCATCACCAGCGCGCTCGATTCCGCCGGTCTCGAGGTCGGTGCCATTGCCGGTTCGGCCTCGGCGGCACGGATGGCAGCGGCGACAGGATCGATCTCGGCTCCCATGTCGGAGGCGCTGCCGTCCGGCAGCGGTCGCTGTGCCGGCAGGACGGCCACCTGCGCCGGCAGGTCGCCATGAAGTGCCGAAAGCAGCTCCTCGTTCGGCGCGCCTGTCACCGCAAGCCCGCGCTGCTGCTGGAAGCGCCGGATCGCCGCCATCGTCCCTTCGTCCATGCGCCCGTCCGGATCGCCCGCATGGAACCCCTGCCGTGCCAGTTCCGTCTGGATCTCCAAAACGAGCTTCGAAGGTTGCGCATCCGCTGCCGCATCGGCGGCCTGCTCGCCCTCCCGCTCGATCAGGAAGGTGGTGACGTCCGTCGGCGGTTTGCGCAACGCCGAGAAACCGAGCGAATTTTGCGCCGATCGCGTCTTCATGATCGGCGACGGGTGGTCACTCGGCTGATACCAGAGCGCGTTGGCGGCGACGAAGGAAAAGACCACGGCAAAGGCCGCGCCTCCGCCGACCACGGACGGATGCCGGGCCGCGAAGGCGCCGAGCGCCAGAACGGCGCGCTGGACAATGCCGGGGCCCGCAGCCTTCCGCTTGCCCGCGTTGCGGCTGCGGCCGCCCCGTTCAAGCTGTTTTCGCGCGCGTGCCGTCATGGCCCCTTTCCTTGTCGCCGTCCGGGATGCCTCCCTCCGTCATGCGCATCGCTATCGCATGGTTCCGCTCACGGGAATACAGGCGGGGCGGGAATTCCTCAGCATTGTCTTGGGCACCGTAGCCCACGGCAGTGCCAGCCGCGCTCGCCCCATCCGCCGGGATCGTCACGATGACCTGCGTTCCCTCGCCTGCCTTGCTGCGGATGGTAACGCTGCCGCCATGCAGTCTCACCAGACCCTTGACCAGGGACAGTCCAAGGCCCGTCCCCTCGTACTTGCGCGTATACTGGTTCTGGACCTGCACGAACGGCTGGCCGATCACGTCGAGCTGCTCGACGGGAATGCCGATGCCGGTGTCGCTGACGCAAAGCACGAGATCACGACCCGCGCGGGTAGCATCGATGGTGACAAGGCCGCCCTTGTCGGTGAACTTCACAGCGTTGCCGACGAGATTGATGAGGATTTGCTGCAGGGCGCGCTGGTCGGCGACCGCCTCGCCGGTGTCGTGCGATACGCGACTTGTGAGTTGCACGCCCTTCTGACGCGCCTGCAATGCCAGCATCTGCTCGCAGGTGCGGACGCTATCGGCAACGGGGAAAGGTTCCAGGACCAGCTCGTAGCGGCCGGCCTCGATCTTGCTGACATCGAGCATCGTGTTGACGACGGAGAGCAGGTGATCGCCCGATTGATGGATCAGCGCGACGTATTCCCGTTGGCGATCGTTTTCCAGCTTACCGAAATATTCGCCGGCCAGGATGTCGGAAAAGCCGAGGATCGCGTTGAGCGGCGTGCGCAACTCATGGCTGACGGCAGCGAGGAACCGCGTCTTGGCGTCGTTGGCCGATTCCGCTTCGGCCGCCTTGCGCGCGCTGTCGCTGCGCAGCTCAGCCTCGGCGGAAATATCACGCGACTGGGCAACGATCGAGGCGAGCAGGCCAGCCGCGTCGCGGATCGCCGTCATATCGGTGCGCACGTTCAGGAACTGCTCGCCGTCCATCGCCTTGCGGCGTTGCTCAAGTCGAAGGTCGACGCTGACATGATCTTGGCCCTGGCGCAGGCGATCGATCGCCTGCAGGAAACCGAGCCGGTCGGAAACATGGATCTGGTCGATGAACCCGCGCGCGAGCGGATCGCGCATCGCAGCCAGCATCGCTTTGCGATCGCGACCATGCACGGCCGTGACGTAGCCGCGGGGATCGTGCAGCGTGACGAGGCCGGCAAAGAGGTCGTAGCACGCGGTCTCCGGGGCGGCGGACAGCGAATTGACGGGCGCGACGGTACGACCGCCGGCGCCGTGGCGGCCGAGGGCCGACGACGTGGCCGTCGCAAGCAGCCCGCCGGCGGCGGCAAGCGCTGCGCCCGCCGGCAGAGCGGAGGACAGCGGCATGACCATTGAGAGCGCCAGCGGCAGGACTGGAACGGCGACCAGTGCCGTCAGGAAGATCGCCCGCAGGCCGACCGGCGCGCCGCCGTCTGCGCCGGAGGTACGCATGTCACCCGTAACAGCGGCCGCGGTGGCTGCCATTCTGTCAGCGATGTCACTCAGGAAACGCACGCAATACCCTGCCGTCAGTCGTTCTTTTATCTGCGCCCAGAATCGCACCGGCGGCTTAGAAAAGATTAAACACACGCCGCCGGAAAGAGGCCGAAAGAGCCGAAAAAGCCTGTTTCAAAGCAACACAGCCGGCATTCGTCCGGTGTGGTTAATGGGGGGTAAGCGTTTCAAAATGCGGCATTTTTTCGTTCGTGTTAACTTCTCGGACGTGCCCGCGCGGCAGGAACGCCGGTCTTCAAGGCGGTGTGGCGGACCTGCCCTGCCATCATGCTTAACGCCGGCCCCTAAAATTTGAGAGAAATGCCGATCAAACGCCGATCGTTCAAGTTTTATGCAATTTTGAGGAAAACACGAGCGATTCCAGCAAAGGGCCATTTTCCTGCCATCGCTATGCTCGCATCAATGGCTTGAACCCGGTAGACACGACCGGGACGGCGACGAGGCAGCGGTCGGCAAGAGCCGCGCCGGAACGAGGATGGGCAAGGCAATGTGGTTTCTGATCAAGGGAGCGTTCTGGTTCTCGTTGGTGCTGGTGCTGCTGCCGCTGTTCGACAACGACGCGGCGACGAAGCTGCAACAAGGTCCCTCCGTCGAAATCGGCGATACCGTCAGCGCCGCCAGCGAGGCCATCACCTATCTGTCCGCCCTGTGCCTGCAGAAACCCGACGTCTGCGAGAAGGGAGCGGAAACCTTCGTGGCGCTCGGACACCGGGCACGTGAGGGCGCCCGCGTCGCCTACAAGCTGCTCGACGCGCAGTTTGCCGATCCGGCTGAGGACTCCGCCGACGCCAGGGCCGCCTTGGCACAGCCGCTGCCGGCGCTCGCCGCCGTTGACGCGGAGGCAGCCGAGGCCGACACCGTCATTACCGGCACGATCGCCGTTCCCTCGCGCCGGCCCGACCCGGCCAGGTAACGGCTCCTCTGAAATTTGCCCGCCTTGTTGCTGTTGCAACCGCCGCGAGGAGCGTCCCTGCCTCGCGGCGCTTCTTTTCTTGAAGAACGACACGGCGGGCGTTGGGTTCAAATCGGCGTCCTTGTGCATTATATGTCTGGCAGATGTAGAATTGGATCCGCCATGACAGACCTTGCCCAGATCATCGATGACTTCGCCTTTCTCGACGAATGGGAGGACCGCTACCGCTATGTCATCGAACTCGGCAAGGCGTTGCCGGAATTGAGCGAAGACAAAAAGAGCGCGCAGAACAAGGTGCACGGCTGTGCCAGCCAGGTCTGGCTCGTGACGCATTCGGATGGCGGCGGCGATCCGGTGCTGACGTTCGAAGGCGATTCGGACGCGCATATCGTGCGGGGCTTGGTGGCGATCGTGCTCGCCGTCTATTCCGGCAAGCGCGCCTCCGAAATCTCCAGCACCGATGCGCTCGACGTGTTCAACACGATCGGCCTGGTCGAACACCTCTCCTCCCAGCGCGCTAACGGATTGCGCTCGATGGTGCGGCGCATTCGCGACGAAGCATCTATCCGCGTCGCCGCGTAACGGCGCAAAGCGCGTCGCGCCGCTGGTTGCGTTTCACCGCCGTCACGAACTGGTTTCCGCGTTTGGAAGATGGGCGCGTCGAGCCGGTACACGCCTGTTGCGTCATGCTCCTCCACCGGGGCGGGACGCGAGATCCGGGCGGTAGCCGTCCGCGCCCCAGCGATGGGGCCTCGGCAAAGACGGCTGCGGCGCATAGTGGCGTGACAACGCCATCAGCGCGGTGCGCAGCATCAGCTTGGCCGAACGCACCGGCCACTGCCGCTCGCGCTCCACCGTTTCCAGCCCCTTCAGGAAGCAGCAGACGTCAAGCGCCACGCCGCAAAGTTCCGGGCCCATCGCATCGATCGCCCGCTGCAGGCGCTGGCGGGCGGCGAGCGCCGTGTCCGAGATGTCGCGTGCCTGTCCCATCTCGCCGGCGGTGCGGCCGGCCAGGCGCGGCTGCCAGGCCATCGTCATTCGGGGCGTGAGGCCGGCACGATGGAAGTCACGGGCGAACTGCTCGGCCGCCGCAATCGCCTCGCCGGAAAGAAACGGGGTTCCCGCCTTGTCCTTCAGGCGCGACAGCGCCGAGAGTGGCGACTCGAGCAGATTGACGCTGACCGCTTGGCGGGTGGCCGATACCTGCACCGTCCGCTGTTCGAGCGCGCGGTGCTGATCCTGAAAACCATCGGCACCGGAAAGCAAGCGCTTGATGTACCCGCGGGTTTCAGGCGAGGCAGCCAAGGTCGCCCCGTGCCGCACCGCCAGTCCCGCCCGCAGCGCGTGTTCGAGCACGGCGCGCGTCACGGTCCCCTCCTTGCCACAGGACTTTTGCAACCGAACCGGATCGGTGTCCGACATCGTCACGCCGCCACCGGCGTCGACGAGGAAGCGCAGAAGGGCCGCGAGCGGACGTCCGGCGGGTGATACGGGTTCGCCCTTGCGTTCACTCATGGTCGAACGCCCCCATCGTGCCGAAGACCGACAGGGTTATCCGCTCGACGGTGGCGACGAAGTCATCGAACGCGCGGTCGTCGCGGCGGTCCTCCACCACATTGCACGCGTGGCCGACGGTCGTCCGGTCGCGCCCGAACGCCGCACCGATGTCGGCGAGCGATATCTGCAGCGCGACGTGGCAGACATACATGGCGATCTGGCGGATATGGGCCGCGGCACGGCGACTGTGCCGCCGACGCAGGATCCTTTCGTGCGACAGTGACAGGAGTTCGGCGACAAGCTGGCGCACGACGCGGCAAACCGAACGCACGGGAGGTTCGCAGCGCTGGAACACCCCCGCTCCACCGAAGGCAACGGCCAGCAACCGGGCACGCCTTTGCCGCAGGCGATGCTTTCCATCGCCGCGCGCCGCTTGAGAACAGGCGGAAATGGCAGGGATGTCGGGCAAAGGCAGGGTGCTGGGCATAGCGCTCACTCCATTGATAGGAATTTATTCATATCACCCTACACAGGAAGCGGGGATGAATGGAGCGTGTCAATGCTTACTCAAGTTGAAATCACAGGATAATTACCAGAACCTATCCCGCAATAGGCATATTTTCCTTTTTCAGGACACAAAAAAGCCGGGCCACCAACGCGACCCGGCGTGATCGATCCGCTCTTTTCCGCGTTGCTCGCTGTGGACGAACAGCTTCGGTGCGGTCGCTGACCTGAAGCACCTCGCGATCTTTCAGATTCGCTTGCCGCGCTTCAAGTCCTTGTTCTTTCGCCTTTGTCCCGATACCGGTTCCCGCTTTCGGGAGACATGCTTTAGCGCTTCGCCTTGCGGCGCTGGCCGAGGCCCATTTCCTTTGCAAGCCGCGAACGCGCTTCGGCATAGGACGGCGCAACCATCGGATAGTCCGGCGGCAGGTCCCACTTCTCGCGGTACTGCTCCGGTGTCATGCCGTAGTGGGTCATCAGGTGCCGCTTCAGCGACTTGAACTTCTGCCCGTCTTCCAGGCAAATGATATAGTCGTTCTGGACCGACTTGCGGATCGGCACCGGCGGCTTCGGCTTTTCGGCCTGCACCGGCTCCTCGACAACCGCGGCGGGACGCGACGTGTTGTTGAGGGCGGCGTGCACGTCGGCAATCAGGGTCGACAGCTCGGAAACCGGCACGACGTGGTTGCTGACATAGGCGGCAACGATATCTGCTGTCAGTTCAACGAGCAGATTTGAGCCGTTGCCGTCGGAAGTCTCAGTCATTTTCTTCTCCTGTCGGACGATCCGGCTGTCACGCCTGGGCAACAGCGGAATCAAACTGCGTAATGCGCAAAGCGTACCTTGTGTTTTCTGGGTAAACCTGCCCGCATCCGTGAATGGATGCCCCTGCGGCAACAGATTCACACTGCGCTAATATTACTTCCGACACCGGAGCGCCCCTTACCTCTCCAAATCTTGGCCAGATCCACGTTAGAAAAGGAGCACTTTAGAATGGCCGCAACTTAGACTGGAGTTCATCGCGCAAGCAAAATCAACATACAAGCTTTACTTGACGTGGAATAACATCGTTTTCAAGAAAGTCCAATAATATTTTGGAGATCAGAATGTGTGTCTTGTACATCCCCCATTTGGGGGAGATGCGGACAAAAAAGGGTGTATCGGCCGGTTTCGTTACGGACGGAGCCGCGCCTCACTTCTTGGCATGATCGCGCATTTCGTCGCAGACCGCCCGGCGCGACAGGCGGTATCCGGCCTGGTGGGCAGCCTTGGCAACGAGATGTGCCGCGACGGGAGCCGTGAGGATGAAGAAGACGAAGCCGGTGAATGCCCGGGCAAGGGTCGCAAAATCGCCCGCCTGCAGGCCGGCGGCGATCAGCATGAGGCCGGAACCGATCGTGCCGGCCTTGGAGGCCGCATGCATGCGGGTATAGACGTCCGGCAGCCGCACGACGCCGACGGCCGCCAGAAAGGTGAAGATGCCGCCGGAGACCAGCATGGCGGACACGACGAGCGCCAAAAGAACCTGCATCACCGTCCCCTTCCCTTCTTTTTCCGCTTTGGCGTTCTCGATCCTGCCTGGGCCTTCCTGGATGCCCCCTCGGCCCGTCCCGCCATCGGGTCCGCTTCGTCGACGGGCATGCCCTGCGTCAGCACGAAACGCGCCAGGGCGACGGTGGCGAGGAAACCGACGAGACCGAGCGCGATGGCGATGTCGACATAGAGGTTGAAGCCGGTCTTGATCGCCACGACGGCAAGGAATCCGATCGCAATCGCGACCAGCATGTCGAGCGCGACGATCCGGTCCGGCAGCGTCGGCCCGCGGATCACCCGATAGGCCGTGAGAAAGAAGGCGACGCACATCAGAAACAGCGCGACGTTTGCGGCGGCAAGGACGATCGATTGCGCGGCCATCAGCGGAGCGCCTCCAGGATCTTTCGCTCGAAGCCGTTGGCGATGTCGCGTTTGACGGCGACAGGATCGGAGCAGTCGAGCGCATGGACGTAGAGGACGCGCCGGTCCTCGGACACATCCACCGACAGCGTGCCCGGCGTCAGCGTGATGAGGTTTGCCAGAAGCGTGATCTCGATGTCGCGATCCACCGTCAGCGGGAAGGCGAAGATGCCGGGCTTCAGGTCCATTTTCGGACTGGCCACGAGCACCGCGACGCGCCAGGCCGACAGCGCCAGTTCCTTGATGAAAAGCACGGCGAGCGAGAGGAGCTTCAGGGGCCGGAAGACGGTCCGGCCGCCGACGAAATCACGCCGGACGATCCAGAGCACGAGAAGGCCGAGCAGGAAGCCGAGGACGAGGTTCGGCGGTGACAGACTGCCGGTCACTGCCGCCCAGACCATGGCAAAGACCACCGCGATCAGAAACAGCTTCATCAGCGCGCTCCTTGCGGGAAGACGGAATCGACGTAGGCCGAGGGCTCCGCCAGCAGCGCTGCTGCCGACTGGATGTGCGACAGGAGCAAATCGGGGAACAGCCCGACCAGCACCGACACCAGCGCCAGTATGGACAGCGGCACGAGCCCGTCGTTTCGCGGTGCCGGATCGGCGCCGACCGAGGCGACCGCCGGCCGCCAGTAGGCAAGCGACCAGACGCGGGCGACGGCGATCATCGTGAGGAAGCCGGTCAGGAGCACCGCCCCCGCCAGCCACCACGCGCCGATGTCGAGCGCCGCCTTTGCCACCATCACCTTCGGCCAGAAGCCTGAGAATGGCGGCATGCCGGAAACGGAGAAAAACAGTACGAGCGACACGGCTGAGAAGTAGGCGGCGCGGGCGTAGATGCCACCGCTCGCATGCAGGTCGAAGCCGCCGGCGATCCGGCCGGCGATGCCCGCCGTCATGTAAAGCGCCGTCATCACCACCATGGAATGCAGCGCATAGAACAGCGCGCCGCCGACCCCGCCGGGACCGCCGACGGCGACACCTGCGAGCATCACGCCGATCCCCGAGATCACCAGGTAACCGAGCAGGCGACGGATGTCGCTCTGGCCGATGGCGCCCAATGCGCCAAGGATCATCGTCGCGGCGGCTGCGACGGCGACCACGAAGCTCAGTTCCTCCCGCTCCACCGGGAACAGCATCACCATGACGCGGATCAGCGCATAGACGCCCACCTTGGTCAGCAATCCCGCAAACAGCGCGGAGACGACGATGCGCGGCGTGTGGTAGGAGGCAGGCAGCCAGAAATTGACCGGGAAGGCCGCGGCCTTCATGCCGAAGGCGAGCACGAAGAGGCTGGCGAGCGTCATCAATGGCAGATCGCCACGCCGTGCGGCCGCCTTGGCTGCGATATCGGCCATGTTGAGCGTGCCGAACAGGCCGTAGAGATAGCCGACAGCGATGAGAAACAGGGTCGTAGCGACGAGGTTGAGGAAGGCGTACTTCACAGCGCCATCGATCTGCCGGGGCTCGGAGCCGAGCACGAGCAGGCCGAAGGAGGAGATCAAAAGCACCTCGAACCAGACATAGAGATTGAAGACGTCACCGGTCAGAAACGCGCCCGAGACGCCAGCCATCAGCAGCATCAGGAACGGGTAAAAGCCATAGCGGCGACCGGAGGCATCGATGCTGCCCATCGCATAGACGCCGCCGGCAAGGGCGACAAGGGCGGAGAAGAAGGCAAAAAGCGCACCCAGAAGATCGACCGTGAACGCGATGCCGAACGGCGGCAGCCAGCGCCCCATGACCATGGTGATCGGACCGCCCACAGCGACCTGCCAGAGCAGCAGCCCGTCCAGCGCGAGGAGAACGACCAGCGCGGGGACGGCAAGCCACGGCTGGAGGCGAACATGCTTGCGCATCATGAGCAGAATGGCACCGCTTGCCAGGCACCAGACGACGGGAAGCACGACGAGCCAGTCGCGCGGCGCCGCGGGCGACATGACGAGCGCTTGGGAAAGATCGAGCGCAGAACCTGAGGGGGCGGCCATCGGCAGTCCTAATATCCGGTCGGGGGCGCGCTGTCGGCTTCAGGCTCGGCCACGCGCATTTCATTGGCATTGTCCGTCGATAGATCCTGGAAGGCGCGATACGAAAGCACCAGCAGGAAGGCGAAGAACGAAAACGAGATGACGATCGCCGTCAGGATCAGTGCCTGCGGCAGCGGGTTGGCGGTCACAGCGAACTGCCGGTCGAGGCCGGCCGGGATGATCGGCGGCACCTCGCGGACGATGCGTCCGGTGGTGAAAAGCAGCAAGTTCACGGCATTGCCGAGGATCGCGACGCCGAGAAGGATGCGCACGAGGAACTTCGACAGCATCAGATAGACCGCTGCGGCGAAGAAGATGCCGATCAGGACGGAGAACAGCGCTTCCATCAGATGTCTTCCCTTTCGAGCGCGAGCGCGATCGAGGTGATCGCGCCGACGACGACGAGGTAGACGCCGAAATCGAACAGCATGACGGTCGACAGCGGGGCCTCGATGGCGAACAGCGACGGCGTAATCCATAGGCCGGTCATGAACGGCACGGCGGCAAACATCGAGATCAGGCCGGCGATGCAGGCGAGGAAGAGCCCGATCGCGGCGATCGTCATCGGATGAAACCACAACGCCTGGCGCACCGGCTGGATGCCGCGGGCGATGCCGTAGATCGCAAGTCCGGAGGCGGCGATCAGCCCGCCGATGAAGCCGCCGCCCGGTTCGTTGTGGCCGCGCAGCAGCACGAACACCGAAAAGAGCAGCATCAGCGCGGTCAGGAACGGAGCAAGGGTCCGGAAGATGACGGTGTTCATCGGCGCGTCTCCTTCCCGTTTTCTGCCGCCGGCTTGCGGATGCGGATCAGTGACAGGATCGCAAGTCCCGTCGTCATGACAACGGCGATTTCGCCGAGCGTGTCCGTGCCGCGGAAATCGACGATGATCACGTTGACGACGTTGGCGCCGTGGGCGATCGCCTTGGAGTAGAGATTGAAGAAATCGGTGAGCAGCGGATCGAACCGCCCCTGGGTGACGCGCAGCAGATAGAGGCAGAAACCGAGCCCGCAGGCGATCGCGACCGCGGCGTCGGGGATCTTTTGGGCCAACGGCCGGGCATCGCGCGGCTGCAGGTGCAGCCGGGTCATGACGAGTGCCAGGATCACGACGGAAAGCGTCTCGACCATGAACTGGGTGAAGGACAGGTCCGGCGCGCCGAACAGCAGGAAGAGCAGCGCCACGGAGAAGCCCTGGATGCCCAGCGCAAGGATCGCGTTGAGCCGGTTGCGCGCCGTCAGCACCCCGCCGACCCCGAGCAGGGCCAGCGCCATCACGGCAAGCTCATGAAATTGTGCGTCTGCCGGCCAGATCGGCAGGCGCGGCCACTCGCCGTACCAGACCAGCGGCAGCAGAAGCGCCAGTGCCACCATGACGAAGGTGACCGTCAGATAGGCTTCCATCAGCCCCGGCTGCAGCAGGCGCGACAGGCGGTGGGCGAAGCGAACGAGGCCGGTCATGAACTGGTCGAAGCCGCGATCGGGTCCCCAGCCGATGTCGTTGACCAGCCTGTCGGCGGCCGCGCGCGCCCGGTCGAACCCGGCAAGCAGGCCGATGCCGGCCGCGACCGTCACCGCCGACAGCAAGAGGGCGACGCTGGCGTGCGGCATTGCGGACATCGTCACCGCTTCGGGCCGGCCGGCAATCGCAGAGGCGAGCGGTGAGGAGATGAGCGGATGGACGAAGGAGGAGAGAAGACCGGCGGCAAGCCCGCAGACGGACAGAACGACCGGGCCGAGCCAGAGCAGCAACGGCCCCTCATGCGGCGTCTTCGGCGTGGCGACCTTCGCCCCGAGGAACGGTTTGATGGCGATGGCGAAGGCGACGGCGACCATCAGCACATTGCCGATGACGGCAGCGGCGGTAAACGCAATCGCGCGAAGGTCGCCACCGCCAAGGGCCGTATAGACCTCCTCCTTGCCGAGAAAACCGAAGAACGGCGGCAGGCCACCCATCGACAGGGCTGCGAGCACCGCCGCGGCGAAGGTGATCGGCATGGCGCGGCCGAGACCCCCGAGACGGGTGATGTGCCGCGTGCCGGTCTCGTGGTCGAGGAGGCCGGCCACCATGAAGAGCGCTCCCTTGAAGAGCGAGTGTGCCACCAGGTAGAGCGCGGCAGCCGCCGCCGCGTGTTCGGAACCGAACCCGGTCAGCAGCACGAGCAGGCCGAGCGAGGCGACGGTCGTATAGGCGAGCATCAGCTTCAGGTCGGTCTGCCGGATTGCCAGCACGGCGCCGACGAGCAGCGTCAGGCCGCCAAAGGCCGGCAGGATCGTCTCCCAGGGCGCGGTCCCGCCGAGGACGGGATTGAGCCGCATCAGTAGATAGACGCCCGCCTTCACCATCGTCGCCGAGTGCAGGTAGGCGGAAACCGGCGTCGGCGCTTCCATCGCGTTCGGCAGCCAGAAATGGAAGGGGAACTGCGCGGACTTGGTAAAGGCGCCACCGAGCACCAGCAGAAGAATCGCCAGGTAGAACGGGCTCGCACGGATCTCCTCGCCAAACGACAACAGCAGCGAAAGCTGCGTGACGCCGGTGACGTTCCAGATGACGAGCAGGCCGGCGAGCAGCAACAGGCCGCCGCCGCCCGTCACCACCAGCGCCTGTAGCGCGGCGCGGCGCGAGGCCTCGCGCGCATGGTCGAAGCCGATCAACAGGAAGGACGTGATCGAGGTCAGTTCCCAGAACACGAACAGCATCAGGAAGCTGTCGGAGGCCACCAGCCCGAGCATCGCGCCCATGAACATCAGGATGAAGGAGAAGAAGCGCCCCTGATGCGGATGTCCCCGCAGATAACCGCCGGAATAGAGGATGATCAGCGTGCCGATACCCGAAATGAGCAGCAGGAAGGTGAGCGACAGGCCGTCGATCAGCCAGGAGAAGCTGACATTGTAGGACGGGACCCAGTCGTAGCCGCCGGTGACGATCTCACCGCGCGAGACCTCGGGCAGGAAGCCGGTGAAGTGCCAGAGGATCGCCGCCGGAAAGAGCGCGAGCGGCCAAGCGGCGCGATGCCCTAGGATACGGGTGAGCAAGGGGGCGGCGAGCGCACCGAGGAACGGCAGACAGAAGGCGACAAACGTCAATGCCATGTCTGTTTGCATACCCTCTCCCGAACCAGCGCCGAATCCCCTGATGGATCAATGGGCTCGTTCTATGTCGGTATGGCCGAAATCGCCACCCTTGAAAAGCAAGGCCGAGGCTTTTTCCCGCGCGCCTCTTCGAACGCGACGCGGCGGAATTGCGGCTCGATTGCATTTCCCTCGCCCGAACCCTACATGCTTCATGCGCAAAGGAGGCTCCGATGAGTGACAATGTCCAGTTGAAGGTTGTCAAGACGGACGAGGAATGGCGCCAACTGCTGACGCCGGATCAATACCGGATCACCCGGCAGCACGGCACGGAACGGGCCTTTTCCAGCCCGGACTTCGACAGCTCGAAGACGGGCACCTATCGTTGCGTCTGCTGCGACCGTCCGCTCTACAGTTCGCAGGCGAAGTTCAATTCCGGAACCGGCTGGCCGAGCTTTACCCAGCCGATCGAACCGGGTGCGGTGACGAGCCACCGTGACGTGTCCTATGGGATGGACCGGACCGAGATCCGTTGCGCCGATTGCGACGCCCACCTGGGCCACGTCTTCCCGGACGGCCCACCGCCGACAGGTCTGCGCTACTGCATGAACGGCGTAGCGCTGACATTTTCGGAAGAATGACGGCCGGTTAAATCGGCAATATCAGCCGCTTGCGCAGCCGGGCTTGAAAACTGATTCCGCCCACCTCACGCTGCGGGCGAACCAATGGCAGGCTCAGCCGCTTGTTCGCCCATCGGGGCGTTGCAGGCACAGCTCCATGCACGTCAGGTCCAGCCACCGGCCGAACTTCGTGCCGACCTCCTTGAAGCGGCCGACGACACGAAAGCCGAAGCCTTCATGCAGCCTGATCGAGGCGTCGTTCTCCGCCTCGATGCCGGCGATCAGCACATGGATGCCGGAGGACCGGGCACGGTCGATCAGGTGTGCGAGCAACTGCCGGCCGATCCCCTTGCCGCGCGCGTCCTTGTGCACATAGATCGAGTGCTCGGCGGTATGGCGATAGCCGTCGAAGGCGCGCCAGTCGCCATAGGTTGCATAGCCGACCACCTCGCCGTGCAGTTCGGCGACGACAACGGGAAAGCCGCGGTCACGGCGGCCGCGAAACCACTCGATGCGGTTGTCGAGATCGACGAGCGCGTCGTTCCAGATCGCGGTCGTGTTGGCGACGGCATCGTTGTAGATCGCCATCACCGCCGCCATGTCCTCTTCGCGCGCGTCACGGATCAGCGTCGCTTGCTCCATCACAATTGACCTCACGGTTTCGGTTGGGTCTGTCGATTGATCACATAGGTGTAGCACGCACGTTGAGAACCGCGATGCCCTCAGGCACTGACGCACGTAACGACGGCGGAATAGTGGACGGCCGCTGCGGCGACGACGAAGCCGTGCCAGATCGCGTTCTGGAATCGCAGGCTCTGCCAGACAAAGAAGACGACTCCCACCGAGTAAAGCACGCCGCCAATCAGGAGCAGGGCCATGGTCGTCTCCGGCAGCATCTCCAAGAGGGAATCGGCTGCAATGATGCCGCTCCAGCCCATGGCGAGGTACAGGATGATCGCCATTCGGTCGTAGCGCCCGGGGCGCAAGAATTTCAGCGCGGTCCCGGCAGCCGCGATGAGCCAGACCGCGACCAGCATGCCCGCCAGCATCGGATCGTCCCAGCCGCGCTGCAGGAAGGGCGTGTAGGTTGCGGCGATCAGAACGAAAATCGCCGAGTGGTCGAACCGCCGCAGGTACCATTTGACGTTCGATGCCGGCCACAGGTTGTAGGCAAAGGAAATGCCGAGCGAGAGGACCAGGCCGACGCCATAGATCCAGGCTGCGGCAAGCTGGCCGCTCGTGGCCCAGACCGTCGCGTAGAAGAGGAGCGCCGTGACCCCGACCAGGGCAAGCACAACGCCGACGCCATGAACGATGCCATCGGCGATCAGTTCATGGCGATCGTACTGCCATCTGAAACTTACGGGTTCCATGCGAACCGTTCCACGCGAATACATGCCGCTTGTTCACACTTCGCGAAGGCGCATCGTTAGATCGGCGCCATAGATGCCCGGCCTTCCCGCTTTGGGTAGAGGATCGGGACCTGTTGAAAGTGTCATGGTGGCGGTTGCGCGTGTCATCATCAAGGCCGATTGCGGGCCAAGTGCCGGAACTCGCTTCACTTTTTGGTAACGGCTGTAACCGTTCGGTGCGTCGCTGTCGCCGCTCCAGGACCTTGGAGCGGCTCCTGCGATGATCGAACGATCACGGCTTGCAGCGCCTATCTCTTGATGCATTCCTCGCAGAGCGCCGCCTGGGGAACGGCCTCGAGCCGCCTGGGCGAGATTGGATTTCCGCACTTGGGGCAGATGCCGAACGTCCCGGCCTCGATGCGATCGAGTGCGGCATCGATCGCCGCCAGTTCATCAAGCCCCGTATTGCCGATTTCCTCGAGAACCTCGTCGCTTTCCCGCTCGGTCGCCCGCTCTTCGGCGTCGGGATTCGGGGTGGCCTCCAGATCGCCCTCGATCTTGTGCAGACGGCGGTAGAGTTCGTGCTTGCGGCCGACAAGCCTGTCCTTGAATAGTGCGGTATCCAGCATGGACTTTCCTTTCTGACTATTCCTGCCCGGCGGCGCCGTCGCAGGATCCGTCTGTACCGGCCCGCTTTGGGCCTAAAGCTGCGCACGCTGTGAGAAGATCGAATTCGATCTTCACATGAATATGCCTAGCGATCGACGAGAACGGACATCGGCGAGTGGCGTACAACCCGATCCGCCGTTGCGCCCAACAGGTAGTTGGTCAATCCGGGACGATGCGATGCAATCAGGATCAGGTCGGCCTCGTGCTCCTCCGCTGCGGCAATGATCTGACGCGCACTCCCGCCATAGCGGATGTCGATAAGGGCGGAAATGCCGAGATCCTGCCGCATCCGGCCCAGACGCTCCTCGGCCTGCTTGATCTCCATCTCGACCATGGCGGCCGGGAACTCTATCGAGAGATAGCCGGTGGCCGCTTCGATCACATGGACGAGGACGATTTCACCGTCGTCTGCCAGCAGGTCCGCTGCCCTGCGCAGGATCTGCTCGCCGCGTTCCAACTGGTCCATGGCCACGGGAACGATGATCTTCTTGTACATGCCTGGCTCCCTATCCAGATTCATTGGATGCAGCAGGTTTGTCCGTGGAGACTGCGCGCTGCATTGACAGGGATCAAGACAAATCTGTGTGGTGGCAGCGGAACCGCAAAACAAATGGTTGCATCAATCGGACAAGCGTGAGGTGCCGGAGCCAAATGTAGAGGCCGTCAACGCTGCGTTGACGATATTTCACCGATTCGTCATCTTTTCCGAACGGTGGCAGGCGGCCATATTGCAGTCCAACGAACGGTTTCGTCGAAACCGACCCGGTGCCGCCGCCGATACCAAGGGGCGTACCACGACGTCGAATTGGAGAACACAAATGACCGCAGCCTCGGCGCTTTCCTCGCCCGATCACGCCGTCAACATGCCGGCGCATGTCGATCATTCGCATCTCGTCGTCACCGACTTGCCGCTGACGTCGGACTGGTACCAGAAGGTGATGGGCCTGTCTGTCCTGGACAAAAGCGCCTCGGGCCAGACGCTCGGGGTTGGTGGGCGGCCGCTGCTGACGCTGACGACGGAAGGCAACGCCGCGCGCGCCTCACGGCGCACGCCCGGCCTGTTTCACAATGCGTTCCTGGTACCGAGCCGCAAGGAACTGTCGCGCTGGCTGGCCCACGCGGCCCACAGCGGCGTGCGGCTGACGGGTGCATCCGACCACCTCGTCAGCGAGGCGATCTATCTGGACGACCCGGAAGGAAACGGCATCGAGATCTATCGCGACCGGGGGCGTGACGAGTGGCACTACCTGAACGACGGGATGGTCGAGATGGCGACGCTGCCGCTGGATCTGCAGAAGCTCTACGACGAGGCGCCGAAAGACAGCTGGACGGGGCTGGCGGAGGACTCCGCCATGGGCCACATCCACCTGCAGGTGTCCGACATTCCGCAGGCCGACACCTTCTTCCGCGACGTGCTCGGCCTCGACCTGATGGCCCGCTATCCCGGCGCAAGCTTCTTCGCCTCGGGCAAGTACCATCACCACATCGGCGCAAACGTCTGGAACTCACGCGGCGCGGCCAAGCGCGAGGCCCACATGACCGGCCTTGCCGACTACACGATCCGCTTCAGCAGCAAGGACCGGCTGGAGCAGGCGGCGGAGTCGCTCGATAAGCTGGAAATCCCGACGACCCGCGACGGCGAGGTGATCTCGCTGATCGACCCATGGGGCATCGGTCTCAGGCTGTCGGCCTGACGGGCTGCATCACGGCAGCTCAGTCGTAGAGATAGTGCGCGTCCCAGTCCTCGCGCGGCACCTTCTCGCCGATGCGGAACTTGAAGGCGGTGACGTCGAAGCGATCCGGCGTCGTCTCGCACTTGAAGGCGAGCCGATACCATTCGCCCTCGCTGCGAAACACCGCGCCCCTGGTCTTCAACAGGTTGCCGTCGGCGCCGGGGTCGCCGAACGAGTAGGCGATCACCTTGTCCGGCCTGTAGCCGAGCTTCGCCGCCTTGATGCGATCCATGGCTTCCATGTCGCAACGCTGCTCGAAACGGGTCTCAAGATCGAGCTTGGCGAGCTGCCCCCGCAACCGCGCATCCATGGCATGCGCGGAGGGCGCAATGGCGCAGGCTATCACGATCGAGGCGATGGCGGTTCTCATTCGCAGAATCACTCCTGTGTTGGGAATGGCCGTGCATGCGGCCGAAATGGGGCAATTGAGAGTCGAGACGTGAAATTCGCCCCCTGAGGCAAAGCGGACGCAGATGCTCCCGAAGCGTCTCGCTCCTGCGGGGAACCGTATTCGCCGCCGCGCGTTACCGCCGCAGCGAGAGGGGAGGCCGCCATGGACAGGAGATTGACCAAGAGCGAGACCAACGGATCACAGACCATTCCACCGGCCGTTCCACCGACGGATTCGGTACCGGACGACGAGCGCGATGTGACGGTCGCCGCACGCTGGGCGACGGTCGGCATCTTCGTCCTGATGGCCTTGGGGGCGATCTACCTGATGGCACCGATCCTCATACCGTTGACGCTGGCGGTCGTCACCGGACTGATCCTTGCCGTGGCCGCGGAGAAGCTCAACGACCTCGGTATTCCGCCCTTGCCGACCGCACTCCTGCTTGCCAGCGCCTTCGCCGTCGGTCTGTTCTTTGCGGCGGCGACGCTGTCGGGTCCGCTCATGCGCCTTGCCGGCCAAGCGCCCGACATCGTCAATGCGACGATCGACCGGGTCACGCCGCTGCTGAACAAGCTCGAATGGCTGCACATCAACCCGCGGGCTTTCATGACCGGTTCGGTCACCCTCGACGGTCTTCTGGAAAAGGCCGGAAGCCTGCTCGGCATCATCACGGCCGGCGTCACGCCGGCGCTTGTGCAGGTGCTGATCTTCTTTGCCGCCCTCGTCCTCTTTCTGTCGGGGCGGCTGAAGCTGCGGCGCATGCTGATCCTGGCCTTTCCCGAGCGCGGTCAGCGCCTGACGGCGATCCGCGTCATGAACGCCATCGACCGGGCGCTCAGCTACTATTTTGCCACCGCCGCCCTCGCCTATGGCGCGCTCGGGATCCTCACGACCCTGATCGCCTATATCGGCAATCTCGGCGTGCCGTGGATGTGGGGGCTGTTCGCCTTCGTCTCCTCGTTCGTGCCGTTTCTCGGCGTGGCCGCCATGACGCTGTCGCTTTCAGCTGCCGGCCTTTTGGCGCACGACACGGTGCTGGCCGGGCTGGCGCCGGCGCTCGCCTTCTTCTGCACGCATCTGGTGATCGAGAACTTCGTGCTGCCGTCGATCATGGGCCGCCGGCTTGAGGTCAATGCCTTCATTATCTTCACGGCCATCGTCTTCTGGAGCTGGATGTGGGGGGCGGCCGGCGCAATGCTGGCGCTGCCCCTGTCGATCATCGGCATGACGATCGCGGAGGAACTGCGCTCGGACGACAAGATACAGCCGGATCTGCCCAGCTGAGCAGGCTCGTCAGAAGGCGGGCAAAACAGGTTCGCTGTCGGAGAGCCGCACGAACCGGACGCCTCTCGCCTTCAACGCCAGGATGCCCTTGGCAACCCCGGCGCCGGCGGCGTGGGTCGGCTGGTTGATATGCGCGATGACCACGTCGCCGTCGCGCGCCGCAGCGATCCGCCGTTCGGCCGCGCTTGCTCCGAGCAGCGAGCCGTCGTCGCCATTGAGCGAATAACCGGCGATCCGGTAACCGAGCCTTGATATCTCGGTGATCGAAGATGCGGTATATTTGGCGGTGGCGCCGCGAAACCAATGGGGCTGCGGCGCGCCGGTCGCCATAATCGCGTCTCCGCCGCCCTCGACCTCCCGGGCGACGGCCTGCGGCGAGCCCGCCGCGGTGATGCCGTAGATCGAGGCCGGGTGGTCGACCGCCGGCACGTGCATGGCGCCGTGGTTCTCGATCTCGAACTGGTCGGGATGGGCGCGCAGCAACGCGGCCGCCTGCAGATTGTGTTGCAGCCAGCGCGCCGTGACGAAGATCGTCGCAGGGATCCTTTCGCGCAGCAGAACGTCGAGGATGCGCATGTCGACCTTGCCCATGCAGGCATCGAATGTCAGCGCGACGTGGGCGGGACCGCCATGTTCCTTGCCGATATGCAGCCTGGGCTCGACCAGCCTTGGACCGGCAATTGCCGAAGCAGCGATGGAAAGCGCACAGGTGAAGGGCACAAGGAAACGATACATGAGGCGACGCCTTTGGGGCCGTAGGGTTGTGGCGCTTTCCATCGGGCACGAAAGCGCCGAGACTGTGGCATTCCGCTCGAAGCGCGTCACAGAGGCGGCCAGCGGCACATGCGCGCGGAATAATCGGCAGCCCTGAAGTGTCTGTATGGGACAATGGAGGCCGGGTTCATGCGGCGTCATCAGGTGAACGAATACGGGTTCTGGGCGATCGGCCTGCATTGGCTCATCGCACTGCTGATCTTCGGCCTGCTCGGCCTCGGCTTCATCATGCGCCGGACGGCGATCGATCCCGCCCTGCAGTTCTCACTCTACCAGTGGCACAAGTCGGTAGGACTCGTCGTTCTCGGGCTGGCGGCCCTGAACGGTCTGCACTGGCTCGCCGCCCGTCATCCCGCGCCGGTGCCGACCCTGGGGCCGATCGAGCGGCGGGCGTCGCTGGCGACCCACCTCGCCCTCGCCCTGCTCTGCCTCGTCGTTCCGGTTGCCGGCTGGACGGTCGCCTCGACCACGCCGCTGAACATTCCGACCTTCTTCTTCGAGCTGGTGGTAATCCCGCCGCTGCCGCTCGGGCGCAGCGAGGCGGGCGAGGACTTTTGGTCGCTCGTCCATGCGAGCACGGCCTATCTGCTGCTGGCGCTCGCCGCACTGCACGTCGCGGCCGCGCTCTACCATCACTTCGTCCGCCACGACGAGGTGCTGTTGCGCATGCTGGGGCGGAAGGGTCCGCAAGGTGGGAACGTCCGGCTGGCCTCCCCTGCCCCGCAGCCGGCGCCAAGAGAAGGAAGAAAGCAATGAAATCCGTCGCCATGACCTTGCTCGTTCTCCCTGCGCTTCTTTGCGCTTCCGCCGCGCATGCCGCGGCGCCCGAACTGGCGCAGGCGGCCGGCACCTACGACATCAGCGGCTCGTCGCAGATCCGCTTCACGGTCGACCAGGTCGGCGGCGGCGGCATCAACGGAAAGTTCACCAAGTTTGCCGGACGCCTGCGCATCGACGGCAACAGCGTCGGCGCTTCCACCGTGTCCTTCACGCTCTATCCGCAGAGCGTGGCCACGCCCGAACAGCGCATGGCTGATTTTCTGCGCTCCAGCGCCGTCTTCGATGCCGAAGCCTATCCGACCGTGACCTTTCGCTCGACCGCCGTGCGCCAGACCGGCGAGAACACGGCCATCGTCGACGGCATGCTGACCGCCCGCGGCATCACCCATCGCGAACAGTTCGCGGTGCGCCTGCAGAACCTCAAGGGCAATGCCATCGCCTTCAACGTGACCGGCAACGTCTATCGGTCTCGCTACAAGATGGATGTCGGCACGCCGATCTACCTCAACGTCGTCAAGTTCGACATGGACATCCGCGGCGACCGGCGGTGAGCCGGCCGTTCAGCGCTCATTGGGGTTGCCAGTCCTGGCCGGCCACCGAGCCGGCATCCAGCCGCGCAGGTACCGCTGTCCGGTCGCTGTAGAGAAGCGACTTGATGCGGCCCGCCCTCACCTCTATCTCTGTGCTTCATCCTTGCCCGATTTGCCGGAGTACCGCCTTGGCCGCCTTCAAGAACCTGCCCACCGCCCCGATCGCCACGAAAAAGCCGGTCGAGGACACGCGCCACGGCATCACCCGGACGGACGACTACGCCTGGTTCCGCGCCGACAACTGGCAGGCCATGTTCAAGGACACCTCCATCCTCGACCCGGAGATCCGCACGCACCTCGAGGCGGAGAACGCCTACATGGAAGCGGCGATGGAGGATACGAAGGACCTGCAGAAGACGCTTTTCGCGGAGATGCGCGGTCGCATCAAGGAGGATGACAGCTCCGTGCCGGTCAAGGACGGCCCCTTTGCCTACGGCACGTCCTTCGTCACCGGCGGCGAGCAGCCGCGCTACTTCCGCCAGCCCCGCGACGGCGGCGCGCAGACGCTCCTGCTCGACGGCGACAAGGAGGCCGAGGGCAAGGGCTACTTCCGGCTGTCCGGGTTGGACCACTGCACGGATCATTCACTCGGCATCTGGGGCTATGACGACAAGGGTTCGGAATATTTCACCCTGAAGGTGCGCGATCTCGCCACCCTTGAGGATCGCCACGACACGATCGAGAACACCGCCGGCGGCGGCGCCTGGGCGCCGGACGGCAAGAGCTTCTTCTACACGCTGCAGGACGAGAACCACCGCCCGTCGAAGATCTACCACCACATCCTCGGCGAGCCGCAATCGCAGGACCGGCTTGTCTACGAGGAGAAGGATCCGGGTTTCTTCATGTCGGTCGGCGGCTCGCTGCTCGACGACTTCATCTACATCGACATCCATGACCACGAGACCAGCGAATACCGGCTGCTCTCGACCAAGAATCTCCTGGCGGAACCGGCGATCGTCTCGCCGCGCGACACGGGAATGGAGTATTCGATGACGGAGGGCGGCGACGTCTTCTTCATCCTGACCAATGCCGACGGCGCCAAGGACTTCAAGATCTGCGAGGCCCCCATCAACGCGCCGGGCCGCGAGAACTGGACCGAGGTCGTCGCGCACCGGTCCGGCACGCTGATCCTCAACCATCTCGCCTTTGCCCGCCACCTTGTCTGGCTCGAGCGCCACGAGGGACTGCCGCGCATCATCGTGCGCGACCGCACGACCGGCGAGCAGCATGAAATCGCCTTTGCCGAGGAGGCCTATTCGCTCGGGCTTTCGGGGGCGGCCGAGTACGACACCGACGTCATCCGCTTCTCCTATTCGTCGATGACGACGCCGTCGCAACTCTACGACTACAACATGGCGACGCGCGAGCGGACGCTCCTGAAGACGCAGGAGGTTCCCTCCGGCCACAACATCGAAGACTACGTCACCCGCCGCGTCTTCGCCCCCGCCCATGACGGCGAGCGCGTGCCGGTCACGCTCCTCTACCGCAAGGACACCCCGCTCGACGGTTCGGCCCCCTGCCTGCTCTACGGCTACGGCGCCTACGGCATCTCCATCCCCGCCGGCTTCAACACCAACTGCCTGTCGCTGGTCGACCGCGGCTTCGTCTATGCCATCGCCCATATCCGCGGCGGCAAGGAGAAGGGCTTTTCCTGGTACGAAGACGGCAAGATGGACAAGAAGCCCAACACCTTCAAGGACTTCATCGCGGCAGCCGATTATCTGAATCAGGAGAACTTCACCTCCTACGCGAACATCGTCGCCGAGGGTGGATCGGCCGGCGGCATGCTGATGGGCGCCATCGCCAACATGGCGCCGGAGAAATTCGGCGGCATCATCGCCGCCGTGCCCTTCGTCGACGTGCTCAACACCATGCTCGACGACACCCTGCCGCTGACGCCGCCGGAATGGGCCGAATGGGGCAACCCGATCGAAAGCGCGGACTTTTACAAACTGATGGCCTCCTACTCGCCCTACGACAACGTCGAGGCCAAGGCCTATCCGCCGATCCTCGCCCTTTCCGGCCTGACCGACCCGCGCGTCACCTACTGGGAGCCGACCAAGTGGGTGGCGAAGTTGCGCGAGAAGGCGACCGGCGACGCGCCGATCCTGCTGCGCACCAACATGGGCGCCGGCCACGGCGGCGCGTCCGGGCGCTTCCAGCGATTGGAGGAGATCGCCTTCGAGTACGCGTTTGCGATCAAGGTGGCAGGGAAGATGTGATCCTCAACACTTGCCGATCATGATATCGTTTCCTTTGAGATGAGGAAGCGTACATGGCGGCCGTCACCATTCGCAATCTGCCGGAAGAAACGCATCGCGCCCTGAAGCTGCGTGCCGCACGCAACGGTCGCAGCACGGAGGCGGAGATCCTCGAGAGCGAGGTTAATCCCGAGGCTCGGATGAAGATCGGCACCGCGCTGAAAGCGTTCGGGGAAAAATACGGCGATATCGACCTTGATCGGATCGAGAGGCATCCGCCGATCGAACCGGCAGATTTCGAATGATCATCCTCGATACGAACGTCGTTTCGGAGCCGATAAGGCTTGCCGGCAACCCCGCAGTGTTGACCTGGCTCGACCGCCAGGATCCGGAGAGTCAATCCCTTCTCGACGGAATAGATGTCCGCATCTGCCATTAAAGTCGGTGGGGGATCTCCAGCCTTCATATGCTTGATTGTCGAAATCTCCCCTACGCATCAAACTGCCTTCGCCCCTCCCCGCCGCGAAACAGCATCTTGACGAAGGCGCGCAGCACCAGCAGTTGCTTCGACAGGCTTTTCGGCTCCTTGAGCGCCTTTGACATGACGATGCCGCCCTCCAGCACCGTCGAGACCATGTCGGCGAGCTGGTCGACGTCGATCGGCTCGCGCGGCTCATAGACCGCCATGATCTCCTCGAAGTAGCCGCGGAACCGGCGCCTCCACATCAGTGCCGCCTGGCGGTTGATTTCCTGTATGTCGCGGTCGTAGGCCCGCTCGTAGACGCAGAAGGTGGCGACCAGGCAGCCCGGATGACCACGCGGGAGGTCGGCAAGCTGTTCCGACAAGAGCTTCAGGCCGAGCATGAAGGCCTGCAGCGGGTCGTCCGCCAGTTCGCGCGCGCGCCCGAAGATCTCGTTGTAGATCCTCGTATCGTTTTCGACGTAGCGCTCCAGAAGGGCCTTCGCCAGTTCGTTCTTGTCGTGGAAATGATAGAAGAAACCGCTTTTCGTGATGCCGGTCTCGACGATGAGTTCCTCGATCGAGGTCGCGCCGAACCCCTTGGAAAGCACTGCGGCTTCGGCCACATCGAGAATCCTCGCGCGCGTCTCCTCGCCCTTGCGCATCGTCGCCTCCAGTACCGGCGGTACAGTTCTCTCCCCTCACGCCAGCCCTGCGGCGCCAACTTTGGCGTGAAAGCGGGGCGCAAGCAATTGATTAATTGCTAATATACAATTTTCTTCGGTCCGCTTGACCACAAGTCGCCTAGTTTTACAGGCGAAAAACAGGCAAAAATCCACGCGCGTTTCGGAATACGTGGGTTCTCACCCAGACGAAGCACCGAAAGCGATACAACAAAAATCATGACATGGGTCTCGTTGGCACCGTTCGGCAGAACGGGCGGCTCTGCAATTTTCCGAAGCGAAATTGGAACGAGTGGAGACAGTTATGGCAAAATACAGACATGGCCTGCCGCTGACCAAGGGCGGACGTTTCCTCACCGACGGCGGCATGGAGACGACGCTGATCTTTCATGAAGGAATTGACCTGCCGCATTTCGCCTCGTTCGTGCTTCTGGTGACGCCGGAAGGTCGGCGGAAGCTGAAAGAATACTACGTCCGCTATCTCGACATCGCCCGTAGCGCCGGCACCGGCTTCGTGCTCGACACGGCCACCTGGCGCGCCAACCCGGACTGGGCGGCAAAACTCGGGTATGACGGCGATGCGCTGCGGGGCGTCAACGAGGAAGCCGTAGCACTCCTCGTCCAGTTGCGTGACGAGTACGAGCGCCCCGGCGCACCGATCATCATCAACGGCGCCATGGGCCCGCGTGGTGACGGCTACAAGGCCGGCACCATGGATGCCGAGGAAGCGGAGGCCTATCACCGGCCGCAGGTCGAAACGTTCGCCGCCACCGACGCCGACATGATCAGCGCGATAACGCTGACCAACATCGACGAGGCGATCGGCGTTGCGCGGGCGGCCCGGACGGCCGCAATCCCCTGCGTGATCGGGTTCACTGTCGAGACGGACGGCAGGATCGTGACCGGCAGGACGATACAGGAGGCGATCGAGGCCGTGGATGCGGCGACCGGAGCCTATCCCGTGTTCTACATGGTCAACTGCGCGCATCCGACGCATTTCGAGGACGCCCTCGACGAGAACAGCACCTGGATCAAGCGCCTTGGCGGCATTCGCGCCAATGCCTCGGCCAAGAGCCATCAGGAACTCGACGAGAGCGAGACCCTGGATGCAGGCGACCCGATCGATTTCGGCCGCCGCTACCAGGACCTCGTCCGCCGGATGCCGCAATTGCGCCTGCTCGGCGGCTGTTGCGGAACGGATCATCGACACATAGGCGCCATCTGCGCGGCGTGCATGCCACAGCCGGCGATGAGCGCATGAGGAGAACAAACTCATGACAACGACTGACCATCGACCTCACGGGTTATTGGGACGCCTGTTCGGCGGATGGCTTGAACGAGCGAACTACGACTGGGGCTGCGGCCCGATCGACGTAGCGGAGTCCGATGTCCTCAAGGAGCAACTCGTTTGCGAGGGCGACCTGCCAAGTCTGCCGCGCAAACCCGCACGCCACCGCACCTGCGGGCACTAGCCCCCAACCGTCGTGGGTGGCCCGGACAAGGGCCACCCACCTGTCGCAGGCACTTTTGCTCGCGCCGCGCGTTCCTATCTAATAGGGTAGCACAACCGTACCCACGAACGCCTGCGAGCCCATCCATGACCGAAACCGCGCCAAATCTCACCCAGCAGGAACTGGCTCCCATCATTTTCGACAACAGCTATGCGCGGCTGCCGGAGAATTTCTTCACGCGCACCGAACCCACGCCGGTTGCCGCGCCCCGGCTCGTCAAGTTCAACCGGCCACTGGCGCTCGAGATGGGCCTCGATGCCGATGCACTGGAGCGCGATGGGGCTGCGGTCTTCTCCGGCAACCGGCTGCTTGCCGGCTCCGAGCCGATCGCCATGGCCTATGCCGGCCACCAATTTGGCCAGTTCGTGCCACAACTCGGCGACGGACGGGCGATCCTGCTCGGCGAGGTGGTGCGCCCGGACGGCGCCCGCCGCGACATCCAGCTCAAGGGGTCGGGGCAGACGCCCTGGTCGCGGCGCGGCGACGGGCGGGCGGCAATCGGCCCGGTCCTGCGCGAGTACATCGTCAGCGAGGCGATGCACGCACTCGGCATTCCGACGACAAGGGCGCTTGCCGCGGTGACGACCGGCCAGCCGGTCTATCGCGAGACGATCCTGCCAGGCGCAATCTTCACCCGCGTCGCCGCAAGCCATATCCGCGTCGGCACGTTCCAGTATTTTGCCGCGCGCGGCGACACCGACAGTATCCGCGCGCTCGCCGACCATGTGATCGATAGGCATTACCCCGAGCTTGCCGGCGCGGACGACCGCTACTTGAAGCTGGTCGATGCGGTGGCGGAGCGGCAGGCCAGGCTGATCGCGCGCTGGCTCGGCGTCGGCTTCATCCACGGCGTGATGAACACCGACAACATGGCGGTCTCGGGCGAAACCATCGATTTCGGCCCCTGCGCTTTCATGGACACCTACGACCCGCGCACCGTCTTCTCCTCGATCGACCAGATGGGGCGCTATGCCTATGGCAACCAGCCGATGATCGGCCAGTGGAACATCGCCCGGCTCGCCGAGACATTGCTGCCGCTGATCCACGAGACGCCCGGCGAGGCGGTGGATCTGGCGAATGATGCGGTGACGCGCTTCATGGAGCGGTTCCAGGAACACTGGAAAGCGGTGATCCGCGCCAAGCTCGGGCTCGGCGTGCAGGAGGAGGACGAGGACACCGACCTGATCCGCGCCTTCCTGGCGCTGCTGTACGAGCAGAAGGCGGATTTCACGCTCTCCTTCCGCAGGCTTTCGGATGCTGCGGCAGGTGAAGGCGCGGATGCGACCTTTGCTTCCCTGCTGGCCGATCCGCAATCCGCAGGCCCCTGGCTCTCCCGCTGGCGGCAGCGACTTTCGCGCGACGAGCGCTTGCCGGATCAGCGCGCCACGATGATGCGCGCCGTCAACCCGGCCTTCATCCCCCGCAACCACAAGGTCGAGGAAGCGCTGGCCGCAGCGACCGAGAACCAGGACTTTTCGCTGTTCGAGGCGCTGAACGACGTGCTGGCGCGACCGTTCGAGGATCAGCCCGCCTTTGCCTCCTATGCCGAGCCGCCGAAACCGGGCGAAGAGGTGCTGCAGACCTTCTGCGGCACCTGAGGCCGAGGTCGCCGCGCGCGCGGCTCATCCGCGCGGATGCCATGCGCGCTTTGCGCCGCCATAAGCGGTCACAAGTCGGAGTAACGTGAGGCCACTCCAAAGGGAGTGGCCTCTACTGCTCAAAGCTCCTCGCCCTGGTCTGTCTCAAGGCCTGGCCTATTGCGGCCCAGGCTGCATGTGATGGATCGGATTGCCGTCGACAGCGATGGCTTCCGTGTTCTGGAGGTTCTTGATGTCCTCCTGTGAAAGCGTCGGCCGGTTCACCTTCAGCGTCAACTTGTTGAGCTTGGCGGTCAGAGCAAACGGAGGTTGATAGTCCGCGTCATTGACGCCCGTCAGCGTATCGGAGCCGATGTCGAAGCTCTCATCCCACTGCAGGATCATTGGCAACGTGCGCTGCATCTGCTCCGTCGCCACGGTGTTTCCATCGACTTTCAAGGTGCCGGTCCCTGGTCTCCCCAGGCCGCTCATATTGTTGAACGCCAGTGTACCGACACCCAGTCCGTCATAATTGAAGTCGAATTCGACGGTGTGCCGACCGGGCGTGAGCGCGTCAGCCCCCTCCCATTTCACGCGTTTCAGATCGACAAGGTTCCACACAAACACGGGCTTGCCTTTCAGCAGATAGAAGCCATAGCCGCCAAAGCGCCCGCCCGAGGTTAGGATCATCCCCTCCGCGCCACCGTCGGGGACATCGATGTCAGCCGTGATCGTGTACGAGCTGTTGAGGATGGAGGGGGAATCTCCCTGCGGCAGGCCCACCATCGGCATCGTGTAGGTGAACTCGGTTCGCCCGGCCGTTATGTTAGGACGCGGTGCGACGATGCGCGCGGCCACCGACGCATCCATCGGGAAGACCTGGTATTTCCTTGCTTCGGCGATGAAACGCCTCCTTCAACTGCTTGACCTTGTCAGGGTGTTTGTCCGCGACGTTCTGGGACTGGCTGAAATCGGTATTGAGGTCATAAAGCTCCAGAACCTGGTTGTTCAACGGGTCGGGATTGGCTGCACCAAAGGCCTCCCACGGCGCGCGGTTGACCTTCGTGCTGAGGAGCCATCCGTCATCATACAGGGCCCACTGGCCCATCATCTCGAAATACTGGATCTTGTGCTGCGACGGTGCCTTGGCGTTGTTCGCATCGAACGTGTAGGCAAAGCTTGTGCCCTCCATCGGCGACTGCTTGATCCCGTCCACCATGTCGGGTGCCGGAATCCCGGTCACTTCGAGGATGGTCGGCACGACGTCGATGAAGTGCATGAACTGCTGACGCAGCCCGCCCTTGTCCGTGATGCGGGCCGGCCAGGAGATTGCCATGTTCTGGCCGATGCCGCCGAGCCGCGAGGCGTTCTGCTTGAACCAGGTGAAGGGCGTATCGAAGGCCCAGGACCAGCCGGCGGACATGTGGTTGTAGGTCTGCTCGGTGCCCCAGACGTCATACCCCTTCATCTGCACGTCGGTCGGCATCTTGTTGATACCGTTGAAGAACGCCACCTCATTGGGGGTGCCGAGCGGGCCGCCCTCGGCACTCGTCCCGTTGTCGCCGTTGATATAGATGATGAGGGTGTTGTCGAGTTTACCCATGTCCTCGATCGCCTGCACGACGCGCCCGATCTCATGGTCGCTGTAGGCGGTGTAGGCAGCGAAGACGTCGGCCTGTCGGATGAAGAGCTTCTTGTCCTGAGGGGACACATCGTCCCAATTGGGCAGGATTTCAGTCGGCCAGGGCTCCAGCTGGGTGTTTTCGGGAATGACCCCGAGCTTCTTCTGGTTTTCGAAGATTTTTTCGCGAAGTTTGTTCCAGCCATCGTCGAACAGGCGCATGGCGCTGATCTTGTCGACCCATTCCTTGGTCGGATGGTGGGGCGCGTGGGTCGCTCCCGGCGCGTACTTCACGAAGAAGGGCTTGTCTGGCAACGTCTGGTTCAGGCGGTTCAGATAGTCGATGGCGTCATCGGCATTCCCGTGACCAGGTTCCAGCCTGGCTTGCCCTCGAACGGATATATCTGCGTGGTGTTTCGGAACAGGTTCGGCTGCCACTGGTTCGCGTCACCGCCGACGAAGCCGTAAAAGTACTCGAAGCCCATGCCAATGGGCCACTGGTCGAACGGTCCAACCGAGCTCGCTGCGAATGCCGGCGTGTTATGCTCCTTGCCGAACCACGCTGTCGCGTAGCCATTATCGAGCAGGATTCGACCGATGGTGGCCTTGTCCTTGGGGATGAGGCTGTTGTAGCCGGGGAATCCTGTCGACTGTTCGGAAATCACCCCAAACCCGGTCGAGTGATGATTTCGCCCGGTAATGAGAGCTGCCCGTGACGGCGAGCACAGGGCCGTTGAATGGATATTGTTGTAGCGAAGCCCATCATTGGCGATGCGATCCATGGTTGGCGTCGGAATAACGCCGCCAAAGGTGCTGGGCACGCCGAATCCGGCATCGTCAGTGATGATGAGGAGGATGTTGGGAGCGCTCTTCGGCGGCAGGATCCGCGGTGCCCACCACGGCTTTGAACTCAGGGCATCATCCTTGATCTCGCCACCGAACTGGGGATCGGGGCAGGCAGTTGCCTGCCATCGATTGTCGTCGTCGCGTCCGGTGCGCCTGGCGTGCCGGTGGTTTGAATTTCGGCCGCCTTCGCGGGGCCAGCCAACGAGACCAGGCTGGCCAGTCCCAGTGCACATGCGACATGTCCAAGCAGTCTGTAGCACATTGTCGATCTCCCCCGGGGAGGACGTCGTCTCGACGACGCCTCGACAGCATGATGTGACGCCAGCTCATTTTAGCTCATGCTAATCCCACGAGATCAGGTTGTCGAAGCCTCACTTTATTGGGCCTGATCTCAGGCTCAGGGCCTCGACCGCCACGGCGCCCGGAACTGGCTCCGCCACGCGAAGCGGGATTCGAGCGCCGAAGCCTCACCAAGCAGGCACCGCATCACCTCGACAGCCCGAAGCCTCGCGCAGGAATTGTGGGCGATGGCATTGATTCCGGCCGAGGCTGGACTAGCTTTTCCTGAAGACGAGCCTCAACCCACGCATTGTTGCCACACGCTGCCGTATCCGACGGTCCGTTCTGGGAGAAAGCGTCCATGTTGCTCATTCTCACCGCCATCCTTTTCGACCTGATCGGGATCGTTCTCGTCGTCGGCGGCGGATGGCTGGTCTCGCTCGGCGGCAGCCCCTACTACATCATCGCCGGCCTCGGTTTTCTCGCGACCGGCATCCTGTTGTTTCTCAAGCGACCGATCGCCATCTGGATCTACGCCATCCTGATGGTCGGCTCGCTTGCCTGGGCGCTGTGGGAAGTGGGGTTCGACTGGTGGCAGCTCGGTCCGCGCGGGGGCATCATCGTGCTGCTAGGCCTCTGGCTGATGCTGCCGGCAATCCGCCGTCCGCTCGGGTTCACCAGCCCCACCGGCGAAACCTACCCCGCCTCGGCGCTGCCGCTCGCCATCGCCGGGCTGCTGTCGATCGGCGTCGCTGTCTACGCCATGACGCGCGACATGCACGACATCGGCGGCGCGTTGCCCCTGGAGGCCGTTACGACCACGCCGGCTCTCGGCGGCGACGTGCCGCCCGGCGACTGGCACCAGTACGGCCGCACCGCCTTCGGCCAGCGCTATTCGCCGCTCGACCAGATCACCACCGACAATGTCGGCACGCTGAAGGTCGCCTGGCAGTACCAGACCGGCGACGTGAAGCTTCCGGACGACATCGGCGAGACGACCTACCAGGTGACGCCGCTCAAGGTCGGCGACACGCTCTATCTGTGCACGCCGCACAACTGGGCGATCGCGCTGGACGCAGCCACCGGCAAGGAGAAGTGGAAGTACGACAGCAATTCCGGCATGAACCCCGACCGTCAGCACCAGACCTGCCGCGGCGTCACCTACTGGAAGGACCCCGCCGCTGCCGCGGGAACGCCTTGCGCCGAGCGCGTCTACCTGCCGACCTCGGATGCGCGGCTGATCGCACTCGATGCCGGCACGGGCGAGGTCTGCACCTCGTTTGCCGACCACGGCACGCTGCGTCTCGAACAGGGCATGGAATACAATCCGGCTGGCTACTACTATTCGACCTCGCCGCCGGTGGCCGTCGCCGGCAAGATCATCGTCGGCGGCGCCGTCAACGACAACTATTCGATCCACGAGCAGTCGGGCGTGATCCGCGCCTTCGACATCAATTCGGGCGCGCTGATCTGGAACTGGGATTCTGGCAATCCCGACGTGACGACGCCGCTGCCGCCGGGGCAGACCTATACGACGAACTCGCCGAACAGTTGGTCGGTGTCGAGCTACGACGAAGATCTGGGCCTGATCTTCGTGCCGCTCGGCAACCAGGTGCCCGACCAGCTCGGCATGGGCCGCAGCGAGCATGTCGAAAAGTATTCGTCCTCGATCGTCGCCCTCGACCTCCAGACCGGCCAGGTACGCTGGGTGCGCCAGACGGTGCACCACGACCTGTGGGACATGGATATCCCCGCCCAGCCGGCGCTGCTCGACATCACCAAGGAGGACGGCACCGTGGTTCCCGCCCTCGTAGGATCGACCAAGCAGGGCGACATCTATGTGCTCGACCGGCGCAGCGGCGAGCCGCTGATCCCGATCAAGGAGGAGCCGGCGCCGACCGGCGCGATCCCGGAGGATTTCACCGCGCCGACGCAGCCGGTCTCCGGCCTGACCTTCATGCCCGAGCCGCTCACGGAAAAGGACATGTGGGGCGTGACGATGTTCGATCAGCTCGCCTGCCGCATCGACTTCCACCGGCTGAAATACGAGGGGCGCTACACGCCGCCGTCGCTGCAGGGAAGCCTGATCTATCCCGGCAATTTCGGCGTCTTCAACTGGGGCTCCGTCGCCGTCGACCCGGAGCGGCAGGTGATGTTCGGCATGCCGACCTACCTGGCTTTCACTTCGAAGCTCGTGCCGCGCGACCAGATCCCGCCGAAGGAACAGAGCGCAAAGGGTTCGGAACAGGGCCTGAACCGCAACGAGGGCGCACCCTATGGCGTCTACATGGGCCCTTTCCTCGGCCCGCTGAAGATTCCCTGCCAGGCACCGCCCTGGGGCTATGTCGCCGGCGCTGACCTGCGCACCGGCGAGATCGCCTACCGCTACAAGAACGGCACCGTGCGGGACCTGTCACCGATTCCGCTGCCCTTCAAGGTCGGCGTGCCGGGCATCGGCGGGCCTATCATCACCAAGGGCGGCGTCGCCTTCCTCGGAGCCGCGGTCGACGACTACCTGCGCGCCTACGACTTGACGACCGGTCGGCAGCTCTGGGAGGCGCGGCTGCCGGCGGGCGGCCAGTCGACGCCGATGACCTACGCGGCCGGCGACAAGCAGTACGTGTTGATCGTCGCCGGTGGCCACGGCTCGATCGGGACGAAGCCGGGCGACTATGTGATCGCCTATACGCTGCCGTAACGTCAGCAAGGCTCGCATAAGGTGTGCGACCTAGCCTCTTCCTGACTAGCTTTTCAGGGAGAGATTTTCATGAAGATCGATAGTGGGCTTCTGGCAAGCCATGCCATCGCACGGCAGCACCGCGCCGCGTCCGGGGACGACGACGTCAACGAATCCAACCGGGGCGGCGCCGTTCCGCGAAACCTTACGCCCAGCGTTGCACCGTCGCTTCCGGCCTCTTCGGGCTTTGCCAGTGCCCTCTGGCTGATCGGCGTCGAGAAGGATACGAAGGCGGAGAACACCGCGGCTGCCAGCGCCAGCCTGGTGGCGGAGTTCATGGAATGGTCGGAGATGTCGCCCGCCGAGCGAATCCGAGCCCAGGTGCTCGAAGAATTGGGCCATACCGAAGCATCGCTGAAGACACTGCCGGAAGCGGAGCGCGAAGCGATCGAGGACGAGATCCGCCAGGCGATCGAAGCGCAGCTCGGAATCGACACGACGATTGCGGCTCCCTGACTGGAACTGATGGCTGGTCCGCAGCCTGTTGACAACTCTACCTTTTCTTGTGCGCTCCAAGGCCGCGCTGCTGGGGCAACATGCAGCAACCTTTCCATTTCCATCCGCGACTTGCCCTCAGTCTCAACCCTAGGTAGATTATTAATCGTATAGGTTTATCTCGCGCTCGACAATCGATCTGCGTGGAATACCGACAGCGCTGCATCTATGGCAATCCTGGGCTAGGCCCCGCGCACACCTGATCTCGAGAATTGCAATCCCAATCAGCAATGAGGTGAGGAAATGGCATCCTATGTCTTTGCGAATGATTCTGTCGGAACCGGCGTCCGCGCCACACTCGCGGGCAGTGACGTGGCCTATGTTCGCGCGGGGGTCCTGGTTGCATCGAGCGACACCGCAGCGATCTATGCCTACGACCCTTCCACCGCGCTCTGGATCAATGGAGCGGTGGTCGGGCGAACCTACGCATTGATGTTGGGTCGATTGCCAACCGAAGGCGGCCATAGCATCACAATCGAGGCCGGGGCCGAGGTCGGCGGCTTCGAAGCCGCAATCTATGCGGCTGGCATCGGCAACCGTGTCAAGAATGCCGGGACCATATGGTCCGAAGGCACCGCCATTGCGATCGACGGCTCGTCGGGGCTATCCACGGTGACCTCGACCATCACGAATGAAGGCCGCATCACGAGTTTCTCCGGTATCCGCAACATCGGAACGGACAGGGTTCAACTGACGAACACCGGCACGATCGACAGCGGCAACGGCTGGGCCTACACGTCTTTGATGGATGCCCCCGACCTCATCTACAACAGAGGCAAGATCATCGGCTCGATTGACCTCGGAAGCGGCGCGGATGTCTACGACGGCTCGAAGGGAACGTTGACCGGGGCAGTGCTTGGCAAAGCGGGCAACGACACCGTACTTGGGGGCAGCGGCGCTGATTTATTCCGCGGTGGCGATGGGAATGACAGCCTGAAGGGCGGCAGCGGCAACGACAGTCTCTACGGCGACGCCGGCAATGACAAGATCGATGGCGGAAGCGGCATCGACTACATGGAAGGGGGCGCGGGCAACGACACCTACGTCACGGATGGCGGCGACACGATCAAGGAACAGCTGAACGGTGGCACCGACACGGTGCGGTCCAGCGCCAGCCATAAACTCTCCGCCAACGTGGAGAACTTGACGCTGACGGGCAAGGGAGACCTCGCCGGCAAGGGCAATTCCCTCGCCAACATCATCACCGGCAACAGCGGGAAGAACCTGCTGTCAGGCGAAGCCGGTGATGACGTGCTCTCCGGCGGCGGCGGTGCGGATAGATTGACGGGCGGTTCGGGCAAGGACCAGTTCCTGTTCAATTCCTCGCTCGGCGGCGGAAACATCGACACGATCACCGACTACAACGTCGCCGACGACACGATCCGGCTGGAGAATGCGATCTTTACGGCACTTTCCACCGGCAAGCTCGCCGCGGCCGCGTTCGTCGCCAACACCAGTGGCAAGGCGGCAGATGCCAGCGACCGCATCGTTTACGAAAGTGACACCGGCAAGCTCTTCTACGATACCGACGGAACGGGTTCGGCCGGCGCCGTGCAGTTTGCGCTGCTGGCGAAGGGCCTCGCCCTTTCGGCTGCGGACTTCTTTGTCATTTGAACTCATAGCCGAGGCTGTTGGCGGAGGCCGTTGCCGTACGGGCGCAAAGGAGCGCCGACCCTATACGCTGCCGTGAATGCTCACGCAGGCAGATTCACGCCGCCGTCGCTACCTCGATCGTGACGTGGGATAGTTCGCGCAACGCGGCCAGCTTTGCCTTGTAGAAGCTTGGCTCCTTCGGATCCGAGGTGACCAGGGACACGATCGCGGCGTGGTGGCCAGGGCCGACCTGCCAGACATGCAGATCGGTGATGCGATCTGCCGGCGTTTCGATCACCTCGCGGATTTCCTCTGGCAGGGTCTCGCCTGCCGGCAGCGCGTCGAGCAGGACGGCTCCTGTACTGCGGATCAGCCCCCAGGACCATCTGGCGATCACCAGTGCACCAACGATGCCCATGAGCGGATCGAGGAACGCCCAGTTGTTCCACAGGCCGAACACCAGGGCCAGGATGGCCAGCACAGAGGTCAGTGCGTCGGCGAGAACGTGCAGATAGGCCGCCCGCAAATTGCTGCCGGCACCGCTCCGCTCGTAACCGTGGTGATGGTTGTGGTCGTCGTGGTGTTGATGATCGTGATCGTCGTCATCGCTGCGTCCGGCGTGACCATGCGGATGGTGGGGATGGGCGTGACCATGATGATGGCTGTGACCGTGGTGTTGGCCGCCGTCGTTCAGCAGCCATGCGCTCGCGAGATTCACGGCCAGGCCCAATACGGCGACGAGGATCGCCTGACCGAAATCGATCGATACCGGATTGGCGAGTCGGACGGAACTTTCCCAGGCGATCAGCAGGGCGATGAGCGCCAGGAGCACGGCGCTCGCGAAAGCGGCGAGATCGCCAAGCTTGCCCGTGCCGAAGGTAAAGCGTGCGTTGCCGTTCTCGCGCCGCGCGTAGAAATAGGCGAAGGCGGCGATCAGCATGGCGCCGGCGTGGGTCGCCATATGCCAGCCGTCGGCGGTCAGTGCCATCGACCCATACAGCGTGCCCGCGACGATCTCGGCGACCATCATGACCGCCGTCAGCGCTATCACCAGCCAGACCCGCCGTTCATTCCGGGCGTGATTCTTTCCGAGGAAATCGTGGGTGTGTCCGCGCCGCTTCGCTTCCAGGTTTGTCATCGACAGTTCCTTCATATCTCTTTCGGCGGCAGCGCTATTTCAGATAGCTGCGAATGACTTCGGCCAGTTCGGTGACTGCCTGCCGGCGATCTTCCTCGCCCGTCGCCGCCAGAACGTGCTCCTGCAGATGCCCGTCGATCAGTTCCGCCGTCAGCCCGTTCATTGCTCCGCGGATCGAGGCCAGGAGTTGCAGGACCTCCCCGCAGGGGCGCTCGGCCTCAAGCGCACGCTCGACCGCTTCCATCTGGCCCTTGAGACGGCGGATGCGGGCAATCAGCTTTGTTTTTTCACGGGTCGTGTGCGACATGGGATGAGCCTGACAATTAGCATAGGGGGGTATACTATAAGGGAAGGAGTCGACATTCCCTACCGGACTGATTTCGTTTTTTGCGACGAATTCGTTGAAGGCGCCCGCTTTTCGCGTTGACATGGGCGAGGATTCGGAGAATATCGCCGCCATGATCACGCACGCACCCATCGCCGCGACGTATTTTTGGCTGTTCCGATAAGGAGCGGCTGTTCGATCATATTCAACAAGCCGCCAACAGGCGGCTTTGTTGTTTTCAGGCACCTGGTGGCGAAAGACCCGAAGGAGCCTCGAAATGAATGCCGTCCTCAAGCTTGAAACCGCGCCGCTCGAACGTCCGGCGATGCTGAACATCCGGTCCGCCCGCCCGGGCGACCTGCAGCAGATCCTCGACATGGTGGCCTTGCACGCCGAGTGCCACGGCGATTGCGCACAGTTGTCCGCAAGCGATCTCGACCGCGACCTGTTCGGCCCGTCGCCATGGGTCAGCGCACTGGTGGCGGAGGCCGGCGGCCGGCTGATCGGCTACGCCATCCTGGTGCCACTGTACCGGGCGGCGGAGGGCCGGCGTGGCATGGAGCTCCACCAGATCTTCGTCCGAAAGGACCATCGCGGCACCGGCATCGGCCGGCATCTGGTTGCTCGCGCCCGCGAACAGGCCCGGCTGGCTGGATGCAGCTTCCTTTCGGTCAGCGCCGCCACCGGCAACTTTCAGGCGCACCGCTTCTACGAGGAGATGAACTTCCGGGCCGGCCCCGTCACCGGCATGCGCTACATCCAGGCACTGGCCTGACCGAGGCGCGTCATCGGGCCGCCCGCGGCTCCCGTGCGGCCCTTGCTGCCTCGAAACTCCGATATCGCTTTTCGCGGTCAACTGTGCGCCTATTTAACGTCCGCGCTTCAATTGTGCATCCGCAGTCAGAGACGAAGGAGAGGATCATGACGAAACGCATTGCGATCGGCCTCACCGAAGGCTTCGCAGACTGGGAATGCGCGCTGCTGATGGCTTCCGCGCGCAACTATTTCGGCTTTGACGTCGTCGCCGCCTCGCCCGGCGGCAAGGCGGTGACCTCGATGGGTGGATTGACGGTAATCCCGGCGGCGGCGCTCGAGACCATCACGCCCGCCGACTACGACGCGCTGGTTCTCTGCGGCGGCACGATATGGGAAACGGAAGCCGCGCCTGATACGGCCGGGCAGATCCGTTCGTTCCATGATGCGGGACGCCCGGTCGGCGCCATCTGCGGTGCGACGCTGGCGCTGGCCCGTGCCGGTGTCCTCGACCGCAGCGGCCACACCAGCAACGAAGCCGCGTTCCTGGCCACGGCACCGCAGTATCGAGGACAGGCGCTTTATCGTGACCAGCCGCAGGCGGTCCGCGACGGCAACATCGTCACGGCCCCCGGAACCGCGCCCGTGACCTTTGCGGCCGAGATCTACCGAGCGCTCGGCTTCCACAGTCCGGACCTCGAGCATTACGTCAAGCTCTATGGCCGCGAGCACGGTTGACATCGGCGCCGACTGACAACGACCGACTGCGCGGCACGGCTCCGCGGTCGCGGCGCAGTCATGCCGCAATTCGCCCGCGATCAAGCCGCATCAAAGGGCGGGAATTGCCTTCAGATAGGCCGCGATCGCCTCGCGGTCTTCCGCCGGCAGCCTTGCCATGTTCTTTTGCACCGACACCATCGAACCGCCGACCGAATCGAAATCCGGCGTGAAGCCGGTCTCGAGATAGTAGGCGATGTCGCTCTCGCTCCATCCGCCCAGACCCTTTTCGCCGGGTGTGATGTTCGGCATTCGCCCCTGCCCGCCTTCGGGGTTCGGCCCGCCGGCCAGCCAGGCTTCCGTCTTCATTCCGCCCAGCCCGTCGCGCGGCGTATGGCATTCGCCGCAATGGCCCGGCCCTTCGACGAGGTACTGCCCGCGCTCGACCTTGGCATCCGGCTTGGCCAGCGTCACCCGCGGCTTGTCGTCGAGATACAGAAATTTCCAGCCGCCGAGCAGGACACGCTGGCTGAAGGGGAACGGCAGATCGTGCGCCGGTGCAGTCGCGCTGCTCGCCGGCAGCGTCTTCAGGTAGCCGAAGAGATCATTGATGTCGCGCGGCGTCATGCGCGCATAGGATGCATAGGGAAAGGACGGGTAGAGGTGTTCGCCTCCCTTTCCGACCCCACGGACCATCGCATCCCCGAATTCGGCCAACGTCCAGCTGCCGATTCCGGCGTTTTCGTCCGGGGAGATGTTCGGCGGATGGAAGGTTCCGAACGGGCTCTTGAGCGATGCCCCGCCGGCAAGCACCAGCCGGTTTTCGTCCGTCGCCCCCGGGACGGCGTGACAGCTGGAGCAGCCGCCTTCCCAAAACACCCGCTCGCCGTTTTCGAGGTTGGGCTCGCCCAGCCCCGCCCAGGTGTTCTTCGGCATCCGTGCCGGCGCGGTGATCGACAGATACGACCCCACTCCAGCCACCGCGATAACCAGAGCGGCCACCGCCAACGCGCGAATTCTCATGGCAATCGTCCCCGGGGCATGACGCCCACCCCAACTGTTGACAGAGCCCTCCGGTGCCGCACGCCCAGACGCGGCCGCCCGTCACACCCGGCCATCGTCGCACGGAGGCGCCAAAACGCAAACTCTCCCGACGTTACGATCCCCGGGAGAGTCTGCGGTCCGCTCGTCTGGCTACTTCTTCAGCCGATACGTCTCGTGACAGCTTGCGCAGCTCTTGCCGATCGGCCCAAGCGCTGCGGCGACACCGGCCTGGTCGCCGGGAAGCGAGGCAAGCACGGTTTCGGCCTCCTTGCCGAGCTGCGTGGTCTTGGACTTGAAATCGTCCATGCTTTCCCAGATCTTCGGGCTTGCCTCCGTCTCCGCCCCGGATTCCGTGCCAGCAGGGAACTGGTCGGCAAAGCTCTTGGAGACGTCGCTCATCGTCGTCAGCGAGGCCTTGACGATCTCGGCGTCGTAAGGCTTCTCGCCCTTGGCGATCCCAGCCAGCGCGCCCATCGCCCCGCCGACCTTCTTCATCATCTGCTGGCGGGCGACTTGCGGATCGTCCGCCGCGACCACCGCACTGGCGCCGAGTACGGCAAGGGCGGCCGCGGCCGCGATTGTCTTCAGCTTCATCAATAGCTCCTGATTGGATTTGCCATGGAGATGGCATGTTGCGAATTGCGGTAGCAACATTGCACGATGAGGCCGGAAGAAAAGTAACGTTTTTTTGAATTCGGGCGACCGGGGTTTTCGGAACGCTCAGGCCCCGCCCCACCCGCGCCAGAGCGTGACGACGGCGATCGCGATGAGGAGCAGCCCTGATGCGCGACCGACGAAACGCGTCGCCTGCGGGCTGCCGACAAGCATGTCGCGCCCCCTGCCCGCAGCGACGGCGAGGCTGCCATAGACGGCGAGTTGCGTCATCCAGATCATCAGCACCATGACGGACGCCTGGCGCCAGATCGGCCCAAATTCCGGCCGCAGGAACTGCGGAAAGACAGCGAGCATGAAGAGGTAGGCCTTCGGGTTCATCAGGCTGGTCAGCGCCCCCTGGCGGAAGCGCGTCCACAGGCCGCGCTTGGCAACGGCGCCTATGCCGTCGATCGAGATGGAACTGCGGGCCAGCGTCCAGCCGATCCATGCGATGTAGGCGGCGCCCGCAACAAGCAGCGCATTGAACAGTGCCGGCACGTAGTGCAGCAGCACGCCGACGCCCAGGGCGGCATAGAGCGTGTGAACCAGCCCACCGGCCATAATGCCGAAAGTGGCCGACAGGCCGGCCCGGCGCCCGCCCGATAGCGAACTCGCCAACACATAGATCATGTCCATCCCCGGCACGACAATGATGCCGGCGAGCAGGAGAAAGAACAGCCAGAGGTTTTCCGCGTATGTCATGTCAGTTGTCCGGTCCCGTCATAGACAGCCATCAGGCTGTGCATCCTGCTATTTCAGTCAGTTGAAGTGTGGTATAGCGAAGGCCAACTGACAGGGATGTGTCAGTAGCGAGCCCTTTTGATGCGAAAAGCCTCCCGCCTGTTCGAGATCATCCAGATTCTGCGCCTGGCTCGCCAGCCGATCACCGCGGCCCGGATCGCCGAGCGGCTGGAGGTGACCGTGCGCTCGATCTATCGCGATATCGCCGCCGTGCAGGCGATGCGGGTGCCGGTCGAGGGCGAGCGGGGCATCGGCTACATCCTGCGCCCCGGCTTCGACCTGCCGCCATTGATGTTCTCGATCGAGGAGACCGAGGCGATCGTGCTGGCGCTGGCGCTGCTGGAGCGGACGGGCGACCATGAGCTCAAGGCGGCGGCGAAGAGCGTCGGCGCCAAGATCGAGGGCGCCGTGCCGACGCCGCTGCGCCACACCCTCAACGCACGCGCCCTGCACGCATGGGGCACGGTGCCGCCCGCCCCCGAGGCGATCGATCTGGCGATGGTGCGCCGGGCCATTCGGGAAGAGGAAAAGCTGTTGCTCGACTACCGCGACGAGTTGGGACGCGCCACCGAGCGCACCGTCCGTCCGCTGGCACTGATCTACTACTCCGAGCGCGCCAATATCGTTGCCTGGTGTGAACTGCGGCAGGCGATCCGCAATTTCCGCGCCGAGCGCGTGGAGAGTTGCAAGTCGACGGGAAACCACTTCCGCGGCGAGGGCGACCGTCTGCGGCAATTGTGGATCGCCGGATGGGGCAACGATCCGGCCGCAAACAGCCGTTCGCCCGCCTCAAGCTGATGCTTCGGCAATGGCCCGATCCAGCGCCGCCTCGACGTGCAATTGCACGACGTCGTAGGCGGCGACCGGATAGTCCTCCATGGCCGCGACCAACGGCAACTCGGTGCAGGCGACGGCGATCGCTTCCGCGCCTCGCTCGGCGAGACCGGCCGCCATAGACAGCAAGGTCTGCCGTGCCGCTTGCGTTATGCGGCCGAGCGTCAATTCCTCGACGATGATCCGGTGCAGCGCATGGCGCTGCTCGGGCGGCGGGGTCAGCACCTCCAGACCGTGACGCTCGCGCAGGCGGGAAGAGAAGAAATCCATCTCCATCGTGTAGCGCGTGCCGAGCAGGCCGACCTTTTTGTGGCCGCTCGCCCGCACGGCTTCGGCAAACGGGTCGGCGATATGGAGCAGCGGAATTTGCAGCGCCGTCTCTACCCGATCGGCAACGGCGTGGCCGCTGACGGCGGTGATCATCACGAAGGTCGCGCCCGCGTCCTGCAGCCGGCGTCCGGCATCCGTGATCAGACCGGCAACCTCATCCCAGCGCCCCTCGGCGGCCATGCGGTTGAGCGCGTCGAAATCGAGCGTGAAGAGCAGCGAGCGGGCATTGTGGTGCCCGCCGAGACGCCGATGGGCGATGGTGTTCAACAGCCGGTAATATAGCGCACTGGACTCCCAGCTCATCCCGCCGATCAGACCGATCAACGCCATTGGATTGTCCACCATGTCCCCTCCATTGCCTTCGCTCACGTCTGCCCCTGATGTGAGGTCCAGATATCGGTCCAGATCTTCCATTTGCCGTCGATCTTGCGCCAGATGAAGACGTATTTGCCGCCGACGGCAGCACCGGTGGCCTTCACCCGCGCGGCATAGGTGCCGATCTCGCGGGCACATCCCGGGGCGATCTCGGCAACATCGGTCGTCGTCAACCTCGGCTCGCCGAACACCTCGGTGGCAGCGGTCCAGAAGGCCTGGATGGCAGCTCGCCCCTTCAGGTTGTCCGGTCCTGGCGGCAACAGGTCGGCATCGTCATCGAAGAAATCGCCGACACCAACGGCTCCGGCCGTGTTCAGCGCCGCTGCATAACGCTGCGTCATCTCTTTGATCGTGTCGTTCAAGGTCATGGAAACCTCCCTGATCGCCCGCCCCAACGCATAAATCGTAGCACGAAACCTTCTCGACCTGTTCGGCCGCATCGGAGATGCGGGTCCTATTCCGCTTTTGACTGCAAGCCCTTGATTGGGCAATTGCTTGCCGCCGCGACCATCCCCGCATAACGCGGCGTGGGCTCCTCAAAACGACGAAGCCCCGGGCTTGCGACCGGGGCTCCATCGAAAACGGCAGGTCGACCGACCTTACTTCGTCGCCGCTTCGTACATTTCCAGCACGTAGTCCCAGTTGATCAGGCTGTCGACGAAGGCTTCCAGGTACTTCGGGCGGGCGTTCCGGTAGTCGATGTAATAGGAGTGCTCCCAGACATCGACGCCGAGGATCGGCGAAGCACCGTGCACGAGCGGGTTCTCGCCGTTCGGGGTCTTGGAGATGGCAAGCTTGCCGTCCTTGACCGACAGCCAGGCCCAGCCGGAGCCGAACTGGGTCGTGCCGGCGGCGATGAAGTCGGCCTTGAACTTGTCGTAACCGCCGAGGTCGCTGTCGACCGCCTTCTGCAGTGCGCCCGGCAGGCTCTTGCCGCCGCCGCCCTTCTTCATCCACTTCCAGAAGTGGATGTGGTTGTAGTGCTGGCCGGCATTGTTGAAGAGGCCCTGGTTGGTGCCGTAGGACTTCTTGACGATCTCTTCCAGCGTCAGGTTGGAAAGACCGGCCTCCTCGGCCAGCTTGTTGCCATTGTCGACATAGGCCTTGTGGTGCTTGTCGTGATGGTACTCCAGCGTCTCGCGCGACATGAACGGGACAAGCGCGTCGTAGTCGTAGGGCAGCGGCGGAAGTTCGAAGGCCATAGCGTATCTCCTCTTGCGTCCGGAATTTTTTCAATGAAATCCGTAGACTGGAACATAGGGGGCCGACCTGTCGCAGACAACCGGTTGCATGTCAAAATTTGCGCTTTGCCAGCAATTTCATTCCGGAGCGGGGGGCGGAGCGCGGCAGGCGGCCTGTCGACCGACATTGGCGGACTGATCCCGCAGGTGGCCACGGCACGTCCGCCCTCCCCGTCATGCCGGACCTGATCCGCGGCATCCAGCCACCGCGCGTCGGCGCGGTGAGTGATGCATCTCATGCGGTAGAGGCGAAGGAGTTTTTGGCGCGCAAGGACTTGCGCGCGCTGGATCCCGGCTCGGGGCCGGGATGACGGCTGGAAGCTTATCCCTTCGCGCTGGAACGTGCCCAGTCGAAATAGATCTCGCGCGCCTTCGCGGTCACCGGCCCGGTCTGCAGCTGACGGTCGTCGAGGCGGTGGACGGGCAGGACCTTGGAATAGTTGCCGGAGGTGAAGATCTCGTCGGCGGCGGCAAAATCGTCCACCGTCAACGTCGTTTCCCGGACATCGAAGCCGGCCTGACGCAGCAGACCGATGACGCGCGAGCGGGTGATGCCAGCAAGGAAGGTGTGGTTGGCGGCCGGCGTGAAGACGACGCCATCCTTGACCATGAAGATGTTGGAGGTGCCGGTCTCGGCGACGTTGCCGAGCATGTCGCGCACCAGCGCGTTGCCGAAGCCGCGGCTTTTCGCCTCGACGAGGATGCGGGCGTTGTTCGGATAGAGGCAGCCGGCCTTGGCGTCGGTCGGCATGCATTCCTTGGTCGGACGGCGGAAGGGCGAGACGGTCAGCGCCTCACCGGTCTTGCCGTCGCCCAAGGGCGCCTCGAACAGGCAGAGCGCAAACCGGGTCGATTCCGGATCGGCGGCGACGACGCTGAACGAGCCGTGTTCGGCCCAGTACATCGGCTTGACGTAGATCGCGGTCTTGCCGTCGAATTTCTTGACGCCTTCCCAGGCGAGGCCCTGAATCTCCTCGGCGTTCATCGTCGCCTTCATACCGAGGTTGACGGCCGAGCGGTTGACGCGCTGGCAATGCAGGTCGAGGTCGGGGGCGATGCCGTCGAACCAACGGGCACCATCGAACACGGTGGAGGCGAGCCACATCGCATGCGACATTGGCCCGATCAGCGGCGGGTTGCCGGCAATCCATTCGCCTTCGACATAGGTCCAGGTCGGGGTGCGCGGGGATGTATCGACTGCCATGTTCAGGTCTCCTTCTGGCCGATCAAGGCCGGCCCGGCGATGCGGGTCAAGCTGCCAATGGCCTGACTCAATTGGCGAGCGCTGTCCACTCACGATCTTGAATGGATGCATCAGCCATTGTCATGGATGCGCCGGTGGCACGCGCAAGGGCAGCATGGCATAGATGACCAAAAGCGAAAACGAGGGGCATTTCCATGAAAGCGATGTACTACGAAGCCTTCGGCGCTGCACCGGAGATCCGTACCCTGCCCGACCCGACGCCGATCCCTAACGGCGTGGTGATCAAGGTGGAGGCGACCGGGCTTTGCCGCAGCGACTGGCACGGCTGGATGGGGCATGACCCGGACATCCGGCTGCCGCATGTGCCCGGCCATGAGCTTGCCGGCACGGTGCTTGCCGCCGGCAAGGGGGTGATGCGCTTCAAGGCCGGCGACCGGGTGACGGTGCCCTTCGTCTCCGGCTGCGGCCATTGTCACGAATGCCGCTCGGGCAACCAGCAGGTTTGCGAGGAGCAGTTCCAGCCGGGCTTCACCCACTGGGGCTCGTTTGCCGAGTATGTCGCGCTCGACTATGCCGACCAGAACCTTGTGCACCTGCCGGAAAGCGTCTCCTACGCCACCGCGGCGAGCCTCGGCTGCCGGTTTGCCACCTCGTTCCGCGCCGTCTGCGACCAGGCGAAGGTGAAGGGCGGCGAATGGGTGGCGGTACACGGCTGCGGCGGCGTCGGCCTGTCGGCGATCATGATCGCGGCTGCGCTCGGCGCCAACCCGGTCGCGATCGACATCTCCGATGAAAAACTCGCCTTCGCGCGCAAGATGGGCGCGGTCGCAGCGATCAACGCCCGCGACGTCGTGGACGTGGCGGAAGCGGTGCGCGAGATCACCGGCGGCGGCGCGCATGCCTCGATCGACGCGCTCGGCTCACCCGCCACCTGCTTCAACTCGATCAAGAATTTGCGCCGGCGCGGCCGCCACGTCCAGGTCGGGCTGATGCTCGGCGAGCACGCAACGCCGCAGATCCCGATGGCGCAGGTGATCGGCCACGAACTGGAGATCTACGGCAGCCACGGCATGCAGGCCTGGCGCTACGACGCGATGCTGTCGATGATGGCGGCCGGCAAACTGCAGCCGGAAAAGCTGATCGGCCGTGAGATCAGCCTGGAAGAGGCGGTGCCGGCGCTGATGGCGATGGACACGGCCACCGACCTCGGCATCAGCGTGATCACGCGATTCTAGACCGGCTACGTGACGGAAGTTGGTGGCCGAATGCCGCCAATGCTCATTGCTCGTGCAGCGCGCCACCCGCCGCGGCCATCACCGGCGTCAGCATTGCGCCTCCAGTGCGCGACATCTCCGCTCTTTGGGCAATCCCGCAAGGAAGCTGCCGATTTCCTGGCCGATCAACATGCGCTTGGGAAAACTATGAGCCCGTCCAACACGCTCCCACCGCTCTCTGTCGGGCTACGTCATGTGGAGCGCCTCTTCGTTGCTCCAATTCACACTGTGCCTGAGATCGACGACTCCTGGCCCGGTTTCCGTGAAATGCCGCCGGTTCTAGCGACTGCGACCATGATCGCCTTCATCGAGCAGACGTGTGTGCAGGGCCTTCGCCCCTTCCTCAACCCGGGGCAACGCACTGTTGGCACACATGTCGATGTCAGTCACGTCGCCGCAACACCTGTCGGGATGACCGTCATCGCCGAAATTGAGTTGATCGAGGTCGAGGGAAAGTCGCTCCTGTTCAAAGTAACGTGCCGCGATGATACCGGTGTCATCGGAGAGGGAACACATCAGCGCACCGTCATTGATGTGGACCGCTTCATGAAGAGGCTTGGTGAGAAGTCCGCGGCCGCTGCGGCCTCTCGTTGAAGGGTGTTGGCGCCAGAGCACTCGTCGGCTTTGCGCCCCGAAGCGGCCATTCCATGTTTCGCGCCGATGCCATCGGCATCGCACAGTGGGCGGCATGGTGGGAAAGGCGATGCGCATCACAGGGAACGGTGTCACCGCAGCTGTAAATCCATGCTGCGGTATCCGATGGTTGAGGCTGAAACCGCTGATGCCGCCGCAAGGCTTTTCCACGACCACCCCACATTCCCGCGACGGCATGGATATCATGCCCTTTTTAACCTGAACGCCTCGCTGAAGCTTCCGACCACGGCGGCGTATCAAAATGAATTGTGAGTTCGCTGGCCTCTCGCGTCCACAGTTCGCCGGCATGACCGAAGTCGCCGGCTCCCGCAGTCCTGAATCTGTTGGCGTCGAGCGCCAGGATGGATCTGCGATAGACGACAGGCTTGCGTCCAGGTTGTGAACGTAGCAGATTGCTCTCAATCGCTTGATTCATTTTAGCAATTCATAATGCAGGGAATTACTTAGGTGGCAACATACAGAACGAATGAGCTCGATGTTGGATTCTATACGCCTTCCCTCATTGGACAGGAAGGATGGCTCGGGAGCGGATATAAGTGGGGCGGCGCGCTGGGGACCGGCGTTACCATCACCTATAGTTTCCCGGTCAGGGGGGCAAAATTCGCCAGCAATTACTCGATTGAAGGAGAGTTGGGTGGCTGGTCCCCTTTGACCGGCACCGAGATTACTTATGTCAAATATGCCCTCAAAGCTTGGTCTGGCGCCGGTGTCAAATTCAAGGAGGTAGCCGATAACGCAACTGTGGTCGGCGAACTCCGTTTCACCAAGAGCAGCACCATGGACGACGGGTCAGCCGCTCATGCGTATTACCCATGGAACGATCCATCTGCCGGTGATGTCTGGTTCAACACCACTCACTTCAACAAGAATATTGGCGACCTCAAGAAGGGGTCTTATGATTTTTTGATAATCCTGCATGAAATTGGGCACGCGCTCGGCCTGAAGCATTCCTTTGAATACACAGCGATGCCTTCAAAACTGGATAACTACTTCAATACCGTCATGAGTTATACGGCGTCGCCATGGTCAGGAAATCGAGATAACTACGCGTCTTTCTACCCGACAACTCCGATGTATTACGACCTTCTGGCAATGCAGGCGATTTACGGCAAGAACCTGTCGGTCAACAGCGGAAACAATACTTACACATTTAAGGACGGAACCAGGTACTGGGAGGCGATCAACGATACCGGTGGCGTTGATACCATCGCATATAGCGGCATCGAGAACAGCACGATCAACCTAAACCCTGGCAAGTTCAGCAGCCTCAGCGAGCGCATTCATTTTTCATACGGCAAATCATCGCGCGCGACGGTGACGATCGGACCTGACGTCATCATCGAGAATGCCATCGGCGGCAATGGCAATGACACCTTGATCGGCAATTCTGTTGCCAACGTGCTGAATGGCGGCGTCGGCCGCGATACGATGTACGGTCGCAAGGGTAACGACACCTATTACGTCAACGACCCCGGCGATATTGTTGATGAGAGCGTCAGCGGATCGAATGGAACAGATACCGTCAGGTCATCCATCTCATTCAGCTTGGCAAACACGAAGGCCGTCAAGGGCTCTGTCGAGAACCTCACCCTCCTGGGATCACGCGCCCTTTCTGGCACAGGCAACGCGCTGAACAACACAATTGTCGGCAACTCCGGCAGCAATGTGCTTTCGGGGAATGCGGGCAATGACGTCCTCAAGGGTGGTGCCGGCCGCGACACGATGCGTGGTGGTTCGGGCAACGACACTTACTATGTCGACAGCACCGGTGATGTCGTCGACGAGAGCCTGAGCGGCTCGAACGGATCCGACACGATCCGCTCTTCTATCTCGTTTAGTCTCGCCAACGCGAAGGTCGTCAAAGGGGCAGTTGAACACCTCACCTTGACTGGTACGGCCAACATATCGGCCACCGGCAACTCCCTCCACAACACGATTACCGGGAATTCGGGCGCTAATCTGCTTACGGGAAATGCTGGCAATGACACGCTAAATGGGGGCCTGGGTCGCGATACGATGCGTGGCGGATCAGGTAGCGATACCTACCATGTCGACAACGCTGGAGACATCGTTGATGAAAGCCTGCGTGGCTCCAATGGAACAGACACCGTCAGGTCATCCATTTCATTCAGCCTGGCGCAGAGCGCTACGGTCAAGGGCTCGGTCGAGAATCTGGTGCTTGTTGGCTCCAAGAACCTGTCGGGGACAGGCAATTCTCTCAACAACACGATCACTGGCAACGCGGGAAGCAACCAGCTTAGCGGCGGCGCAGGAAACGATGTCATATCGGGAGGTGCCGGCGACGATGTCCTCAGCGGTGGGCATGGAAAAGATACCCTGACTGGCGGAGCCGGGGCCGATATTTTTGTGTTCGACACCGCCCCAGGCGGTGTGAATGTGGATACGATAACGGACTTCAACATCTTGGAGGATCGCTTCCATCTCGCCTCACGGTTCTTCGACCTTGGCCAGGCTGGCGACAAGCTGACATTCGACCAGTTCCGCCTGGGTGTTGCTGCAATCGATGCCGATGACAGGATCATCTACGACTTGGCGAGCGGACTGCTCTCGTATGACAAGGATGGCGTCGGCGGAGAGGACGGGGTGGTCTTCGCCAGACTGACCAATCAAGCCGCTATTGGTCACGATCATTTCTGGATTGCCTGAAGGAGGCGGCCAAGGATCGTCAGTCGGGAATTTGCCGCATCGGCAACAGCTCGTAGATTACCCTGCCCAGCCTTTTGACGCCTGCGGCACCTTCAAGTCCACAAAGGGCCAAGGATTGAAGCCGATCCGGCTGGTGGTCGGGCGGTGGAAAAGGCCGGAACGCCGGCCGTAACACGGTCCACGCTTTCCTATGGCATTGCGGCGCGACCGCTTCGTCGCCGACGGCAGACAGCGTGATCACCCGGTTCTTAACGGAGCATTTTCATCAAGCGTGTGGCGCCCGGATGGCCCACTCGTCGCGCTGACCGTCACGCGTGCCGCCGGCCGCGCATCGGCACTTTCAAAAGGAGGATTGCCCGACTGATTGCCGGCCCTACACCCGCTTCTTGGAACCAGGCTGGTTTGGTTTGGGCGGTTGGGCGAGGCGAAGCGCGCGGAGCCTTTCGGTCTTCTTTTCGCGTGCCGCAGCTTCGGCGGCAACGATACTCTGGACAACCGAGTGCGTGTGCGCGGCCTTGTCATGCCCCGTGGACTTCGCCGGCTTGAAAAACTGATCTTTGGTTGCTGCCATGCTCTCCTCCATATCAGCGAGGTCTCGCTGCCACCTTCCGTTTGGGGGCCGGCAACAAACCTTCGCGTTGCGCCTTCTTGCGCGCGAGCTTGCGGGTGCGCCGGATCCCCTCCGCCTTTTCACGCGCGCGCTTTTCGGACGGCTTTTCATAGGCGCTGCGCGCACGCATTTCCCGGAACAGACCTTCTCGCTGCATTCTCTTCTTCAAGACGCGAATGGCCTGTTCAATATTATTGTCCCTGACGATAACCTGCACAATATCTCCTTTCGCAGTCACAACTGCTATTTCCTGGTCCTGATGGAATTTGGATTGATCCAGCTATTCCGATTGGACCAGTTCGTTTCACCATCCGACGCCGCGGTTTTTGCACCACCTGCGCGTGCCGGCGACTAATGCTCGTTCGAAACTCTCGTTCTGAAACCGCGCTCTGCATCGAGGCGATCCCAGCGCTTCGGGCAGCTCGGACATGATTCGTCCGAGGCCTTCCGGCTGGGCGTTTCCAAGCACCCGGGTCTTCCATGGCCATCAAACAAAAGGTCGGGCGTGAACCCGACCTCTCCAGTCACTCGTCTCTGCTGCCAGTACATCCGTGGTCAGCGAGAGCGAACGACAAATTCACACCGCCTGAAGGTTGTCGGCGGAGCTTTTGCCTGACTTCCGGTCCTGCACGATGTCGTACCGAACCTTCTGGCCATCGTTCAGCGAACGCATACCTGCGCGCTCGACGGCCGAGATATGAACGAATACGTCCGTGCTGCCGTCATCGGGCTGAATGAAGCCAAAGCCCTTGGTTGCATTAAACCACTTTACCGTTCCAGTATTCATAACGATTTCCTTTCGAAGCAATCGTTGTGGTTCCCACGTTACCTTGCGGGATTAGATCGATTTTTGAGAGGAAATCCGTCGGGAGCGTGTCGCTCGGGAACGACGTCACAAGCAATGGTCGATTGGGAGAATATAGGCTCAATTTCTAATTTGGCAATGGAGCGGACGTTTTTCTGAGCCGTCTGGTCCTGAAAAGAGCCAATAAGAACCTGCTTTTGCTCGCAAGTTTATTTTCCGCTCAGGTGCGGCTTTCATGCATTTTCACCGCCAGGGTCAGATTCTATTCCGTGATATTTGGCGAAATATTGTTCGAGGTCCGCATCGGGCCAGAAGGCGACAACAACGTTCGTTTTCCACATAACCGCTTCCCTACCGCCCGCCATATTGTGCATTGCACCCAATGTTGACATGATCGGGCGCTAATGATTTGGAATGAAAGCGTTTTTGGAGGAAATGGCGTGTCTCACGCAGCCTATGTGTTCGATGCCTATGGCACGCTGTTCGACGTGCATGCGGCGGTGCGCCGCCATGCGGGCGATGTTGGGCCGGAATACCAGCGCTTTTCCGAGATGTGGCGGGCCAAGCAGCTCGAGTATTCCTGGACCCGGGCACTGATGGGCGCCTACAGGGATTTCTGGCAACTGACGGAGGAGGCGCTGGACCACACCTTCCAACGCATTCCCGGCGTCGATCCGGCGTTGCGGCCGAAGCTGCTCGACGCCTACTGGAAGCTCGATTGCTATCCGGAAGTGCCCGCTGTGCTGCGGGCGCTGAAGGCACGCGGCGCACGTGTCGCAATCCTTTCCAACGGCTCGCCCGCCATGCTGAAGTCGGCAGTCGCCAATGCAGCGCTCGACACCGTCATTGACGACGTCTTCTCGGTCGATGCGCTGAAAACCTACAAGACCGCACCCGCCGTCTACGACATGGTGACGACGAACTACCGTCTCTATCCGAACGCGGTGTCTTTCCAGTCGTCGAACCGCTGGGACGTCGCGGGTGCGACGAAATTCGGCTTCCGCACCGTCTGGATCAATCGCACGGGCATGCCGGACGAGTATCCCGACCTTGGCCCATCGCTGATCCTGCCGACGCTGGAAGCGCTGGAATAGTCACACGCAGGCAGCAAAGAGGGTGACGCATGGCATGGTCGGCGGCGCAATATGTGAAGTTCGAGAACGAGCGGACGCGGGCGGTGCGCGACCTGCTGGCGCAGGTGCCCGAACTGCCGGCAGGCATCGCCTACGATCTCGGCTGCGGCCCCGGCAACTCGACCGAGCTGGTGATCGCACGCTTTCCGGATCGACAGGTCGTGGGCATCGACAGCGATGCGGACATGCTGGCAGCAGCCCGCAAGCGCCTCCCGAACAGTCGCTTCGAGCACGGCGATCTCGCACGCTGGAGCCCGCCGCAGCCGGCGGCGCTGCTCTTTGCCAATGCAGTGTATCAGTGGGTGCCTGAGCATGTTGCGGTCTTCGCGCGGCTGATGGACCATCTCGCTCCCGGCGGCGTGCTGGCCGTGCAGATGCCGGACAACCGCGGCGAGCCGAACCACACCGAAATGGATGCAACCTCCGAAGATCCACGCTGGGCCGCCCATTTTTCGGCGGATCATCCGCGCCGTGCGCCGCTTCCCCCGACTCTGGCCTATTACAACGCGCTGAACGCCAAGGCTGCGCGCATCGACATCTGGCACACGATCTACAATCATCCGATGGCGGATGCGGCGGCGATCGTGGAATGGGTCAAGGGCACCGGCATTCGCCCCTATCTGGCAAAACTCCCGCAGGATCAGCAGGAGCCCTTCCTCGAGGCCTACCGGCAGAGGCTGGAGAGGGCCTATCCGAAAACCGCCGACGGGCGCGTGCTGCTGCGTTTCCCACGCCTGTTCATCGTCGCCGTCAAGGGGTGAAACGGCGGTCTCGCCAATCGGCTCTGGAGGCTAAAACCGGTCCGCAGCACGGGGGACATGCTCAGTCAAACGGGCACGGCCAGTCCGGCGATGCTGTGAAGCCGGGAGGCAGCTTCGTTGCGGCGTTGCCGCAAGCGAGATCGATCTGTTCCTGTTCCAGGCCCGTCGAGGACGACAGGTCCAGTCCCTCGATCCGGGTGAGGAACAGAAACGCGTGCGCGAAATCGAGCCCCCCCTCAAAAGAGGCCTTGCTCAGGTCGGCGCGGGAGAGATTGGCATATGGGAAGCGCGCGCCGGTGAGGACTGCGCCGGTGAAATCGGCCCGTCCCAGCTCGGCCTTCTCGAAATTTGCTCCGGTCAGAACCGCGCCCCTGAAACTGGCGCGCTGCAATTCCGCCGAAGCGAAGGTTGCGCCAGGCGCTGACACCTTGTCGAACCCGGTGCGAAAACCCTCGATGCGGTTGAAGTTGGCCTTCTCCGCGGCGGCGCCGGTAAACCATGCCCGCGCCAGCGCGGCCTTCTCGAGGTTGGCCGCGCTAATGTTCGTGTTGCTGAGGTCGGTGAACATCAGATCGGCGCCCGACAGATTGGCCCCCTGAAAATCCCTTCCCTGCAGTATGATCGCCCTTTTGGTACATTCGCTCCAGTCGATGCCAGGCCGGGGCAAAGCGGAGCAGTCGGCGGCGGCGCCTGCCGCGGCCGGCGTCAGCGTCGCAAGCGCCAGAGCGATGCCCAGGGCGTGGCCGAGGGCACCCCGGGGGACGTTTCCTTTTGCGCGTCCATGCGGTCCGTACATAAAAATCGCTCCGAATGCGCACCCAAAGCACGTCGTCGTCGGGCCTGCCTATTCGATTGTTGCGGTCTCTGGCGTTACGCGTGTATGTCTTGGTCGGGCCTGTTCGCTGGTCGTGATCACTGGCTTTTCGCGTGTCTTGGCTTAGAGACGGTATCCGCCTTCGGCAGGATTGCACCGGACACAGGACGCACTGTACGCACAGCGGGCTGCAAAGTTAAAGCGGAGTCTTGGGAATCGGCCACCGGCCGACCGAGCCAATCCTCCGTCGGTGCCGCGAGCGCGTGACGCATCCGGCGTGTGAAATTTTTACGACCATTGCGGCGAGGGCATTCCTTATGCAACCGCACTCGGATAATGCTTCTGCCGCCGCAACGGCGGCCCAGGGAGTTCTCATGCAGTCCGAACAGGCCATTCAGGCCCATTCCATGCCCGACTGGCCGGCGATCGTCGCCGTGGTCCTCGGCGTGACCGCCTTTTCCGTGGCACAGGGCGTCACCTATCCGCTGATCTCGCTGGTGCTGGAGGCGCGCGGCGTCTCGTCGACGATGATCGGCGTCAACGCCGTCGGTTTCGCCATGGGGCTGGGTGCGGCGACGCTGATGTTGGGCCGGCTGACGCAGCGCTTCCGCGCCAACCACCTGATCATCGCCGGTCTGATCGGCTGCTCGCTCTGCCTCGCCGCCTTCGCCACCTTCTCCTCGATGCTCGTCTGGTTCATCGCCCGGTTCCTGCTGGGTTTCTGCGCCAGCCTGATCTTCATGCTCAGCGAGGCGTGGCTCAACGTCGCCTGCCCCGACCGGATTCGGGGACGCGTCTCGGGCATCTACGGGGCCTCGATCTGCGCCGGCTTTGCTGCCGGTCCGCTCGCCATTCCGCTGTTTGGTACGGACGGCGGCTTCGGGTTTGCGCTGACGGCGGTCTACCTTGCGCTGGTCGCCTTTGCCACGGCGATGTTGATGTACTCGACGCGAACGGTGCCGGAACCGTCCTCGACACGCGATCTCTTCCGCTTTTTCCGCCATGCGCCGATGCTGATCGCGATGGTCTTCGCCTTCGGCTTCGCCGACATCGCCGCGATCTCGACCATGCCGGTCTATTTCGTCCGCACCGGCCATTCCGAGGCGTTCGCGGCGATCAGCGTCACGGTGCTGGCACTGCCGACCGCGCTCGCACAACCGCTCATCGGCTATGCGCTGGACCGGCTGCCACGCCATTCGGTCGCCACCGGCACCGCCTTCGTCGCCGCGGCAAGCTATCTCGCCATCCCCTTCCTCGATGCGCCCGCCCTGATCCTGTGCGCCTTTGCGATGATGGGAACGGCGAGCTTTTCGCTCTACACCTGCGCGCTCACCATGCTCGGCGAGAACTTCCGCGGCAGCATGCTGGTGGCCGGGAGCGCCGCCTATGCGCTGATCTACGCCGTTGGCAGCGGTGCCGGTTCGAGCCTCACCGGCGCCATCATGGAAGTCGGCGGGCCGGATGCCGTGCCACTATCCGTCGGTACGGCGATGGCCATCTTCGCTTTTGCGTTCCTGCTGGGCAGGCGACGGGTAGTCGCCTGAACCGCGGCGAGCGACCCGGCCGGCCGGCCGCGCGTGACCCTGCGCGCCAAGGCCGGACATTTTCCTCCAACCCCTTCCACTAAAGCAGATGCGTCGATCGGGAGTTGACCATGGTTCGAGCCGTCTTGTGGCAGCGGGTTGAGGGAGGCATCATGCTTGCGGTCAGCCTCGCGTTCCTCTGGCAGATGAACGACACGGTGCCGTGGTGGGGCGCCGTTCTGATCTTCTTTGCGCCCGATTTGAGCTTCTTCGGCTATCTCCTTGGGCCGAGGGCGGGGGCGTTCTTCTACAACGCGGTCCACATCTATGCCTTTGGTGCAGCCTTGCTGGCGATCGGCTTGATGATGGCGATACCGCTTCTTGCCGTGCTCGGCGCTCTCTGGCTGGCGCATTCCGGTTTCGACCGCATGCTCGGCTATGGCCTGAAATCGCAGGAAGGCTTTGCCATTACGCACCTCGGCCGTATCGGGAAGCAGCCGTAGGGCCGCCGTATCGCGCCGCACGCACCGCCATCTCCGCCAACCGCCGGTCGAAGGTTCCCAAAAATGCGAAAGGGCGGACCAAGCCCGCCCTCTCCTGCCTTGCTGCCGCCAATGGCTCAGACGAACTGGCCGAGACCCGGCACGGATCCGACGACCTCGTCCACCACATCGCTGCCGGCATACTCGCGCGCAATGGCCATCGTCTCCTTGGCAAGGCCAGTGATCTCGCCCATGCCGAGGCCCTGGCTCATCAACTGCTGGCCGAGCGCCATCACCCCGCCGCCCATGGCGTTCATCAGCCCGCCCAGCAGGCCGCCGGAGCCTTCGCCATTGTATTTCGCGACCAGATCGGAGGCACCCGGAATGGCTTCGATCATCTGCGCCACCGGCCCGTCGGCGGCTTCGCGCTGCAGGAAGCCCAGCATCATGCCGATGGCTTTTTCGGCGGTCGCTGGCTCGATGCCGACATTTTCGGCAACGCGGTTGACGAGATCGTTCATGGGAAATTCTCCGATTTGTATTTGACGTTTACGTCAACGTTGGGTGAAACGTTCAACCAACTCAAGCGACGGGCATCGTAATCCGGCCCCTGGCTATCACGACAGGTGTTGAAGTTCCGCAACCACCTTATAAAGTTCCAGAGACGATTCAAATGACGATTGGCATGCGGCGCCTGCTCGGCGTGACCGGGCTGTGCGGACAAGGGAGATACTTCAGTGAGCGAATCCATGCTTCAGGACGGCAAGCTCTTCGTCGGCACCAGCCGCAAACCCGACAATTCCATCAACAAGCCGGAATATCTCGAACTGAAGTTCGGCAACCGGCACGGGCTCGTGACCGGGGCGACCGGCACCGGCAAGACGGTCACCCTGCAGGTCCTAGCCGAGGGCTTCTCCAATGCCGGCGTCCCAGTGTTCTGCGCCGACGTGAAGGGCGACCTTTCCGGTATCGGCGCTATGGGAGAGGCGAAGGATTTCCTCCTCAAGCGAGCCGAGGAGATCGGTCTTCAGCCCTATGATTTCCAGGAATTCCCGGTGATCTTCTGGGACCTCTATGGCGAGAAGGGCCATCGCGTCCGCACGACCATGACCGAGATGGGACCACTGCTCCTGTCGCGGCTGATGAACGCCTCCGACGCGCAGGAGGGCGTGCTCAACATCGCCTTCAAGATCGCCGATCAGGGCGGCCTGCCGCTGCTCGACCTGAAGGACCTGCAGGCTCTGCTGAACTACATGGGCGAGAACGCCACCCAGCTTTCCAACCAGTTCGGCTTCATCTCCAAGGCCTCCGTCGGCTCGATCCAGCGCGAACTGCTAATTCTGGAGCAACAGGGCGCACAGCACTTCTTCGGCGAGCCCGCCTTGAAGATCTCCGACATCATGCGCACCACCAATGACGGCCGCGGCGCGATCTCGGTGCTGGCCGCCGACAAGTTGATGATGAACCCGAGGCTCTACGGGACCTTTCTGCTCTGGCTGCTTTCCGAGCTGTTCGAGGAACTGCCGGAAGTGGGCGATCCGGAAAAGCCGCGGCTCGTCTTCTTCTTCGACGAGGCGCACCTGCTCTTCAACGACGCGCCGAAAGTGCTGATCGAGCGCGTCGAACAGGTCGTGCGCCTGATCCGCTCCAAGGGCGTCGGCGTCTACTTCGTCACGCAGAACCCGCTCGACGTGCCCGAGACGGTGCTGGCCCAGCTCGGCAACCGGGTGCAGCACGCACTGCGCGCCTATACGCCGCGCGAGCAGAAGGCGGTGAAGACCGCCGCCGACACGTTCCGCCCCAACCCGGATTTCGACTGTGCCACCGTCATCACCCAACTCGGCACCGGCGAGGCGCTGGTGTCGACGCTGGAAGGCAAGGGTGTACCGTCGATGGTCGAGCGCACGCTGATCCGTCCGCCGGCCTCGCGTGTCGGGCCGCTGAGCGATGCGGAGCGCGCAGGCGTGATGAAGGTCAGCCCAGTCACCGGCCTCTACGACGAGGATTTCGACCGGGAATCGGCCTATGAAATCCTGGCAGCGCGAGCGAAGAAGCTCGAGGCGCAGCAGCAGGCCGAACAGGAAGCGGCGCAACAGCCGCAGAACGGCGGCAGCCGCTGGACGCTGCCGGGTTTTGGCGACGACGAGCCGACGACGCCGTCCGGCACGGCGAAGCCAAAGGGCCGCTCCGGCTACCAGCGGGAGACGGTCGTGGAGGCTGCGATGAAATCCGCCGCCCGCAGCGTCGCCAACTCGCTCGGCCGCGCCATCGTCCGCGGCATCCTGGGCAGCCTGAGGCGGTAGCGCTGCGAATGATGAGGCGTGCAACCGTTGGCGGCGACGGGTTGCCGCCAGGACGATTGCATCGCCGCGCGGCCTCACGAACCGATTGACTCGCGGGCCAATGAGGAGCGTTGTTGTTCTTCATCGAACCGCGAGGAGGTTGCAGGATGCCTACCTTCATCATCGAGCGAGAGATCCCCGGTGCGGACAAGCTGAGCTCAGACCAGCTCTGCAACATCTCCGCCACGTCGAACAAGGCCGTGCGGGACCTCGACAAGCCCTACAAGTGGATCACGAGCTACGTCGCCGGCGACAAATTCTACTGCGTGCACGAGGCGGAAAGTGCGGACGTCATTCGCGAACACGCCAAGCTCGGCGGCTTTCCGGCGGACAAGGTGACGGAGGTGACTGCCATTATCGGCCCGACGACAGAGACGGGCGGCAAGATGGGCTAGTAGCCCGCGCAAGACAAGCGGGGCTGCCGTGGCGGTTGCCGGTGACTTGCAACAACCCATAGCCTCTGGTTAGCTCGCGCAAACACAACACCGGACCGATTCCCGCATGACCGTCGCGCGGCGCCGGCGCCTGATCCGGCGCCAACGAAGTTCTGTCGGGCTCGCGCTCGTCGCGGCCATCTCGTTCCTCGCCGGCATGACCGACGCGATCGGGCTGATGGCCGTCGGCGAGTTCGTCTCGTTCATGAGCGGCAACACCACCCGCGCCGCCGTCGCGATCGCGCAAAGCGACATGTCCAGAGCACTCCTGCTGTTGGCCGGGCTCACTGCCTTCGTGCTTGGCAACGGCGTCGGGGTGATCATCGCCAGCCGCTTCCGGTCGCATGGCGTCCTTCTGTGCGTGACCCTGCTGCTTGCGGCATCCGCCGTCGTTCCGGATTTCCGGGAGGCCCGGTTCCTGCTGCTGATCTTCGCCATGGGAACGATCAACGCGGCCGTCGAGCAGATCGAGGGATTGCCGATCGGCCTGACCTATGTCACCGGCGGCCTGTCGCGCTTCGGCCGCGGCCTCGGGCGCTGGATCCTGGGCGGGCGCAGCAGTCAGTTGTTCGTCCAGCTCGTGCCGTGGAGCGGCATGCTGGCCGGTGCGGTCGCCGGCGCCACGCTGCAGCAATACGAGGCGGGCGCGGCTGCATGGGCACCCTTCATCATCGCCGCCCTCGTCACCGCCGCCTCGATCCTCATCCCCCGGCGCTGGTCTGTCCGCTTCCTGCTGCGGTGAGAACGGGCAAACCAGACCAACCGATTGCATTTTCGCGCTTGCGATGTTATTTCACGCCCCATCAACCAACCCGCGCGAAAGGAGGGCTGACGTGAATTTCGATTTCCTGCCCAATCTTACGCATGGTCCCGATCTTGCCCTGCAGATGCGTTTGCAGGGCTGACCAGAGACCGATTTCTCGACACCTCCCTGGTCTGCCCCTCGTGGCAGCGTGCGTCCATGTGCGACGTGCGCAACTTCCAATGCTTCCGAGCCTGAACGCGCCTGTCTTCGATGATGGCTGAGGCCCTCGATGCGGCGTTTGCTCGGACTTCCGATCAGGGACCGAACATGTCGCTCATCAACATCCGCAATCTCGGCGTTACCCTCGGCACGCCGCTCTTTTCCGGCCTTAACCTCTCCGCCAACGCCGGCGACCGCATCGGCCTCGTCGCGGCCAACGGGCGGGGCAAGTCGACGCTCTTTCGCTGTATCTCCGGCGAACTGGAGCCCGGCGCAGGTGAGATCACCAAGGCGCGCGGACTGACCATCGGCCACGTCGAACAGAACGTGTCGCCGGCTCTGCTCGGCGAGACGTTCCACGCGGCGGTTCTTGGAGCACTGCCCGCCGACCAGGCCGAGCATGAAAGCTGGCGCGTCGATGTGGTGCTGGAATCGCTCGAGGTGCCCGAGGCGTTCCGCACGCGCCCGCTGTCACAGCTCAGCGGCGGCTGGCAGCGGTTGGCGCTTCTGGCCCGCACCTGGGTCACGGAACCGGACGTGCTCCTGCTCGACGAGCCGACGAACCATCTCGACCTCGGCCGCATCGTGCAACTGGAAGAATGGCTTAACGCCCTGCCGCGCGAGGTGCCCGTCGTCATCTCCAGCCACGACCGCGCCTTCCTCGACGCCACGACCAACCGGACGCTGTTCCTGCGGCCCGAGCGCTCGCAGGTCTTTGCCCTGCCCTATTCGCGCGCCCGGGCAGCGCTCGACGAGACCGATGCCGCAGACGAACGGCGCCACCAGCGCGACATGAAACAAGCCTCGCAGCTGCGCCAGCAGGCGGCTAAGCTCAACAACATCGGCATCAATTCCGGCTCCGACCTGCTGGTGGTGAAGACCAAGCAACTGAAGCAGCGGGCGGAAAAGCTCGAGAATGCGGCCAGGCCCGCCCATCTCGAACGCTCGGCCGGTGCCATCCGGCTCGTCAATCGCGGCACCCATGCCAAGGTGCTGGTGACGCTGGAGGATGCGGCGATCGAAATGCCGGACGGCACACTGCTGTTTCGCACCGGCAAGCAGTTCATCTGCCAGGACGACCGCATCGTGCTGCTCGGTCACAACGGAGCGGGCAAGACGCGGCTCGTCTCGGCGCTGCGCAGGGCGATCGAAGGCTCTAGCGTTGCCGGCATCAAGGCGACACCCAGCCTCGTGCTTGGCTATGGCGACCAGGCGCTCGCCGACCTTGCCGACGACGAGACATCGCTTGCCACGATCATCCGGCGCTTCGACATCGGCGACCAGCGGGCGCGCTCGCTGCTCGTCGGCGCCGGCATCACGATCGAGATGCAGGGGCAGCCGATCGGCCGGCTTTCCGGCGGCCAGAAGGCACGGCTCGGCATGCTGGTGCTGCGGCTGACGAACCCGAACTTCTACCTGCTCGACGAGCCGACCAACCACCTCGACATCGAGGGCCAGGAGGCACTGGAACGCGAACTGACGGCACATGAGGCAAGTTGCCTGTTCGTCTCGCACGACCGGAGTTTCGTTCGCGCCGTTGCCAACCGCTTCTGGATGATCGAGCGGCGGAAGCTGATCGAGGTCGAAGGACCGGAGGCGTTCTTTGAAGCGGCGGGAATGGGGGCGTAGCGGCCACGCCCTGTCCGAACCCGGCGGTCGCCTTGCCTGCGAGCCCGCCTACCAATGCGCGGCAGCAATCTCCTGGATTCGCTTGTCGCGCATTGGGCTTTGGTGTTTGGCCCACGTTCTGGGCTTCAACCTGGTCGACCGAGACGCGGATCGTTGCCGAAATCGGCGCGGGAGAACTCGACCCGCAAGTTGGGGAAGTCGCAGATCGCTTGCACGCCGTAGCTCGAAAGCCGGATGCGCCAGGTCTGGCGCTCCAGCGGCTTCGGCTCGGCGAAGGCGCGGGCCGAAAGGAGCGCGACATTTGCGCCACCGTCGGGATCGCGCACCGAGCGATATCGGATCGCTTCGATCTTGGCGAAACGGGCGGCTTCGGCGAGCGCCTGGCAGGCGGCATAATCGGTCGGATCGCTCCAGTGCGGGTGATCGCGAGCGAGCGGCGGCAACGTCAGGTCGAGTGCGGCCCTTGTGCTCACCGCTGCCGAGAACGCAGTATAGTCGGCGGCATTCGCGGGAAATGGCGTTCCAGGCGATTCCGCGTAGAACAGCAACCGGTAGAAAGCCATTTCGGCGAGTGCGGTCGTCACCGCTTCCGCGGCATAGAAGACTCCGAGCGTGCGCCCTGCCCGGCGAAATCGCGAGCCATGCGGATAGATAGCCCCATAGCGGAAGGGGGTCGCGAGCAGGTAGTCGAGGCCTTCGCATTCCGGCGGCAGCGCGGGCTTGCTTTCCTCGAGCAACCCCTCGAGCAGCGCCTGTTCCTCCAGCGAATCGACGAGCTTCAGCGTCGAGACGCGATGCTGCGCTTCCACTAGCCGCCAGACCGGTCTGGCGAAGGCGCGCGCCTCAGACGAGAGCGCGTCGGGCGTCCAGATAGGCAAGGACATCGGTGAGGCCGGATATGGAGGTGATGCGCTCGACGGGCCGACCGCCAAGGACGCGGTTCTCGGCTGCCATCCAGGCCCGTGCGACAGTCTCGTCGCCGCCGGTGATGGCGTCGAGGGACCGAAACAGACGGACGAGGAGCACGGCGAGCTCGAACGGCTTGCTGCCACGCTCCAGCGTGTAATCTTCCTTGCGCATGCGCGACACGCTCGCCTCGGAAAGGCCGAGCACGCCAGCCAGCACGCGGGCCGAAAGGCCGAGCCGCTCTGCGGCGCGCACCGCTGCCTTGGTGATGACCGCCCCCTCGCTTGTCGGCGCGGAAGCCTGCCTGATATCGAGCGCGAACATCGCAATTCTCCTTTCCTTGGAAAATTATAGCACAGAATATCTCAAGGGAAAGGTTAGCGACCAAGACACCGCGAGCCAAAGCGGCGGCTCGCGGCAGGGTCGCTCGATCAGACCACCGTCGTCTTGACGTTCAGATTGCCGCGGGTGGCGTGGCTGTAAGGGCAGACGACATGCGCCTTCTTGGCAAGCTCCTCGACGATCGCCTTGTCGACGCCGGGAACGGAAACTTCGAGAGCCGCCTCGATGCCGAAACCGGCGCCATCGTCGCGCGGGCCGATGCCGACGGTCGCCGTCACCTTCGCTTCGTCCGGGATCTTGACCTTCTCCTTGCCGGCGACGAACTTCAGCGCGCCAAGGTAGCAGGCGGAATAGCCGGTGGCGAAGAGCTGCTCGGGATTGGTGCCGCGGGCGCCGTCGCCGCCGAGTTCCTTCGGCACGGTCAGCGTGACATCGAGCACGCCGTCTTCCGAAGCGCCATGGCCTGCACGGCCACCGGTGGCGGATGCCTTGGTGGTGTAGAGAATGGGCATGTCAGATCTCCCTTCTTGATGATGAAAACGCAACGCATGATCGAGTTGTGGCCGCAGTATCTGGTGCTGCTGACGCTCTGGCAAGACGACGGCAAGAGCGTGACGTCGCTCGAAGCGATTGTGCACGCCCTGCAGAAGTCCGTAGATGGGGACACCGAAGTCGGCGGATGCCGCGGCGCCGCGCAGGAGCTCTCAAAAAGTCAGATCACGACAATCGGAGATTTGTTCGGCACCCGGTTGTAGAGATCGATCACGTCCTGGTTCAACAGACGGACGCAACCCGAGGACGCGGCGCGGCCGATCGACTTCCACTCGGGCGTCCCGTGCAGACGGTAGAGCGTGTCCTGGCCGTTCTGGAAGATATAGAGAGCGCGCGCGCCGAGCGGGTTCGACACGCCCGGCGCCATGCCGCCGTTGCGGGCAGAGTACGGGTCGAGTTCGGGTTGGCGCGCCACCATCGTGTCCGGCGGGGTCCAGCGCGGCCAGGCCTGCTTCCACTGGATGACGCCGCGGCCGGACCAGGCAAAACCTTCGCGACCAATTCCAACGCCATAGCGCATGGCGCGGCCGCCCGGTTGGGTCAGGTAGAGATAGCGATTGGCCGTATCGACGATGATCGTGCCGGGTGCCTCGCCGAAGGGATCCTCCACCTCGTGGCGCAGATAACGGGCATCGATCTTTTGATAGGGAACCTGCGGAATGGTGAAGCCCCCGTCGATGCGGGTGGCATAGATCCCGGCGTATCTCGGGTCCAGATCCGGTATGCCCGTGGGCAGCATTGCCTCGTCGTAAGGGCCCTGGTCGGGATCGCGGCCTTCGAGATAGGCACCCGGCACGCCTTCGAGTGCAGGGTTGCGATAGACCGGATCGGTCTGCCAACGGAAGCGGTCGGTGTTCATCGATGACGTGCAACCGGCAAGCGCCGTAGCCGCCGCCAGTCCGGAAAACCGCAACAACCGGCGGCGGGAGAGAAGAAGTTCTGGGGTCATGATCTAGCGACGCAATCCGTGAAACCGAGAAACGCAAGCAGCAGTCGGACACGCACCTACCCCTGCCTGCAAGATAGGGTCGTCACCGTGCCGTAATTGTGGCATCGCCGGCTGGCGCGTGGCTTGCCACGATCACTTTCTTTCACAATTCAGGCAGGAACGGGAAGCAACCGGCGATTACGGTGCCACGCCTTCACTCGCCTCCACCAGCGCCATCAGCGTCTCGAGCCGGTCGGCGTCGCGCGGCAGCTTGTCGTCGCGCAGGCGGGCGATCCGGGGAAAGCGCATGGCGACCCCGGACTTGTGACGGGTGGAGCGATTGATTCCCTCAAAGGCAACCTCGAACACGAAGCCGAAATCCGGCTCGGCGCGCACGGCGCGGACCGGGCCGAAGCGATCAACGGTGTTGTTGCGGACAAAGCGGTCGAGCACGTCCAGTTCTGCATCGGTGAAGCCGAAATAGGCCTTGCCGACCGGCACCAGCATGTCGCCGTCCGGTCCCCCCGCCCAGACGCCGAAGGTGAAGTCGGAATAGTAGCTCGACCGCTTGCCATGGCCGCGCTGCGCATACATCAGCACGGCATCGACATTGTAGGGATCGCGCTTCCACTTGAACCACGGCCCCTTCAGGCGACCGGCCTGGTAGGAGCTGTCGAGCCGCTTGATCATCACACCCTCGATCACCGGATCGGGCGGCGCGGCGCGGAGGCGGTCGAGTGCATCCCAACTGTCGAACGGGACGAGCGGCGAGAGGTCGAAGCGATCGGGCGGGGCGTTTTCGATCAGGTCGGTCAGCCGGGCGCGGCGGGTCGCAAAATTTTCCGGCCGCACGTCGGTTTCGCGATCGAACAGAACATCGTAGGCGCGCACGAAGGCGGGATAGTCCTCCAGCATGCGCACGTTGACGGTCTTGCGGTTCAGCCGCTGCTGCAGGTCGGAGAACGTCCGCGTCGGGCTGTTCGACCGCATCGTCCCGCCCACCAGCAGTTCACCGTCGACAACGCCCTCAAACGTCATCGCATCGACAATATCGGGGAAGGCCGCAGAAATGTCGTCGCCGGAGCGGGAATAGAGCCGGCGTGTCGGTCCCGATGCCGAAAGCTGCACGCGGATGCCGTCCCATTTCCATTCGGCGGCGAAATCGGCCGGGTCGAGGCTGTCGAGATCGCCCTCGCCGACCGGGTTGGCCAGCATCACGGAATGGAAGATCGCAGGCGTCGCCAGCACCGGGCGTTCGGAGCGGCCCTCCAGCCAGGCAAACAAAGGCTCATACGGCGGCTGTAGGCCGTGCCAGAGCGTCTCGATCTCGCTCACGTCTCTGTCCGAAAAATCCGCCAGTGCCTGCTTGGCAAGCCGAGCCGAGACACCGATGCGCAAGCCGCCAGTGACGAGCTTGATGAAGGCGAAGCGGGCGGAAGGGTCGAGCCGGTCGAGCAGGTCGCGCACGACGGAACGGACCTCCGTGCGGCCCAGCGCGTTCATCCGTGTCACGACCGCGCCGAGCCGGGGTTGGTGCTCGTCGTCGATCTGCTCCTTGCGCTCCTGGTCCCAAACGAGCGAGATCGTCTCGGCGAGATCGCCGACATAGTCGTAGGAATAGCGAAACAGAACCTCGTCCATCCGCTCCAGCACGAGATCGCGCAGCATGGCCGGCTTGACGCTCTTCAGGTCCAGCGTGCCGGCGATCGCGGCCAAGCCATAGCCACGATCGGGATCGGGCGTGTCGCGGAAATAGTCGGCCAGCAGCTTCAGCTTGCCGTTGCGCGACGGCGTCAGCACGAGACGATCGAGGAGTTCGGCGAAGGCTTTCACCTCAATCCCCCTCGTCCTCGTAGCCGACCAGATGCAGCGGGCGGGCGGGAATGCCGGCAAGCTCGCACCAGCGCACCAGCGCCTCCTCGCGGCCGTGCGTCACCCAGACCTCGGAGGGCTGCAGTTCGCGGATCGTCTCGGTCAGCTCCGGCCAGTCGCAATGGTCCGAGATCACCAGGGGCAGTTCGACGCCGCCCTGCTTGGCGCGCTGGCGCACCATCATCCAGCCGGAGGCGAAGGCGACGAGCGGCTCGTTGAACCGACGCGCCCAGCGCTCGGCAAAGGCGGACGGCGGGCCGACGACAATCGCCCCGGACAGATCGGTCGTATCGTCCTTCTCCAGCGTCGCCGGACGCAAGTCGCCGAGGTCGATGCCACGGCTGACATAATAGTCGCAGAGCCTTGCGAGCGAGCCGTGGATATAGATCGGCCGTTCGTAGCCGCAGTCGCGCAGGAGCCGGATTACGCGCTGCGCCTTTCCCAGCGAATAGGCGCCGACGAGATGGGTGCGCTCGGGGAACTGCTTGAGCGAGGTGAAGATCTTTTCGATCTCGCCCTTCGGATTCGGATGATGGAACACCGGCAAGCCAAAAGTCGCCTCGGTGATGAAGACGTCGCAGGCGACCGGCTCATAGGGGGCGCAGGTCGGATCGGCGCCGCGCTTGTAGTCGCCGGAGACGCAAAAGCGCGTGCCATTCGCCGCAATCGCGATCTGCGCCGAGCCGAGCACGTGGCCGGCGGGATGGAAGGAGACCCGCGCCCCTCCGAGATCGATCGTTTCCCCGTAGGCGACAGCCTGGGCGGCGCCGCAGAAGTCCGGACCATAGCGGATGGCCATGATGTCGAGCGTTTCCCGCGTCGCCAGCACCGCGCCGTGACCGGCCCGGGCGTGGTCGGAATGCCCATGCGTGACCAGCGCCCGCGCCACGGGGCGCACCGGATCGACGTAAAAATCGCCGGACGGACAATAGAGGCCGGCGGATGCAGGGTAGAGCAGACGGTCTGGCTTCATGCCTGACAAGATAGGGACATTTGCGCCGGCTGCCAGAGGTTGTCGATATTCGGCGGGATCCGGCCAGGCCATTGCCTGCAAGCCCACCCCATCGACGCATCCGGTCCCAGCCACCACTTGAAACAAAGCAAAGGCGCCCAAGTTGGTAGTCTGGTCCCGGACGTGCGCCGCAGGGCGCAAACACCGATCGAAGGAGGCAACATGCAGAACGAAGTCACCACACAGCATCATTGGCTCCAGCGCCTCATCGGGGACTGGGACGTTTCCGCCGACGCGATCGATGGCCCCCCGGAAAAGAGCACCTGGACCGAACACGTCCGCCCGCTCGGCGGACGCTGGGTCCTCTGCGAGGGCCGCGGCCTGATGCCGGACGGACAGGAGGCGGAAACGCTGATGACGCTCGGCTACGATCCGCAGCGTGGCCACTACACCGGCACGTGGATCGGCTCGATGATGAACTATCTCTGGCACTATGAAGGCGTGCTCGAGCCGACCGGCGACCTGCTGACGCTCCACAGCGAGGGGCCGGACTTCAAGAACGAAGGCAAAAAGGTGCCCTATCAGGACATCATCACCTTCATCGACGACCGGCATCGCACCCTCACCGCCTTGGTGCGCCAGAACGACGGCAGTTGGGACAAGATGATGGAAATGCACTACTGGCGGCGGGGCTAGCGCCACGTGGCCGGGGTTCCGAAGAAGAGCAATCATTGGCGTAGCGTATCCCGTTGAGCGCGGCCGCTGATCGCGCCGCCTCACCTCGATCCGCGCCACCTCCCTGCAGTGACGTAAGCCGTCGATAAGATGCATTGCCCATCGGCAAGTTTTCCGATCCGCGGCCTCGGCAGCTAACCCAGCTCAGCAGCCGCCTGCGTCATCAAAAAGTTTGCGGGCCACCGTGACGACCAGCAGGCTGGCATCCCTTCGGCTGCCCCCGCGCCCGTTCAGTCCCATTTCCGTTCAATGTGCCAACCCGGCCTTGGCAGTGGGCAGCACCGCGCTGCCGGAGGGCTCCAGCTGTGCCGTTTCGGCACGAATTGCGGTGGCACGCTTCCTGCATCCGTGTCTGCAAGGAGCAGACATGGTTAGCAGACGGTTATTTCTCTTTTCGATAGGCCTGGGCGCGGCGGCCGTCCCCGCGCTCGGCGCCGGCACGCCGTTTTTGAACGTCGACCTGCGCGGCGCGATCGATGCGTCCGCGCATGGCGTGCGGCCGGGCGGAGACGACCGCAAGAGCAAGGCGTTCGCGAAGCTCCTGCGCGACGCGGCGGCGAAGAACCTGCCGGTCTACCTGCCGCCCGGCGACTATCATGTCTCCAATATCGAGCTTCCCGACAACACCCGGCTCACGGGTGTTCCGGGGGCGACACGCATCCTCTACGGCGGCGGCGGCCATCTGTTCGCCGGGCAGGACGTCACCAGCGTCGTTCTCGAAAACCTCGTCATCGACGGTGGCAACCGCTGGCTCGACGAAACCGTGCAGGGGCTGGTCCACCTCGGCGGTGCACGCGAGGTCCGGATCGAAAACTGCGAGATCAAAGGCTCGGCCAAGTCGGCGCTGTATCTCGAACGCTGCGGCGGGCGCATCGACAGAAACCGCATTTCGGGCGCTGCGGACTTCGCAGTCTATGCGATCGAAAGCAGCGGACTTTCAATTTCTGCCAATACCATCATGGAATGCGCCAATGCCGGCATCCTCGTGCACCGCTGGAACAAGGGGCCGGACGGCACGATCGTCTCGGGCAACCGCATCGCGCAGATCGCCGCGACGAAGGGCGGCACCGGCGAGTACGGCAACGGCATCAACATCTTCCGCGCCGATGACGTCATGGTGACAAACAACCACGTCTCGCACTGCGCCTTCTCGGCGATCCGCGCGAATGCCGGATCGAACGTGCAGATCGCCGGCAACACCTGCCTCAATTCCGGGGAGACGGCGATCTATTCGGAGTTCGGTTTCCAGGGCGCGATCGTAAACGGCAACCTGATCGACGGGGCGGCCAACGGCATCCTGATCGTCAACTTCAACGAAGGCGGCAGGTTGGCGACGGTGACGGGCAACGTCGTGCGCAACCTCCGCCTCGAAGGGCCCTACGTGCACGACGGCGCGGGCTTCGGCTTCGGCATCGCGGTGGAAGCGGACACCGTCGTCAGTGGCAATACGGTCGAGAACGCGCCGAAATACGGACTGATGCTCGGCTGGGGGCCGTTCATGCGCGGGCTCGTCGTCAACGGAAACCTGGTGCGTGGCACGCCCGTCGGCTGCGCGGTGACCGTCGTCGAAGGCGCCGGTTCGGCGCTGATTTCCGGCAACATCTTCGAGGAGACGCCGCAGGGCGCCATCGCCGGCTATCGCTGGAACGAGCGGGCGACAGGCGAGCTTTCGGACGAACCGGAGCGGTTCGCGCATATCACGATTGAGCGCAACCGTACGGGATAAGGCGGGCAGGCGCTCCCGCGGTGCGCGTACATGTGACGCGTCCGCGGTCAACTTCTAACGGCGCCGCCGGATGCATGGGGCGGCCGCGGCACTCGCCCCTCCGTTGCCCGAACGCCGGAGGGGCGATGGGGCGGATGGGGAAGGCTCTCTGCGTGCCTTCCCCATCTCTGTTTCGCCTCACATCTTGTGGGGTTCGCCTTCAGTCTGGCTGTGCTGCTGCTCTTGCTTGGCCTTGGACGGGCCGACCATGAATTGGACCTCGACCGAACCGGCCTTCTCGAAGTTCAGCGTGGCGGCAACCTTCTCGCCCTCCTTGAAGGGCTGCTTGATCGCCATGAACATCACATGCAGCCCGCCGGGCTTCAGCTCGACCTTGGCGCCGGCCGGAATTTCGATGCCGTCCTTCAACTGGCGCATCTTCATCACGTCGTTTTCCACCGCCATTTCATGGATCTGCACGTCGTCGGAAACCGGCGAGGTGATGGAGACAAGCCGGTCGGCCTCCTGGCCATTATTGGTGATCGTCATGAATCCGCCACCGACCGGCTGCCCGGCCAGCGTCGCCCGCGACGCCGGATGATGGATTTCGAGGTTGCCCGCCTTGTAGTCATGCGCAAGCGCACCGAAGGCGGGGACGGCAAACAGCATCGCGGCTGCCAGGATCTTTGGGAGAAGTTTCATGTCATTCCCTTTCGTTGGGCAGAAATTCGAAGGTGCTGGCGTCTCGCCACGGCACCAAACTTGTTGAAGAGGCGTTGTTCGCAGCCCTCATGCTCGCGGATATTCGAGCACCTTTTCGTTCGACAAAGCTTGTGCAAACGCAATTTCAGACACGCTTTTCACGGGCACCCGGTCGACATGGATCGCGCCTCCGCCGAGCCCGAGGGGGCCGGCCGGCGCACGAAGCTGCCGGGAGAAGGCGGGAATCCCCGCAGCGGCGAGTGCCGGCGCGTCGGATGACTTCGTCATGCAGAATTCCGTCGAAGTGAACTGCGGACCACACGCGGGCTGCGCGTGCGGATGGCGTAAGATCAGATCGACAGGTGGGGCGGAGCCGTGGGCGGCGCGCCCAGCTCGTAGCGCTGGCCGGTGACGACCGCTTCAATCAGCGGGCGGTCGGCGACGATACGGAAAGCAATGAGCCGGCCGCCGATATCGGTCGGGACGGGCAGAAGAGCGGCGGCACTGATGCGGCAGGCTTCACACGCCGGACCCAGGCCCTGCTTGGGCTTGCCATGCTCGACGCCGCCATTGATGCACAGGTCGGCAACGGTGCCGTCCGGCAGCGTGATGGCCGCCAGCTCGGCCGGCGACAGCGGCGCCGCCACGACCGGCTTGTGGGCGAAGGACAAAAACACCAGGGCGAGCATGCAGAGCATGCGCACAAGCACAGCCGCCTTGTTGCCCCTCAGGTTCATCGCTTCCTCGTCATCCGTACGATTACGGATGCTTCCGCCATATCGCTGTTTCCGCGTGCCGGTCAATGCGGCATTGTGGCTGAAGGCCCGCCGCGAACCATCATCACTTTTCATCGAACGATCACGCCCGCAACCTATCACCTGGCGATGCGAACTCCTAATCTGTGCCTACGAACCACGGAGAATCGCACATGCTCACGATCTATGGCGTTTATCGCTCGCGCGCCTCGCGCAACTACTGGATGGCCGGCGAGCTCGGCGTCCCGTTCGTCTCGGTCCCGGTGATCCAGGGCTACCGGCTCGATGATCCGGCCGCCGCCGAAGCGCCGCTCAACACGCTCTCGCCCGAGTTCCTGGCGGTCAATCCGGCCGGCCTAATCCCTTGCATCGACGACGGCGGCTTCGTCATGAACGAATCCCTGGCGATCAACCTCTATCTCGCCCGCAAGCACGGTGGCCCGCTCTCCGGCCAGACCGTCACCGAAGAGGCGGAAATGCTGCAGTGGACGATGTGGGCGGCAACCGAAGTGGAACCGAACGCCATCAAGATCATCCTCACGCTCGACAAGAACGCCGCCGAAAGCGATGAGGGCCGGCTCACGGTCCGCGCCGCCACCAAGGCCCTGAAGAAGGCGTTCGCGCTGCTCGACCAGCGGCTCGCCGCGACCGGGCATGTCGTCGGCGATCGCTTCACGGTCGCGGACCTCAACCTTGCCGAGGTGTTCCGCTACACGATGAGCCAGACGGAGCTCTTCGATGCAGCCCCCAACGTGAAGGCCTGGCTTGCGGCCTGCCAGGCGCGCCCGGCCTTCAAGACCATGTTCGAGGCGCGCCTCAAGGAACCGGAATAGACGCCCAGTCCGCATTCTCGCCGACGCTTTCGGCAATCGCCTGCTTCATCCAGGCCTTGAACAGGGTGACCTTGCGCGGCTCCCGGATATCCGGGGCCGTGACGAAGTAGTAGCCCATCCCCGTCCTGACGCGGATATCGAACGGCGCGACCAGCCTGCCCTCCTTCAACGCCCAGGACGCGAGGATCGGCCAGGCGAGCAACACCCCCTGCCCCGCCAGCGCCGCATCGAGGCAGAGCGAGGCGTCGCTGAACACGTGACGCGTTTTCGGCGCCGGCTGATCCAGCCCGGCCGCCTTCAGCCAGACGTCCCAGGTGAACGGGTCGTTGGCGTCGATCACCGCCGGCATGTCGACGAGGTCGGCGGGCGAGCGGAGCCGTTCGGCCAATGCCGGCGTGCAAACCGGAAACATCTCCTGCGGCAGGACGAACTCAGCCTTCACCCCCGGCCAGTTTCCCGGCCCGATACGGATGGCAAGGTCCACATCGGAGCCGGACAGGTCCACCAGCGCCGTCGTCGATTCGATGCGCAGGCTGATCTCGGGATGCGCCGCGCTGAAATGATGGATGCGGTGGATCAGCCAGCGCTGGGCGAAAATCGGCGCCACGGAGATGACGAGGATCGCGTCGTCGCGGTGCCTGGCGCTGCCGACCGCCTCGGACAGTTCGCGAAAGCCGGCATTCAGCCTCTTCAGCAGCGGCTCGCCAAACGCGGTCGGGACCATGCCGCGCGTGGTGCGGTCGAAGACTATCCGCCCAAGCTGGCGCTCGGCCTTGATCACCTGCTGGCTGACCGCGCCGACGGTGACGCCGAGTTCGTCTGCCGCCGCCTGCAGGGAACCCAGACGCCCGACCACCTCGATCGCGCGCAGCCCGTTCAGGTGGATACTGTTCAAGTTTTTCATATAGATTTTCTATACTATCGCCCTGATCTCCTCAATTGAAAACGCCGCCGAAAACGACGATGATTTCGCCGGATCAATCCTCCCAAGCCTTGATCGATCACGACAATGATGACGCCGGGAACCTGCAGGAGGGAACAATGTTCAAGTTTTTCTTAAGCAGGCTCAGGCGGATCGCCGTGCCGCCGTCCGGTGACGACACCGTTGCGGCCGACTGGATCCGCGACCCGCTCGCGCATCCACAGATCGAAGCGATGGGCGAGCGCCAGCGCGCCGACCTGCCGTTTCGCGGCATTCCCTCCGGGAAGGTGGCATGCGAGGCCGGCGTACTCTGCCGGTGACATCTGAACGGAGATGACGCAGTAAGCGCCATTCGTCTCCCTTCGCCAACAAGACCAAGCTATGATGAGCCACCGCAAAGAGGAGTGGCGCATGGCAGAACCCGTGAAGGAAGCGCTGACAGCGCGGCTGGAGCGCCTGGCGAGCGACCTTCCCGGCGTGGAAACAGGCACGTCCTACGGCGCCATGGCGCTCAAGGTGGCGGGGAAAATGATCGCCTGCGCCCGAAGCGACGACGTGGTCGTCCTTTCAATGCCGCTGGACGAGAAGGAACACTTCATCGAAATGGCGCCCGACATCTATTTCGAGACGCCGCACTATCATGGTTGGCCGGCGATCCTCGTGCACGCCGGCGCAATCGACGATGAGGCGCTGCGCCGGCGCATCGCCGAGGCCTGGCAGAGACGTGCGCCCGCCAAGCTTCGCCGCGCACATCGCCCTGAGGCTGCCAGCATTCCACGAGAATAGGCGCTGCCCGCGGTGGTGCGACGTGCGTAGGCTGCCTTCAGGCCTCTTCCCGTGCAACGGCGCGCTGGACAGCCGGGCGCTCCAGCATCCGGGCGCGGTGCTCTGCCACTTTGGGAAAGCGGGCGGGATCGACCCCGTCGCCTTTTAGCCAGCCGCCGATGGTGAAGAGATAGGGATCGGCGACCGAATAGGCGTTGCCCATCACCCACGGGCCGGTGAACATTCCTTCCTCGATCAGCCGAAAACACTCGGCCATGTTCTCCGGCACTTTCGCCTTCATCGTCTCGATCGCCGCCGCGTCGTCGGTCCAGCGCACGCCCCTGAGCTTGTGAGCATGCGCGACGTGAACGGTGGAGCAGAGATAGGAATTGAACGCCTGCATGCGGGCGAAGGCGAAGGCATCTTCGAGCGGCGCCAGCCTGCCGCCGGGTGTCACCTGGGCGATATAGGCGAGGATTGCCGGGGTCTCGGTGAGGATGCCGCGATCGCCGACGAGCGCGGGCACCCTCCCCTTGGGATTGATCGCCAGATAGTCGGGCGAGCGCTGCGCACCGCCGGCAAGGTCCAACTTCTTCACCTCGAAACCCAGCCCGCTTTCCTCGAGCGCGATGAGTGAGGCGAGCGAGCAGGTGCGCGGCGCGTAGTGCAGGGTCAGCATGGTGTCCTCCGGTCCGTTTCAGTGAATCCCGGAACCACTCTGCCAGCGCCCGCCTCCTGCCGCCAGTGGCCGGCCGTCAGCGAACGCGAAAAGTGTCGGGCCGCAACCCGAACGTCACCGACGCGACCCCCTCCGACCGGCCTCAGCCCTGCGCCATGTGCATCATTTCCCAGACATGGCCGTTGATATCCTGGAAGCTGCAACCATACATCGGGCCGAACTCGATGTTCGGCTTCCATTCGCGGGCGCCGGCAGCGAGTGCCTTCGCCTTGAACGAGTCGACCTCGTCGCGGCTCGCTGCGGACAGGCAGGTCAGGACCTGGGTGTCCATCTCCGGATCGCCGACGGCGCCGGTGACGAAGTCCTTAAACCGGCTTTCGACCAGCAGCATGACGAAGATGTTGTCGTCAACGACCATGCAGGCCGCTTGCTCGTCGCTGAACTGTTCATTGAACGTAAAACCAAGGGCCGCGAAGAAGCGGCGCGTGGCCGGCAGGTCCTTGACGGGCAGGTTGACGAAGATCATGCGCATACGGCGGCTCCTTTTTTCGGGTTTACTCGGGTCACGCCCATAGCGTGACCATCGAATGGCTCAAGGACGTATCGGGTGCGCTGGTTCCGACGCGGCAGGTGGACTATTTTCCAACAATTTTCGCACGCCTGCAGACGAGCCAAAAGGCCGGCTCGCCCCCCCCCCCGCGAACGGTTGTGTGCACCTCAGGCCGTAGCCTACCAGATGATACGTCCTCCGATCACTCCCTTCGCTGTTAGAGTTTTGCGGCACACAAACCGCGATGGCGTGCTGGAACGCCAGCGGGTTTGACGGTCCGGACAATTCGCAGGCGCACTGGCACCATCGGAGATCAGGTGAATTGGTCAAAACCCCTTAGATTGCATCTCAGCGTGCTGGTCGCGACCCTGCTGCTTTGCATTTCGATACCGCTGATCTGGATGGCGTTCAGCCAGGGGCGCGGAGCCGCAATCCTTGCGGGCGAGAAGCTGATGCGGCAGATGAGCCTGCGCCTTGTCGATGGGTACAAATACGCCCTCGAGGGGGGATATGAAGTCGTTGCCGTCGCCGCCACCCTGCCGCAACTGGTCTCCCGACCGCCTTTGGAGCTTGAGGAAAAGCAGGCCTTCTTCCTCGAGGTGCTTCGCAACGTCCCTAATGCGACGAGCATCCTGGCCGGTTACCCGGACGGCTCCTACATCCAGGCGATCAACACGGCAAACCCACATGTCCGAACAGCCCTTTCAGCGCCCGACGACACCGCGTTCGCGGTCCGGATTGTCACGACACAGGACAAGGCCGTCCGTGTCGAAACCATGCGGTTTGTCGACGGCAACGACCGCCTGATCGGGGCGCGGCCGTTCGCGAAAACGACCTTCGATGCAAGAGAGCGTCCATGGTACCGCGCGGTTGCCCGGTACGGAACGCCCGCATCCGTCGGTCCCTTCGTCAGCGGAACGCTGAAGGTCCCGACGCTTACGATCGCGGCTCCCATGAAAGACAACGGGCAGGTCGTGGTCGGGGTCAACATCCACCTCGAGACCGTCAGCCACCTGCTCGATGCGCGGGAGATCTCGCCGCGCGCGCGCAGCTACATCCTCAACGAACAGGACAAGCTCGTGGCGCATTCCGACCCGGCCATGATGAGCAGGATACTCGGCACCTGGTCGGGACGCGGAACGGGCGACGGCGCAACGGTAGCGCTGGACAGAACGGTCGAAGCAGTGATCCGGCTTCGTCACGACCCGAGCGTCGCAAGCGGGCAGATGGCCCGGTTCGACCTGGACGGGGAGAGCTATCTGGTCCAGATCGCCCCGGTGTCCTTCTCCAATCTGTTCAAGGGCAGTTCCGTCGCCGTCGTCGTGCCGCTCGAAGACCTCGTGCGCCAGGCAAATCGGCAGCTCCTGCGCAATCTCGCAATGGCCGCGGCCTTCGTAATTGCGGGGATCGTAGCCTCCATCCTGCTCTCGCGCCTGATCAGCCGCTCGCTGTACCGGCTCTCTGATGAAGCGCGCAGGATCGGTGATCTCGATTTCGCGGCAAAAGGCGCGTCACACTCGCTCATCAGCGAGATCAACACGTTGGCAGGCGCGCTGGCCGCCTCTCGGCGCGCCATCGGCCAGTTTGCCCTTTATGTCCCGCGCGAGGTTGTCCGGCGGATCATCAACCCCGCCGACACGTCCACAAGGGCGGCGCGCCAGGACGTGACGGCCCTTTTCACCGACATACGCGACTTCACCACGATCTCCGAGCAGCATCCGCCCGAGGAGGTCGTCGATATCCTGTCTGCCTATTTCGAGATGTTGAACCAGATTATCGAACGCCATGGAGGCACGGTCGTCCAGTATCTCGGCGATTCCGTCTTTGTCATGTGGAATGCTCCCGTTCCCGAAGCCGATCACGTCGAGAAGGGCTGTCGCTGTGCGCTCGCCATGAAGGCTGCCATCGACGGTATGAACGAGACAAACCGCGACAGCGACCGCCCCGAACTCATAACGCGGTTCGGTCTTCACAGCGGACAGGCGGTCGTCGGCAGCTTCGGGGCAATCTCGCGTCAGCAGTACACTGCCATGGGCGACACAATCAACGTCGCATCGCGGCTTGAGGGGCTGAACAAGGAGTTTGGCACCACTATCCTTGCCAGCGGCGCCGTCCATCGCGTGGCTCAGGACCTGTTTGTTTTCCGCCCGATCGGTCCGGTGCATGCGAAGGGGCGTGCCGAGGCAGTCGAGACATGGGAACTGGTCGCCGAACGGTCGCCTGACGCAGCGTCTGCGAAAACGGCCAATCGGACCAGCTGATGGCGGTTCCGGACCGGAATGCCAGCCTATGAGGCGTTCAGGTCCGCCCCAGTGCCCGCCTCCGAAAGTGCGCGCGCCGCATGACGGACCTCAGCCCCGTCAGACCGCGAGTGCCCCGGTCACCCTGATATCGCCGACATGGATGCCGTTCCAGTTGTGCATGGCGTGATTGGCATGGGCCATGAGCGAGGCCTTGATCTCGGGGGTGTCGTCGAAGAAGCGCGCAAGCGTTGCCGCCACCATCGCATCGGCCGCGCGCGACGCGCCTTCCTCGCATTTCAACGCGATCGCTATCCCCTTTTCCGGCAATGCGGCACAGAACACGCCCTCGGCGCCGATCTTGGCGAAGATGCGGCCCGGCGCGATCTGCATCAACTGCGTGCAGGAGCGGCGGCTGCCGGCAACGAAGAAGGGCTCGGCCATGCAGGCATCGATCAACCGTTTGGAGGCGCGGGCGCGGCCTGGCGCAAGGCCGGTTCCCGTCGCCATCTTGGCAAAACCGTGCGCGAGCGCCTTCAAGGGCACCGCATAGGTCGGTATCGAGCAGCCGTCGGTGCCACAGTTGTCGTGCGCCAGCGCCGCCCCCGTCAGGCTTTCCATGGTGCCGCGGATTTCCGCCTGGATCGGGTGGTCGTAGCCGACATAGCCCTTGGGGTCGGTGCCGGAGTGGCAGGCGGCACAAATGAAACCGGCATGCTTCCCGGAGCAATTGTTGTGCAGCGCGGTCGGCCGCTCGATCGTGCGGGCCTGGTCGATCAGCACGCGCTGGTCGGAAGACCAATGGGCGCCGCATTCCAATGCCGAGACGTCCCTGCCCGCCGCAGCGAGCATCCGGGCGGCAAGCGCCACATGCTCCGGCTCGCCGTTGTGGGAGGCGCAGGCAAGCGCCAGTTCCTTCGCGCCGAAGCCGTAAGCGTCGGCCGCGCCGCTTTCGACCAGGGGAAGCGCCTGCATCGCCTTGCAAGCCGAGCGCGGGAAAACCGCCGCGTCGATGTCGCCGAGGGAAAAGACCACCTTGCCATCCCCATCGACCGCCACCACCATGCCGCGATGGCGGCTTTCGACGCGATTTCCGCGCGTAACCTCGACCAGGACCGGATTTTCCATGCTGCTTGCCCTCAAGGAATTGCGATACGGTTGCTCTCTTAGCCGAAATCATGCGCCATGGCATCCCGAGGCAAGAGGTTTCCAGACCCGTTCCGGTTTTGTGGACTCCTCGAACTGTCGTGACATTTGGCTCTTCCCGCGAAACGCAAAACATGTAGGTTTCGGCCGAATCCCTCTTTCCTTGCGTAACCAATGACAGAAGCACCGCCAATCTCCGCGCCGTCGCGCCTTTCGGACCTTTTCTCCGGCGCGAATCTCTTTCCGACGCTCATGCTCGGCGGCGGCATCTCGATGCACGCGATCGAGACCTACATCACCGCCACGCTGATGCCCTCGATCGTGCGCGACATCGGCGGGCTGTCGCTGTTCGCCTGGGCGACGACGCTCTATGTGGCCGCCTCAGTCGTCGGTTCGATCTTCGTCGCCGTGCGGCCGGCCGGCGTCTCGCTCAACCGCTGCTATGTGGGTGGTGCGGCGCTGTTTGGTGCCGGCAGTTTCATCTGCGCGGTGGCGCCGGTCATCGAAATCGTGCTCGTCGGCCGCGCCGTCCAGGGCCTTGGTGCCGGGCTGCTGGTCACACTCGGCTATTCCTTCATTCGTTTCGTCTATCCCGAAGCGCTCTGGCGCAAGGCATCGACACTCTACGCGGCGATCTGGGGTGTTGCGACGTTCCTCGGTCCGAGCATCGGCGGCATCTTTGCCAATGGCAGCGCCTGGCGCGAGGCCTTTGCCATACTCGTCCCGATCGCGCTGGCAATGGCGCTTCTGGCCCCTCGCCGGCTGCCGCGGGGAGAGGACCGACACCAGGTCGCCCCGGCCCCTTACGCGCAGATCGCGCTGCTGCTCGCCTCTGTCCTGTTCGTTTCCTTCGCCGGATCGGTCGAGGCCGTGCCACTGCGCGCCGCCCTTGTCGGTCTCGCGACCGTCGCGATCTTCGCGATGGTGGCGATCGAGCGGCGCGCGCGAGCGCGCCTCCTGCCGGCCGGCGCCGTGCGGCTCTCGTCAATGCTTGCCCGCATCTACCTGATCATGCTGCTGATGCTCGTGGCGCTCGCCTCCGACATCTACATCCCCTATTTCCTGCAGGGCTTGCACGGCGTGACGCCGCTGATGTCCGGCTATCTTGTGGCGGTGCTGGCGCTCGGCTGGACCGCAGCGGCCTTCCTGACGGCGGGCCTTTCGGGAAGGCGGGCCGTCGTCTCCATCGCGGCCGGCACGCTGGTCGAGGCGGTTTCGACCGGCGCTCTTCTTGTCCTTTTGGCGCGCGCCAATCCGGACTCGAGCGTTGCAACGCTCGCGCCGGCAACGATCGCGATCTTCGGCATGGGCTTCGGCGTCGGCATGGGCTGGGCGCATCTGGTGACGCTGGTGCTCAAGCGCGCTCCCGAGGACGAGAAGGACAAGGCGTCCGCGGCGATCACCACCATGCAGTCGCTCGGCAGCGCTTTCGGCGCCGCGCTTGCGGGGGTGGTGGCAAACAGCACCGGGCTTCTCGATCCGGGCGGCGTCGCCGGCAACATTTCGGCGGCGAGCTGGCTCTATGGCCTGTTCGCGCTTCCCGGCCTCGCCGCCTTCGTCCTGGCAGTGTCGCTGCTGCGGCAGCGCTGAAACTCCACCTCAGTCGAAGGTGATCACCACCTTGCCGATGTGGTCGCCCTGCTCCAGCGTGCGGTGGGCGGCTGCAACCTCGGTGAAGGGCAGGACCGACTGGATAACCGGCGCCACGCGGCCGGAATCCAGGTGCGGCCAGACCTTTTCCAGGAGCTCGTCGCGGATCGCCTTCTTTTCCGCCACCGTGCGCGGCCGCATTGCCGAGCCCATGACCCTCAAGCGTTTTGTCAGGATCGGCCCAAGACTGACCTTCTCGGCGACGGCGCCCCCCAGGAAGGCGATGATCGAGAGCCGCCCGTCCAGCCCGAGGGACTTCAGGTTCCGGTCGAAATAGGCGGCCCCGATCATGTCGAGGATCACGTCGACGCCGCGTTTGCCGGTCTCCTCGGCGATGACGGCGGCAAAGTCCTCCGTCCGGTAGTTGATCGCCCGATGGGCGCCAAGGCCGACGCAGGCCTCGCATTTTTCCACCGACCCGGCCGTGGCGTAGACCTTGGCGCCGACGGCGATCGCAAGCTGGATTGCGGTCGTTCCGATCCCGCTGGTGCCGCCGTGGATCAGCACCGTCTCGCCGGATTTCAACCCGGCCATCATGAAGAGATTGGCCCAGACGGTGAAGAAGGTTTCCGGCAACGCCGCGGCCTTGACGCCGTCGTAGCCCTTCGGAAACCGCAACGCCTGACTGGCCGGCACCGCGCAGTACTGGGCATAGCCGCCGCCGTTCGCGAGCGCGCAGACCTTGTCTCCCACCGAAAACTCGGTCACGCCGGGGCCACAGGCAACCACTTCGCCGGCAATCTCCAGGCCGAGGATGGGGCTTGCGCCCGGCGGCGGCGGATAGTCCCCCTTGCGCTGCATGATATCGGGGCGGTTGATGCCGGCGGCGCCGACGCGGACAAGGATTTCACCGGGTCGCATGTCGGGAAGCGGTCCCTGCGCCATCATCAGGTTTTCGACACCGCCAGGCTCGCTGACGTCGACAAAGGTCATGGTTTCGGGCAGGGGCATGGCGTTTTCTCCGTGCTGTCGGCGCAAGAGCGCCTTCGTGCTATCGCGAAGATAGCGGAAAGTGCCTGCGAACGTCAGGTCTGCGAGGCCTGCGAACATTAAATTTCGGTCATCTTGCAGTCGCCACAATTCGTCACAAACCATTGAATTTTCGTAATTTCATCGACTTACCAAATTACCTATCTTTAATTTGAAGTCATCATTAGACAGTCCTAATTTTCACACGGAAGCCGGGAAGCGCCGGCGGCCCCTCGGTCGCGACACGACGCATTCGGACGGCTTCGGAAAGAGCCCCTTGCAGGGCCTAAACAGGACAAGTCTCATGCGTGTTCTTCTTTCCAACCTTGCGATCGTTGCCCTCCTGGCCACGCCTGCCGCAGCTCTTGCAGCCCAGACCGCGACCGGAACAGTGAAATCTTTTAGCGCCCATGACATGAGCCTGACGCTCTCCGACGGCACCACCTACATACTGCCGAAGGGCTTCAAGGATCCCGGTCTGAAGGCCGGGGAGAAAGTCTCCGTATCGTGGGACATGGTCGGGAAAAAGCATGAAGCCCACGCCGTGAAGATTCTGCAGTAACTGCAGAGTCTTGAGCGATCTGCCCCGACACTACAACGGATCGCTCAGGATAGGCCGGGCTTGCGGCTGTGTGTGTGCGCAAGCTGTCAGGCTGAAAGAGGGCGGATCCGGCGGGTCCGCCCTTCCCTTGGCCTAAAGCGCGTCGCGATCTTTCAGATTCGCTTGCCGTGCTTTAGGTCCTTCTTCTTTCGGATGTCTTGGCCCCGGGAAACATGCTTTAGGCGTGCCGGACGCGTTCGCTGCAGAACACGATGCCCCGCTCGCTCCCTTTCGCGGCTCCCTTCAGCGCCGCGATCCGGGCGCTGATCTGCTGCGGGTCGGAAACCAATTCCCCCTTCGGCACAGCAAGGATGACGGCCGAGCAGCGCATCAGGGGATAGTCACGCGGGGCGCCGTCACGATCCCGGCCGCGGATGCCGCCCGCCAGAAGATCCTCGGCAGAGTAGAGGTGGCGGGCTTCGCGACCGAAATCCTGCAGAAGGCGCTCCAGCAGGGCTTCGACGTCCGCAGCATCACGTCCCGAAACGCCCGCGAAGAAATCGTCGCCACCCAGATGACCGATGAAGATATCATCACCGATGAAATGGCGGCGCATCAACGAGGTGAAAAGCAGGATCGCGCGGTCGCCCATCTGGAAGCCGTAGTGATCGTTGAACGGCTTGAAGTTGTCGAAATCGAAGTAACAGACGTACCGGACCTGATCGGTGTCGAGCCCCTGCTCCTGCAGGTACTCGTGGATGGAACGGTTGCCCGGCAGGCCGGTCAGGGGATTCTGGTCTTCGGCGGTCTTGAGTTGCTTCTCGCTGATGATCCGCAGCAGCGAAGAGGCGCTGAGGATGCCGGCATAGCGCATGTTCTCGGTGAGGATCACGCATTCGCTGCCGCCCATGTCGGCGAATTTGGCAAGCAGTTGCTCGGCCGGCGTCTCGAGGTCGGCCACCGGCGCCATCGTGGTGAAGTGCGCCAGGCTCCGCTGGTAGAGCTTGTTCTTCAAGAGGTCGCGACCGAACGGATGATAGCTCAGTTCCTTGACGTGATACTCATAGAGGATCCCGCGCGGCTCGTCATTGGCGTTGAGAACGGGAAAGAAGGTCCGCTTGGGGTCCTTGCGGAACAGTTCGAACACCGACTCCAGGCTGGCATTCTCCCGCACGGCCGGCAGCTGTTCGATCTGCCGGCGGATCAGGATGCTGTCGATCGAGCGCTCGTTGCGACGGGCCGTGCCTGCGCCCACCGCCAACGCATAGACCGGCCGGAGGACGGTCATGTCCGTCTGCGGGCGGCAAATGTGCCACCCCTGCGCCAGATCGCAGCCGGCATCGCGGCAGGCGATGAATTCGGCCTGCGTCTCCACGCCTTCGGCGATCACCCGGATGCCGAGCACATGGGCCGCGTTGACCGTGCTCTTCACAAGGTGGCGCTTTCGCGCATCCCTGTCGATTCCGGAAACGAAGTGCCGGTCGATCTTGAGGTAGTCGACCGCATGGTCGCACAGGGCCTTCATGCCGCTGTGGCCGGTCCCAAAGTCGTCGATCGCCAGCTTGAACCCCTCCTGCCGCAGCCGGCCGAGGAAGGCGCCGAACTCCGGCACATCGCCATTGTCGAAGCGTTCCGAAATCTCGAAGCAAATCGAGGAGGCGGGAATGCCGGCGCGCTGGAGGTGGCTCGACAGGCGCTCGACCACGTCGGCCGCCTCGACGACGAGGCGGGTATCGAGATTGATGAACAGCGTCCGGCTGGCAAAGTCCGGCAACGCGGCAAAGGCTGCGAGCGCACGGCTGTTGATCATGTGCTCCAGCGCCAGAAGCTCGCCGGCTTCGTGTGCGCGGTCCAGAAGGTCGAGCGGCGAGCGGAAACCGAGTTTTTCGTGGCCGCGCATCAGCGTTTCGTAGCCGAACACCGCACCTGACGCCGCTTCGACGATCGGCTGGAACGCCGTTTCGATGGCAAGCTTGGAAAGCGTGACGATCTGGTCATCACTAAAGCGGTGACGGGCAAGCATTTCGGCAGCGGACATCGGGGACTCCGGGGTCTTGAACGTACCGGACTCTTTTCCCGCGAAATCTCAACAATCGGTTTCGCCAAGATGACAGTTTAATGAAACTTCAATGATGGCAAGGACTTGCATAAAACTGTCATTAAATGCGCAGCGTCAGCATGACGGCGCCCACCGCGATCATCAGGACCGCCAGCCAGTGCATCGGCGACAGCCGTTCCCCGAGGAACAGAGCCGCGAAGGCGACAACCAGCACCACGCTCAGCTTGTCGACCGGCGCCACCTGCGAGGCGTCGCCAAGCTTCAGGGCGTGGAAGTAGCATACCCAGGACGCCCCGGTCGCAAGCCCCGACAGGACGAGGAACAGCCAGCTCCTGCCCGACACTGACGCCGGCTCCTGCCAGCTTCCGTTGATCGCAAGGATGAACGCAAGTGCGGCGAGGATGACGATGGTGCGGACGAAGGTGGCGAAATCGGAATTGACGCCCTCGATGCCGATCTTGGCGAAGACGGCGGTCAGGGCGGCGAAGACCGCCGAGCCGACCGCCCAGAACTGCCAGGATGCGAGGATCGGCTTCACGGCAGGCTGACCCAGGCGACACGCGCCAGGAACAGGCCGGCCCCGATGGCGGACAGTGACAGGATGACGCTTGCAAGCACATAGGCGAGCGCAAGCCCCAGGTTCCCCCGCTCCCACAGAAGCGCGGTATCGAGCGCGAACGCGGAGAAGGTCGTAAAGCCGCCGAGAACGCCGGTCGTGAGCAGCAGGCGCACCTCCTGCGGCAGGTGCCCGCGAAAAGCAAAAAAGCCGGCCAGCAGCCCCATCGTCAAACAGCCTGTGACATTGACGGTCAGCGTTCCGAGCGGAAAGCCGTTGCTGGAAATTCGGGCGGCAAGGACGTTGATGCCGTGCCGACCGGCGCCGCCGATCCCCGCGCCGAGAAAAACAATGAGATAATTCATAACGCTACCCTTCCACGATGTGTGGCGGTAACGGAAACCACCCGGGTGCGGCTGCCATTGCACGCGCCTGCCGGGCGACCTTCCGGTCCGCCTTGGCAGGAGCTATCAGCCGATCCGGCGGTTATCGGGGAGCTCCATCCCCATCCCACGCGCACTTCGTAACGCGAATGGCGCGGCGCTGTCAAACGGACACGTCGCCGCGCGAAGGGCTAAGCCTTGCGCAACGCCAGACCGAAAAAGATGAGCGCCCACCCCTGCATCGCCAGATCGAAGGCGAGGAACAGGCCGAGCAGCCACAGGCTGTTTACCGGCCAGCCGATGAGAAAAACGATACCGGCCAGCGCGGTGACGATGCCGCCCGCCAGCAGCCAACCCCAGCCGGCACCCTCGTCGCGCGAGTGAAACGCCACCCAGATGCGGAAGAGACCGGAGACGAGCAGGGCGCAGGCCATGAACAGCGTCAGCACCTTCGAGGTCAGGATCGGGTTGGTGAAGGCCAGAACGCCGGCGGCAAGATAAAGCAGCGCGCTCAGCACCCAGTAGATCGTGTCCTTCCACGCCTTCACCTGGAAGGCATGAGCCAGATAAACGCAGCCGCCGATGATCATCAGCATGCCGACATAGTACACCGTGACCACCGTCGCCCACAGCAGATTGCCGGCGGCTAGCAGGCCAAAGGCAAGCAGGGCAACGCCGAGAGCGACGAACCAGCCCCATTTGCCGCGAACTTCGGAGAGACGAGGTATTCCCGAACTAACAGCCATGACTAACCCCCAGTCAGTGGAACGAGAAATACCGATGGTACCACGAAATCTTCAGTTGTCATGATCGCCGGGCACTCGCCCATGCGCCGCCATATTTTTGTTGATTGGTCAGTCAATTAAAAATAGATTGATCCCCAGAGGAGGAGTGCATGCCGAAGGTTGGAATGGAGCCGGTGCGCCGCAAGGCGCTTGTGGACGCGACGCTCAAGGCTGTCGGCGATCACGGCTCGCTGGCCGTCACCATGTCGGAGATCGCGCGGCACGCGGGCGTTTCGCCGGCGCTGGCGCATCACTATTTCGGCTCCAAGGAGCAGCTTCTGATCGCCACAATCCGGAGTCTTCTCCAACAGTTACGCACTGACGTGGTCAAAGCGATTCAATCCGTTCAGACGCCGCGTGAGAGACTTTCGGCAATCATCCGCGTCAGCTTCCAGGCCGACCAGTTCGCTCCGGAAACGATCGCCGCATGGCTCGCCTTTTACGCCGACTCCCAGCGCTCGGAGGAAACGCGACGGCTGCTCGTGCTTTATGCGCGCCGCCTGCGCTCGAACCTCGTCGCCAATCTCAGGCAGCTTTGCCCGGTCGACGACGCACTCCGCATCGCCGACGGCGCCGCCGCGATGATCGACGGTCTCTACATCCGGCAAAGTCTGAGGTCCGTGCCGATCAGCATCGATTCCTCGATCGCGCTGACGGAGGACTATCTGAATGCGCAGCTTCGCTCGGTCGATTCTGCTTCTCTTACCGCCCCTCCACCTGCCGGCACCTTCTCGCCGCAGGCGGGGAAAGGGACGGGCACAGCACTGACTGTGTGCGAAAAGGATGGGAGCGAAGCTCCGGGGCGGGGTGAGCAGGTCACTCCTGATGCAACCGTTTCTGTCGCAGGATCACCCCCACCCGCCGCTTCGCGGCGACCTCCCCCATCAAGGGGGAGGTAGGTTGCACGCAGCGACATTCATTTTCACCCAAGGAACCGCATACCGTGACCGCCAGTAAGCCAAACATCCTGATCATCATGGTCGACCAGCTGAACGGAAAGCTCTTTCCGGACGGCCCGGCGGACTGGCTGCACGCGCCGCACATGAAGGCGCTGGCCAAGCGTTCGGCGCGGTTCCGCAACAACTACACCTCCTCGCCGCTCTGCGCGCCGGCCCGCGCCTCGTTCATGGCCGGGCAGCTGCCGAGCCGCACGCGCGTCTACGACAACGCAGCCGAATACGTATCCTCGATCCCGACCTTCGCCCATCACCTGCGCCGCGCCGGCTTTTACACGGCGCTGTCCGGGAAAATGCATTTCGTCGGCCCGGACCAGTTGCACGGTTTCGAGGAGCGGCTGACGACGGACATCTACCCGGCCGACTTCGGCTGGACGCCGGATTACCGCAAGCCCGGCGAGCGCATCGACTGGTGGTATCACAACATGGGTTCGGTGACGGGTGCCGGCGTTGCCGAGATCACCAACCAGATGGAATATGACGACGAAGTCGCCTTCCTCGCCAACCAGAAGATCTACCAGCTTTCGCGCGACAACGACGACACCGGCCGGCGCCCCTGGTGCCTCACCGTCTCCTTCACCCACCCGCACGATCCCTATGTGGCGCGCAGGAAGTTCTGGGATCTCTACGAGGACTGCGAGCACCTTGAGCCGGAGGTCGGCATGCTGGAGGAGCAGGATCCGCATTCCGCGCGCATCCTGCACTCCTGCGATTATGCCAGCTTCAACATCACCCGCGAGAACGTCCGCCGCTCGCGCCAGGCCTATTTCGCCAACATCTCCTATCTCGACGAGAAGGTCGGCGAATTGGTCGATACGTTGACGCGGACCCGGATGCTGGACGACACCCTGATCCTGTTCTGCTCCGACCACGGCGACATGCTCGGCGAGCGCGGTCTGTGGTTCAAGATGAACTTCTTCGAGGGTTCGGCGCGCGTGCCGCTGATGATCGCCGGCCCCGGCGTGACGGCCGGCCTGCACACCGCGCCGGTCTCCAACCTCGACGTGACGCCGACCTTGTGCGACCTCGCCGGCATTTCCATGGACGAGGTCATGCCCTGGACAGACGGCGAGAGCCTCGTGCCGGTCATCAACGGGGAAGAGCGCACCGCGCCGGTCCTGATGGAATACGCCGCGGAAGCCTCCTATGCGCCGCTCGTCGGCATCCGTGAGGGAAAGTGGAAATACATTCACTGCGAGCTCGATCCCGAACAGCTCTACGACCTCGAGGCCGACCCGCTCGAACGCACCAATCTGGCGACCTCCTCCGACCCGGTCGTCAAGGCGACGCTGGAGGCCTTCCGGCAGATGCGCGAGGCGTGCTGGGACATGGCCGCCTTCGACGCCGCCGTGCGCGAGAGCCAGGCGCGCCGCTGGGTCGTCTACGAGGCACTGCGCAACGGCGCCTACTACCCCTGGGACCACCAGCCGCTGCAGAAGGCTTCCGAGCGCTACATGCGCAACCACATGAACCTCGACAACCTCGAGGAATCCAAACGCTACCCGCGAGGAGAATAAGATGAGAGCCCAACCCAAAGCCTCGCACTTCATCGACGGCGAATATGTCGAGGATACTGCCGGCACGCCGTTCGAGAGCCTCTATCCCGCCACCGGCGAGGTGATCGCGCGTCTTCACGCCGCGACGCCCGCGATCGTCGAGAAGGCGATCGCAGCCGCCAAGCGCGCGCAGCCGGAATGGGCGGCGATGAGCCCGACTGCGCGAGGCCGCATCCTCAAGCGTGCCGCCGAGATCATGCGCGAACGCAACCGCGAGCTTTCCGAGCTGGAGACGCTCGACACCGGCAAGCCGATCCAGGAGACGATCGTCGCCGACCCGACCTCGGGCGCCGACAGTTTCGAGTTCTTCGGCGGCATCGCCGCGGCCGGGCTGAACGGAGACTATATCCCGCTCGGCCAGGACTTCGCCTTCACCAAGCGTGTGCCTCTCGGCGTCTGCGTCGGCATCGGCGCCTGGAACTATCCCCAGCAGATCGCCTGCTGGAAAGGCGCGCCGGCACTGATCTGCGGCAATGCCATGGTGTTCAAGCCGTCGGAGAACACGCCGCTCGGCGCGTTGAAGATCGCCGAGATCCTGATCGAGGCCGGCCTGCCGAAGGGGCTCTACAACGTCATCCAGGGAGACAGGACGACCGGGCCGCTGCTCGTCAACCATCCCGACGTTGCCAAGGTGTCGCTGACCGGCTCGGTGCCGACGGGCAGAAAGGTGGCCGGTGCGGCAGCCTCTGCGCTGAAGCACGTCACCATGGAACTCGGCGGCAAGTCGCCGCTGATCGTCTTCGACGACGCCGATCTCGAAAGCGCCATCGGCGGGGCGATGCTCGGCAATTTCTACTCGACCGGCCAGGTCTGCTCGAACGGCACCCGCGTTTTCGTGCAGAAGGGCATCAAACAGAAATTCCTGTCGCGGCTGAAGGAGCGGACCGAAAAGATCGTCATCGGCGAGCCGCTGGACGAGGCGACGCAGCTCGGGCCGATGGTGTCGAAGGCACAGCGCGACAAGGTGCTCGACTATATCGGCAAGGGCAAGGCGGAGGGTGCCACGCTCCTCACCGGCGGCGGCATCCCGAACCATGTTCCCGGCGAGGGCTACTACATCCAGCCGACCGTCTTTGCCGACGTCACCGACGGGATGACGATCGCCCGCGAGGAAATCTTCGGACCTGTCATGTGCGTGCTCGACTTCGAGCACGAGGACGAGGTGATCGCGCGCGGCAACGCCACCGAACTCGGCCTTTCCGGCGGCGTCTTCACCCGCGACATCACTCGGGCGCATCGTGTGGTCGACCAGCTGGAGGCCGGCACACTCTGGATCAACACCTACAATCTCGCCCCGGTCGAGGTGCCCTTCGGCGGCTCCAAGCAGTCCGGCTTCGGGCGGGAGAACTCGCTGGCGGCGCTGCAGCACTATTCGGAACTGAAGACGGTGTACGTGTCGATGGGCCCGGTCGAGGCGCCGTATTGAGGGCTTGCCGCTCACTCTAACCTCCCCGCAAGCGGGGAGAGGGGACCTGACACACGGAGCGCCGAAAAGGTCGTGACGGCGCGGCATATCCCTTCTCCCCGCTTGCGGGGAGAAGGTGGCGGCAGCCGGATGAGGGGCAGACCAACAGGCAAGACAAACAAGGAAAGACAGGGGCAATGCAGCAGGCAGATTACATCATCGTCGGATCCGGTTCGGCAGGCTCCGCCCTCGCCTACCGCCTCTCCGAGGACGGCAAGAACACCGTGATGGTGCTGGAATATGGCGGCTCCGACATCGGGCCGTTCATCCAGATGCCGGCGGCACTTGCCTGGCCGATGAGCATGAAGCGCTACAACTGGGGCTATCTCTCCGAGCCCGAGCCGAACCTCAACAACCGGCGCATCACCGCCCCGCGCGGAAAAGTGATCGGCGGGTCGTCGTCGATCAATGGGCTCGTCTATGTGCGCGGCCACGCGGAGGACTTCAATCGCTGGGAGGAACTGGGCGCGCGCGGCTGGGCCTATGCGGACGTGCTGCCCTATTTCAAGCGGATGGAGCACAGCCATGGCGGCGAGGACGGCTGGCGCGGCACGAGTGGGCCGCTGCACGTCAAGCGCGGGCCGGTGAAGAACCCGCTGTTCCACGCCTTCATCGAGGCCGGCAAGCAGGCCGGTTTCGAACTGACCGGGGACTATAACGGCTCCAAGCAGGAAGGCTTCGGGCTGATGGAGCAGACCGTCTGGCAGGGCCGGCGCTGGTCGGCGGCGAACGCCTATCTGCGGCCGGCGATGAAGCGGCCGAACGTCGAGCTGGTGCGCTGCTTTGCCCGCAAGATCGTGATCGAGGATGGCCGCGCCGTCGGCGTCGAGATCGAGCGCAACGGCAAGATCGAGGTGGTGCGGGCCAACCGCGAGGTGATCGTCTCGGCTTCCACGTTCAACTCGCCGAAACTGCTGATGCTCTCCGGCATCGGCCCGGCGCAGCACCTGCGGGACATGGGCATCGAAGTGAAGGCCGACCGGCCGGGCGTCGGCGCCAACCTGCAGGACCACATGGAGTTCTATTTCCAGCAGATCTCGACGAAGCCGGTGTCGCTCTATTCCTGGCTGCCGTGGTTCTGGCAGGGGGTGGCAGGCGCGCAGTGGCTCCTCTTCAAGCAGGGGCTCGGCATTTCCAACCAGTTCGAGGCCTGCGCCTTCCTGCGCTCCGCCCCGGGCGTCAAGCAGCCGGACATCCAGTATCATTTCCTGCCCGTGGCGATCTCCTACGACGGCAAGGCGGCGGCAAACACGCATGGCTTCCAGGTGCATGTCGGCTACAACCTGTCGAAATCGCGCGGCAGCGTGACGCTGCGCTCCGCCGATGCGATGGCCGATCCGGTCATCCGCTTCAACTACATGAGCCATCCGGAGGACTGGGAGAAGTTCCGCCATTGCGTGCGGCTGACCCGCGAGATTTTTGGCCAGAAGGCCTTCGACCACTATCGCGGGCCGGAAATCCAGCCGGGCGACAAGGTGCAGACCGACGAGGAGATCGATGCCTTCCTGCGCGACCACCTGGAGAGCGCCTATCACCCCTGCGGCACCTGCAGGATGGGCGACAGGAACGACCCGATGGCCGTCGTCGACCCGGAGACCCGCGTCATCGGCGTCGACGGCCTGCGGGTGGCGGACTCCTCGATCTTCCCGCACGTTACCTACGGCAACCTCAACGGTCCCTCGATCATGACCGGCGAGAAGGCGGCCGATCATATCCTCGGCAAGCAGCCCCTGCCCCGCTCCAACCAGGAACCGTGGATCAATCCGCGCTGGGAGACGAGCGACCGCTGAACGCCTCTCTGGTCCCTGCCCCGAGCGGCCGCGGGCGGAACCATTTGCATTTTGCGGGTTGCCCCTCCAGTCCCGCATCCCGACCGGGGTAAGGGACGACCGGTAAGATCAGCCGGTCGCCACGAAGCCGATCCACCTGCCGGCGAGCAGGGCCGCCGGCCAGATCAGCAGCGACAGCAAGGCCTGGAAGCGCAGGAGCGACGGCACCGGCTCACCGCTTAGCGCAATTTTCCAGCGACGGCTCGAATGAATGACCAGCGCGTTGACGACACCGCAGAAGAGCAGCGACAGCTTGGTGAGGAAGGCGGGATTGGCCGCGTATTCCGCGGGACGGACCGAGAACAGGCAAATCCCCGTCAGCACTGCGAAGCCGATCCCGACGGCCGCGCTGCGTGACAGGTAAGGCGCAAGCGTTGACAGCGGAAAGCGACGGAACAGACCGAGCAATCGGAGGTCCAACGGCACGATCGCGCCGACGACCAGCCCGATCGCCAGGATATGGGCGGCGTTGACGAACAGGTATAGCGTGCCGGAGCTCTTCAGCGCCGCGGCGAGAGGCGACGTCGAAAGCCACTGCATCGCCTCCATTCAGTTCACCGTAATCCGGTCCGGATAGATGTCGAAGACCTTGCCCTCGACCGTGATGCGCACCGCCTTCATCCGCTTCTCATCGCGATCGAGCGAGCGGTTGCCGAGAACGACCACCTGGTCCCCAGGCTTGGCGGAGCCTTCGACGAAGCCTGAACGCTGGTTCTGGCGCGGATTACCCAGTTCGACCTTCCACAGCCCATCGCTTGCCGTCTCGACGTCGAGGGTGGGATGCGGCGGAGCGATCACGACGGCGCGAACGATGCCGGTGAGTTCGGTCTGCTCTTCTTCGGCCCAACTCCAGCCGTGATGCGCGAGAGCCACGGTGGCGGAAAGGGCCGTGATGGCAATGGTGGCAGCTATGCCGGGGAAACGACGCATGGCGCACTCCTTTCGGTCCCTGTATTTGGCGAAAGGTAGAGTGGCCCGGCTCAAAAGCGAGTCGGGATCATCGGTCCTGAACAGACGAATGCCTTCGCCGCTCGGGACGGGGGAGCCGGCCGACCCGCTCAAGCGGTATCGGCACCATCCGAAAGCGCGGAGGCGCCCCCTTGCCGGCTCAGTAGAACAGCTTCCAGCGCGTCGGGCGAAACGACAGGATCGAGCCGTTGGTGGCTGCCGCTTCGAGCGGGATCTCGATCTCCACGTGGCAGGGGTCCTCGGCGGATCCGAGTTCGACCTCGGCGATGCGGGTGCCGGCAAGACGGCGGCTCGACGTGACCGGCCCGGTGAAGCAAGGTCCCTCCTCCACCAGCGAAACATCCTGCGGGCGGAAGAACAGGCGTCCCTCGCCGTCGCGCTGGGCGGCAAGCCCGGTCGAAGCCCCATGGAAATGCACGGTGCCGTCGATCACCGTCACCGGCAGGTTCGCACTCTCGCCGATGAAGGAGAAGACGAAGGGCGAATTCGGCCGGTCGTAGACGTCGTCAGAGGAACCGACCTGCTCGATCTTGCCCTGGCTCATGACGACGACCCGGTCGGCAAGTTCCAGCGCCTCCTCCTGGTCATGCGTGACGAACACGGTCGTGTGGCCGGTGCGATCGTGGAATTCACGCAGCCACCGGCGCAGTTCCTTTCGCACCTTGGCGTCGAGGGCGCCGAAGGGCTCGTCGAGCAGCAGCACCTTCGGCTCGATCGCCATGGCACGGGCGAGCGCGACGCGCTGGCGCTGGCCGCCCGAGAGCTGGTTGGGGTAGCGCTTTTCCAAGCCGCTGAGTTGCACCATGTCGAGCAGCTCGAGCGCGCGGCGGCGGATCTCGGCCCTTGGCGGGCGCTGGTGGCGCGGACGGACCGTCAGGCCGAAGGCGACGTTTTCCGCCACCGTCATGTGGCGAAACAGCGCGTAGTGCTGGAACACGAAGCCGACATTGCGCTCCTGCACGGATCTGTAGGAGGCGTCCTCGTTGCCGAAGAAGATGCGCCCCAAGGTGGGCTGCTCGAGGCCGGCGATCAGGCGCAACAGCGTCGTCTTGCCGGAGCCCGACGGGCCGAGAAGAGCGATCAGCTCGCCGGATTCGATCTTCAGCGACACATCGTGCAGCGCCGGGTAGAGATCGAACTCCTTGCGGATCTTTTCTACGCGAATTTCCATGTGCGGATCTGCTCTTTTAGTGTTTCTGCGTGCCCGAAAGCTCGGAGCCGTACTGGGTTTCAAGGATAGTTCGAAGCGCGAGCGTCAACAGCGCCAGCAGCGCCAGCAGCGAGGCGACGGCGAAGGCGCCGACGATGTTGTAGTCATTGTAGAGGATCTCGACATGCAGCGGCATGGTGTTGGTGAGGCCGCGGATGTGTCCGGAAACGACCGACACGGCGCCGAATTCGCCCATGGCGCGGGCATTGCAGAGCAGCACGCCATAGAGCAGGCCCCACCTGATGTTCGGTAGCGTCACGTACCAGAAGGCCTGCCAGCCGCTGGCGCCCAGCGAGATCGCCGCCTCCTCGTCGGCCGTGCCCTGCTCCTGCATCAGCGGGATCAGTTCGCGCGCGACAAACGGGAAGGTGACGAAGATCGTGGCGAGCACGATACCCGGCACAGCAAACACGACCTGCAGGCCGTAGGATTTGAGGAACGGCCCGAGCGCCGAATTCGCACCGAACAGCAGCACGTAGACAAGACCGGAAATGACCGGCGAAACCGAGAACGGCAGATCGATCAGGGTGATCAGGAAGGCCTTGCCCTTGAAGTCGAACTTGGCGATCGCCCAGGAGGCTGCGAGGCCGAAGATCAGGTTGGCGGGCACGGCGATCGCCGCCACCAGCAGCGTCAGCCGGATGGCGGACACGGCATCGGGCTCGCCGAGGGCTGCAAGATATTCGCCCCAGCCCTTCCTGAACGCCTCGGTGAAGACGATCAGCAGCGGCGTCAGCACGAAAAGAGCGAGAAAGGCGAGCACCGCAAGGATGAGCAGCCAGCGGACGGGCGCGGTCTCGCTGATGGGGTTCTTGAAGTGGTGGTCATTGCTCATAGCCGAACCTCCGCCTGCTCCACGCCTGGGTAAGATTGATGAGCAGGAGCATCAGGAAAGCGATGATCAGCATGACGCTCGCAATCGCGGTTGCCGCCCCATAGTCGAACTCTTCCAGCCGAATGACGATCAAAAGTGGCGCGATCTCCGAGACGAAGGGAATATTGCCGGCGATGAAGATCACCGAACCGTACTCACCGATGCCGCGGGCCAGCGCCAGCGCGAAGCCGGTGAGGATCGCCGGCGTCAAACCGGGAAGAATGACGCGGAAGATGGTCTGGAACCGGTTGGCGCCGAGCGAGGCGGCCGCCTCCTCCACCTCCTGGCTGATCTCCTGCATGACCGGCTGGACGGTGCGCACCACGAACGGCAACCCGATCGCGATCAGCGCCACGATAATGCCGAGCGGCGTGTAGGCGACCTTGATGCCGAGCGGCGCAAGCAGGCTGCCGATCAACCCGTTCGGCGCATAGATCGAAGTGAGCGCGATGCCGGCAACCGCGGTCGGAATGGCGAACGGCAGGTCGACCATCGCATCGACGATGCGGCGGCCGGGAAAGTTGTAGCGCACCAGCACCCAGGCGGTGACGACGCCGAAGATCACGTTGATGACGGCGGCGATCAGTGCCGTGGAAAAGGAGACCTTCAGTGCCCCGAGCGTACGCGGATCCATGACGAGGCGGAAGAAATCGGACCAGCCTAGGGAAGCGGACCGCCAAGCGAGGCCCGCGAGCGGGATGAGAATGATGAGTGTCAGGTAGGCCAAAGTAAAGCCCAGCGTCAGTCCGAAGCCCGGAATGACGCTAGGGGTTTTCCAGTGCCACCGCGCAGCGCTGGGGGTGGATGTCATTCGATCTCAGTTCCCCGGCTTGTAGACCTGGTCGAAGATACCGCCGTCACCGAAGAATTCCGGCTGCGCCTTCTTCCATCCACCAAAGGCCTCGATCGTCACGAGTTCGAGCTTCGGGAACTTCTCCAAGAGCTTGGCATCGACACCGGCGGGATCCGACGGGCGATAGAAGTTCTTGGCCGCGAGATTCTGGCCTTCCTTACTATAAAGATACTCAAGGTAGGCATTTGCAAGCTTTTCCGTGCCCTTGGCTTCGGCGTTGCCCTTCACCAGCGCAACGGGTGGCTCTGCATAGATCGACAGCGACGGCGCGACGACGTCGAACTGGTCGGGGCCGAGTTCCTCGAGCGCCAGCCAGGCTTCATTCTCCCAGGCGAGCAGCACGTCGCCGATGCCACGCTCGACGAAGGTGGTGGTGGAGCCGCGCGCGCCCGTATCCAGAACCGGCACGTGCTTGAAGAGCGTGGTGACATATTCGGTGACCTTGGCCTTGTCGCCGCCGAATTCCTTTTCGGCCCAGGCCCAAGCGGCCAGGAAGTTCCAGCGCGCGCCGCCCGAAGTCTTCGGATTCGGCGTGATCACCTGGATGTCATCCTTGATCAGGTCGCCCCAGTCCTTGATGGCCTTCGGGTTTCCCTTGCGTACGAGGAAGACGATCGTCGACGAATAGGGCGTCGACTTGTTCGGCAGCAACTCGCGCCAGTTTGCCGGGATCTTCTTCGTCCGCTCGGCGATCGCGTCGATGTCGGCCTCGAGCGCCAGTGTCACGACGTCGGCCTCGAGACCGTCGATCACCGCGCGGGCTTGCTTGCCGGAGCCGCCATGCGACTGCTGGATCGTGACGTCTTCGCCGGTCTCCGCCTTCCAATGAGCCGCGAAGGCGGTGTTGTATTGTTTATAGAACTCGCGGGTCGGATCATAGGAGACGTTCAACAGCGTGCTCTGCGCCCAGGCGACCGAAAAGCTGCCAACCGCGAGGCCGACGCCGAGCAATGCCACACTCAAACTCTTGGAATAAATAGACATTTTCTACTCCCTCACATTTGGTGCACAAAGTCTATTAAGTTAGTAGAGTTAGTCAACAATGAAACTGGGTTCCGCAAAAGTGGTTCCCTGCAACGTTCCCGGCGGCAAAACGGTTCCCCTCAATCCCGGATTCGACGCGATAGATCTGCCGGGAAAACCCCGCAGCAGGAAATGCGACAGGCACCTCAAGATCAGCCGCAGAGGCTGCCAACCACCATCAAAGATGCATCCGCTCCGCAAGATATATGCTGAACGGGAAAACCCTTGAGCGACTGCGTGTCAGAGAGACTTTAGGGCAATACGGACAAATGCAAAAGCGAATGCCTATGGCGCCAAGGGGGCGGCTGGCGCCGCCCCCTTCTGTTTACAGAAGAAACTTTGAATTCGACCGCTCAGAGCAGGAAATCGCTGGCGTCGAGATCCTTCAGCTTGAAATCGTCAAGGACAATGATGTCCGTGCTGCTGAGCTTGATGTGGACGTCCGTTCCCACCTGTACGGCCTTTTTCAGAACCGCACTGACCGACGAAAAATTATAGGACCGAAGGTCGATGTCATCGATGTTGTTCTGGAAATCCGTGATCGTGTCCTTGCCGTAACCCTTGGCAAACACGAAGACATCCGCCCCGCCGCCGCCGGTCAGCGTGTCGTTGCCCTTGCCGCCGTTGATTTTGTTGGCGCCGCTGTTGCCGGTCAGCTTGTCGGCGTAGCTCGAACCGGTCAGGTTCTCGATGGAAACGTAGGTGTCGCCTCTCGCATCGTTGGTGTTAACGGAGGCCTTGGCGAGATTGGCAACAACGCCCTTCGTCGCGCCGGCATAGGACGCCGTGTCGGTGCCCGCGCCGCCATTGAGCTTGTCTGCACCCGCACCGCCGATCAGCGCGTCGTTGCCGGCGCCGCCATCGAGTGCGTCGTTACCGCTACCACCGTTGATCTTGTTGGCGCCGCTGTTGCCAGTGAGCTTGTCGGCATAGCTCGAACCGGTCAGGTTCTCGATGGAGACATAGGTGTCGCCCTTCGCATCGTTGGTGTTGATCGATGCCTTGGCGAGGCTGGCGACAACGCCCTTCGTCGCACCGGCGTAGGAAGCCGTGTCGGATCCCGCACCACCATCGAGCTTGTCCGCGCCCGCACCGCCAATCAGCGTGTCGTTGCCGGCGCCGCCATTGAGCGCGTCGTTGCCCTTGCCGCCGTTGATCGTGTTGGCGCCACTATTTCCGGTCAGGTTGTCGGCATAGCTCGAGCCGGTCAGGTTCTCGATCGCAGCATAGGTGTCGCCCTTCGCATCGTTCGTGTTATCGGATGCCTTGGCAAGGTTGGCGACAACGCCCTTCGTCGCACCGGCGTAGGATGCCGTGTCGGTTCCTGCACCACCATCGAGCTTGTCCGCGCCCTCACCGCCGATCAGCGTGTCGTTGCCGGCGCCGCCAAAGAGCTTGTCGTTGCCCGTGCCGCCCTTGACGGTGTCGTTGCCGCCTTCACCGTAAAGCGTGTCGTCGCCGGCGCCGCCGTTCAGGACGTCATTCTTGTCGAAGCTCTTGAAGACGTCCTTTCCGGTGCTGCCGACGAAGTTGATGCTGTTCTTCTTCAGAAGGGCAAGCAGGCCCGTGGTGTCCGCCGCCGACAGGGTGGATCGCAGCGCGTTGGCGTCCGCGGAGGTTTCAAGGCCAAGTCCGCTGATCTTCAGATCGGTCATCTGCTTGAAGGTGCTGCTTGCGGCATCGTGCGTTGTGTTTGTGCCGAAACGCAGCGCGCTGAGCGATCCTACTACCTGGTGGGTGTTGATGTCGTATGCCCAGTCGGTCTTGCCTGCATCGAGAACGAGCCCCGTCGCATTGGTGTCGAGGCTGGCATACTGCTTGCCGGACATGCCGCTTGCTCCGGAAAACTGGCCGCGACCAGCCGCGACGAAGCTGGAATCGAACTTGCTGAGATAAGTGAGAACATCGACACCGACGCCATTCTTGTCGGTGTCGTAGGCCGTAATCGTGATCGCCATGAGTTTATCCCCTGAAGGCAAAATTGAATCAACAAGGGTCTCGCTAATTTAAGATGACTATTATTGTCAAATTTAAACATGACTCTTGCAGTCATCTTTTTGGCCGAAAATCGAGGGACTGCCAATCTCGCCCGACCCGCCGGAGTTTCGCATATGTCCTCGCGACCGCGGTCTCAGGAATTATTCTATAATTTTTATGGTCTTCCGGTATTTCCAGCTCTGTCAGCCGTATTCTGCGATCAGCCGCTTTTGAGGCGATATTTGCTCTCGCGAAACGACATTAGAAATCCGTATTCCTGTCCATTCGCCGGGGGGGCTGCGATATTCCGCGAACAACAGCAGGATTTCGTACCGATGGCATCGCATCTTGAAACTACCGCAAGGGTCCTCAGTGAGCAGCTCAGCGGTCTCGACCTCGGCGGCCGTCTTGCGCTGGTTGCCGGTGCGAGCGGGCGGGCGGTGTTCACCACCAGCCTCGGCATCGAGGACCAGGTGATCACCGCGGCGATCGGCCTGAACCGGCTGCCGATCGAGGTCGCAACGCTCGACACCGGCCGCCTGTTCAAGGAGACGGCCGAGCTGATCGGCGAAACGGAAGACCGCTTCGGCATCGAGATCGTCCGCTTTCATCCGGCAAAGGACGAGGTCGACGCCTATGCCAGCCGGTACGGCCTGAACGGCTTCTACGAAAGCGTCGAGGCCAGGCATGCCTGCTGCGGCGTGCGCAAGCTGCAGCCGCTGGCACGCGCCCTCGAAGGGGCGTCGTTCTGGATCACCGGGCTGCGCCGCGGCCAGTCCGGCAACCGGGCGGAGACGCCGTTTGCCGAGTATGACGCAGAGCGCAACCTCATCAAGATCAACCCGCTCGCCGACTGGGACATCGGGACGCTTCAGGCCTATGTCGCCGACAATGCGGTGCCGGTGAACCCGCTGCATGCGCGCGGTTATCCCTCGATCGGCTGCGAGCCGTGCACCCGGGCGATCAAGCCCGGCGAGCCGGAGCGGGCCGGCCGCTGGTGGTGGGAGAACGACGAGAAGCGCGAATGCGGCCTCCACGTTCCTGAAACCGCCCTCCCCTCGCTGAATTCAAGTTCCCTTTGAGGCCGACCGGCCGATCAGATTTCTGGAGACGACTGGAAAATGTCCGATATCCGTAGCATGGCGGAGGCCAAGGGCGCGCAGGCCACCAAACCGCCGCTCGACCCGCATCTCAAGGCGCTCGAGAACGAGGCCATCCACATCTTCCGCGAGGTCGCCGCCGAATTCGAACGGCCGGTGATGCTCTATTCGATCGGCAAGGACAGTTCGGTCCTGCTGCACCTTGCCCGCAAGGCCTTCTATCCCGGCCGCGTCCCTTTCCCGCTCTTGCACGTCAACACCGGCTGGAAGTTCGCCGAGATGATCGCCTTCCGCGACGAGATCGTGAAACGCTACGATCTCGACCTGATCGAGCACGTCAATCCGCGCGGGGCAGAAGAGAACGTCACGCCGTTCACGCACGGCTCGGCCCGCTACACCGACATCATGAAGACCGAGGCGCTGCGCCAGGCGCTCGACGCCGGCAAGTACGACGCCGCCTTCGGCGGCGCGCGTCGCGACGAGGAGGCCTCGCGCGCCAAGGAGCGCATCTACTCCTTCCGCACCCCCGATCACCGCTGGGACCCGCGCAACCAGCGCCCGGAACTGTGGAACGTCTATAACGGCATGATCAACCGCGGCGAGAGCGTGCGCGCCTTCCCGCTGTCGAACTGGACCGAGGTCGACATCTGGCGCTACATCCAGGCCGAGGACATCCCGATCGTGCCGCTCTACTTCGCCAAGAAGCGCCCGTATGTCGAACGCGACGGCATGATGGTGCTGGCCGAGGACCCGCGGCTGGAACTGCTGCCGGACGAGACGAAGCAGGAAGGCGTCATCCGCTTCCGCACGCTCGGCTGCTTCCCGCTGACCGGCGCGATCCGCTCCACCGCCACGACGCTCGACGACATCATTTCCGAACTGGAAACCGCAACCGTCTCCGAACGCCAGGGCCGCGCCATCGATCGCGACCAGTCCGGCTCGATGGAAAAGAAGAAGCGCGAAGGGTATTTCTGAGATGACCGCATCGGCAACCGCAACCATCGCCGCATTTCCGGCCGTCGAAACCGAACGTGTCGCCCGCGACTCGCGCCCGCTGCGGCTGATCACCTGCGGCAGCGTTGACGACGGCAAGTCGACGCTGATCGGCCGCCTGCTCTGGGACACCAAGGCGGTCAAGGAAGATCAGGCCGCCACCCTGCAGCGCGATTCCTCCTCCGGCAGGCAGAACGACCTCGGCCTGCCCGACTTCGCGCTTTTGCTCGACGGCCTGCAGGCCGAGCGCGAGCAGGGCATCACCATCGACGTCGCCTACCGATATTTCTCGACCGACCGGCGCTCGTTCATTGTCGCCGACACGCCCGGCCACGAGCAGTACACCCGCAACATGGCGACGGGTGCCTCGACCGCCGACCTCGCCGTGCTTTTGGTCGACGCCCGCGTCGGCCTGCTCGAGCAGACCCGCCGGCACGCGACGATCGCGACGCTGATGGGCATTCGCCAGTTCGTGCTGGCGGTCAACAAGATCGACCTGACCGGCTACGACCGTGCCCGCTTCGAGGCGATCAGCCACGAGTTCAAGGAGCTGGCGCTGGCGCTCGGCGTCAAGCAGGTCACCGCGATTCCCGTCTCGGCACTGAAGGGCGAGAACGTCGTCTATGACGGCCGCGCCGCCATGCCCTGGTACGACGGCCCGACGCTGGTCGAGACGCTGGAAAAAGCCACCGTCCGCTCCAACCAGACGGTCGGCTTCCGCCTGCCGGTGCAACGCGTCTCGCGCCCGGGCGAGAGCTTCCGCGGCTACCAGGGCACGGTGGCCGGCGGTGCGGTGAAGCCCGGCGACAGCGTCGTCGTCCTGCCGTCGGGCATGATCGCCAACGTCAAGCAGATCGTCACCTTCGACCTCGTGCGCAACGCCGCCGTCGCCGGCGACGCCATTACCCTCGTTCTCGACCGCCAGGTCGACGTCGCCCGCGGCGACATGATCGTCTCTATTGACAGCCAGCCGATGACCGGCCGCAGGTTCGACGCCCAGCTTGTCGCCCTGCAGCCCGAAGGCATCGAGCCGGGCAAACGCTACTGGCTGAAGAGCGGCAGCCGCCGCCAGCGCGTCACCGTCACCCCGGCGAGCCAGCTCGACCTGAAGAGCGGCAAGTGGAACGCCGCCGAGGCGCTGTCGATGAATGCGATCGGCAAGGTGGCGCTGACCTTCGATGAGCAGGCGATCTTCGACACCTACGAGCAGAACCGCACCACCGGCGCCTTTATCCTGATCGACCCGGACACGCACAACACGGTGGCTGGCGGCATGGTCAGCGGTCGGCACGCCGAGCTCGGCGGCATCCACACCGGCGACGAGCGGGTGATCCTGTCGCTGCCGGCCGACCTCGCCGAAAAGCTGATGGCAACGGAGATCTTCGCCAGCCGCCGCCACGACGCCGAGGTGCGCCACACCAGCGCCGGCCGCGCCCACGAGCTGCTCGCCGATCTGGATCGGTAGAGGCTATTCTTCCGGCATGCGAGAAAGGGGCCGTGCGAGCGGCCCCTATTCTCGTTGCAGGATGCTTTTGTCCGGCCTGCACCGGTGGCGCCGCCAGGCCGGATTTTCTCCGCGCGGGGACAGGCCGGTTCGAGCCAACAGAGCATCGATTAGATTGATCGTCCGGGCGCTGTCCGGTCAGGCAAAGATGAAGTCGTCTGCATTTAGCTCGCTGACAGAGTCGATTCCCATCAGCTTCGCGGTGCTGCCACCGTGGTTCCAGCTGAGAAGCAGGTAGCTGCCCTTGTCGGTGAGATGCTGGCGCTTCAGGTCGCCGAAACCGGTGATCTCCGAAATCGCCGACAGGTCGATGACATCGTGGATGGTGCTGAAATCGGTAATCGTGTCGTGGCCGCTGGCGGCGCTGAAGACGAAGGTGTCGGCGCCGGAGTTTCCCGAAAGCGTATCAGCGCCCGCCCCGCCGATCAGCACATCGTTGCCGCTGCCGCCGTAAAGCACGTCTGCTCCGCTGCCGCCGTTCAACCGGTCTGCTCCGCCCGCGCCCTTGAGGACATTGGCGCCGGCATTGCCGGTGATGCTGTTGGCGAGTGCGTTCCCGGTCCCGGAAATGGCGCTCGTTCCCGCCAATGTCAGGTTCTCGATGTTGTCGCCCAGCGTGAAGGTCACCGTCGACCGGACGAGGTCTACCCCCTCGCCCTTGAGTTCGCTGATCGCATCGCGGACGTTGTCGACGAGATAGATATCGTTGCCGGCGCCGCCTCGCATGATGTCGGCACCCGCGCCGCCATCCAGTGTGTTGGCGGACGCGTTGCCGGTCAGCGTGTTGGCCAGCGCGTTGCCGGTTCCCTTCGCCGCCGAGCCTTGCAGGACCAGGTTCTCGACGTTGTCGGCAAGCGTCAGCGATACGGTCGCGTAAACGGTATCGTTGCCGGCGTTCGACAATTCCATCACGATATCGGACTTGCTGTCCACATAGTACCTGTCGTTGCCGCGCCCGCCGAGCAAGGTGTCGCCGCCTTCGCCGCCGACGAGAGTATCATTGCCGTCGCCGCCCGAAAGGATGTTGGCCGTGGCGTTGCCGGTCAGGACGTTGTCGAGTGCGTTGCCGGTGGCACCAACAGCGGACGCGCCGGTGAGCGTGACATTCTCGACAGCAGCCAGCGCAGCGAGCGAGAAGCTGATGGCCGAGCGAACCGTATCTTTGCCCTCCCCTGCATTCTCCTCGATCACATCCGCTTCGTCGCCGACCGCGGCGATGATGTAAAGGTCATCCCCACGCCCGCCGATCAACCGGTCGACACCCTCGCCGCCCGTCAGCGTGTCGTTGCCGTCACCGCCCGCAATCCTGTTTGCCGCCGTATTGCCGGTCAGGACGTTGTCGAGCGCGTTGCCGGTGGCGTTGACGGCGGTCGAACCGGTGAGCGTGATGTTCTCGATGGCGGTCAGCGTCACAAGCGAGAAGTCGATGGCCGAGCGAACGGTGTCGTTGCCTTCTCCCGCATTCTCGCGGATCACATCGGCTTCGTCGCCAGCCTCGACAATGTAGACGTCGTCCCCGAGCCCGCCGATCAGTGTGTCGACGCCGGCGCCGCCGGTGATCTGATTGTTGCCGGTATTGCCGATGAGAACGTTGTCCTGGCTGTTGCCGGTCGCGTTGATGTTGCCCGTGCCGAGCAATGTCAGGTTTTCGAAGTTGCTGCCGAGCGTCCAGGAAATCGACGACTTGACGAGATCGGTTCCGTCATTGGCCTCCTCCGATAGGGCGATTGCCGAGGAAACAATGAAGACGTCGTCTCCCCAACCGCCCTTGACGATGCCGCTGACAGTGCCACCGGTGCTGTCGAAGAAATCGTCGCCGCCGCTGAGATCGACGCTCGCGAGCGAACCCGAATTGATGATCCTGTCGGCATCGTGCTTCAGCGTGATCGCACCGGTGATCGTTCCCGAGTTCGTCAGGAAAAGATCGGCAAAGTCCGCTGCCAGCTCGATCTTGCCATCGATCCTGCCGGTATTCCGGAGCGTAAAACGCTCGGCAAACGAGGAGATGGCTACCGTACCGTTGAAGGCGTTTATAATTCCGTTGTTGACAATCTCCACGTCGCTGGCGCGCGCGCTCAGGTAGAAGGCAGAATAGTAAAAATTGGTGTTGGAAATCACGCCGTCTGCTTCATTGGTGAAGCGCATGTGCCGGTCGTCGATCGTAACGGTGTTGAGGCCTCTGATCGTCCCCCAGTTCGTCATGGTGGAATGGGAGCCGCTCAGGAAGACGACGCCGACCGTATCCGCTGTGATCGTCCCCCTGTTTTCGATGTCCGCCATTGCGCCGGTCACCCTCAGGGTGCCGGAATCCGCGCTGATCGTCCCGAAATTCCGGATGACGGCATCCTCTTGGTCGGCGACGACGGCTGAGCTCCAGGCCCGAACCTCGTTCCAGTTCGTGAACCGGCTGCCTTCGCCGCTGATGGATACGGCATACTGGTTGGTGCTGATTTTCCCGTAGTTGTTGATCTCGGCTCCGTAGACGGACGTGTAGATGCCTTGCCACCCAAGGATCTGCCCGGTCGCCCGGATATCGACCGTTGCACTTTCCGCTTCTGATCCGGTCATTGCAACCGCGGTGCCGTAATCCGTCTTGACCGTGCCGGCGATCTCGAAGCCGCTGCTCGCCGATGCGGCCGTGTAGGCGGAAAGTGCGGCAAAGGGCGCGGAGGGAGGCACCGTGACATCGACCGTCACCCCCGCCGAGACCACAACGAGGCTGTTGATCGGAGCGTTGAAGCGGCTGGTCTGGTCCGTGTCGATGAACAGAATATATGTGTAGCTCATTGCCGCCCCTTCATCCCTCGCGATCTGCGTGCTTGGACAATGGAAAGGCTGGAAGATCAATTGACGAGGTCAGCCGAGGTGCCTCTTTGGGATATCTGGTCAAAACATTGGGATGATTTGCAAAGCGCGCGCGGCGACGCCGACGCAATCGCCGCGCCCGGGGGTTGACGCCGCATCATCTCGACGTGAATTATCTACCGCTGAATCATCCCCTCGAGAACCCCATGGCGCCTGTGAAGCAGAGACTCCCGCACCTGACCTTGAGCGCCAGCGGCCTTTCAGCCCCCGATAGTTTCGAGACCTACAGGCAGGCGGTCTCGACGATTTTTGACGCGTCGCTCGACGACCGGCAGGAGCACTTTCAGGTGCATGTGGATTGCGTCCAGCTCGGTCCCATGCTGCTGAGCCAGGCGAGCATGTCCAATGGCGCCTATCGCTACGAGCGCAGCATGCGGAAGGTGGCACAGGCCGGTGCCGACGCCGTGCTCGTGCAGATCATTCTCGCCGGCAGCGACGTGCGGATCGTCAAGGGCGAGGCCGTCATTTCGGGTCCGGGCGACGTGTTCATCTGCGATCTCACAAGGACGATCTCGACCAGCGCAAAGGACTGCCGCAACTTTACCTTCGTCTTTCCCCGCAGCCTGCTCGGCCTGCCCGAGTTCGATCTGGACGGTCTGCACGACATCTATCTGCCGGCCAGCTCGACGCAGGCAAAGCTGCTTCTGGCACATGTCCGGGCGCTCTGGGCAGAGCGGAACCGGATCGCGTTGCCGGATGCTGCGATGTTCGCCCAGAGCACGGTCGGGCTGATCGCCAGCCTCACGGCCAACAGCATCGACGACGACGTTCGGCAGGCCCATGCCGCGCACGCCGAAATTGCCCGCGTGCAGCACTTCGTCGACAGTCACCTCATGGATGCGGAACTCGGGCCTGACATGATCTGCAGCCGGCTGGGCTTCTCGCGCTCCTCCCTCTACCGGCTGTTCGAGCCGCTTGGAGGCGTAGCAAGCTACATTCGCGACCGGCGCCTCCGCCGCGTTTTCCGGCAGCTCGCAAGCCGGCAGACCAGCCACCGAAAGCTGGCGGAGATTGCCTTCGACACCGGCTTCTCCAACATTCCGGCCTTCACCCGTGCCTTCAAGGCGCACTATGGCGTCACCCCGCGCGACGTGCGGATGCTGGCCGAGGCCGGAAACGGCTGGCCTGTGCACCTGGACGAACCCATCGACGGCGGCGAACGTCTCGGCCACTGGCTGAACAGGCTCGGAAGGGCATGAACCACCCGGTGGCCATGCCCCGATATCCGAGCTACCTCTGCGAGGACCTTCCCGTCTTCAACGACGTCCTTGCCCCGCTGCGCTGTTCGGCTGGACGTTCTGGTTCAGCCGGAAAATGTTGTCCGGATCGTATTTTGCCTTGAGCATTGCCAGCCTTGCAAAGTTGCCGCCATAGGCCTGCGCCACTCTGTCGGTCTCATCCTCCGGCATGAAATTGACGTAGACACCGCCGGTGGCGTGCGGCGCGGTCGCCGCAAAGAGCGCACGTGCCCATTCGATCGAGGCTCGCTCGTCGGCGCGGTCGCGCCAGCGCGTATGCACATTCATCGCGAACTTTGCATCGCGATGCGGAAAGGCGGTTTCGTCGGAGGCGACACGACCGCTGGCACCGCCGAGCTGGCCGATAAAGATCTCACATTCCGCGGTCGGCAGCGTACCGACATAGTCGATCAGGATGTCGAATAGCCCGTCGCTCAGAGCCGTGAAATTATGTGACTTCCAGTAGTTGAATGCGCCCGGCGTCAGCAGCGGATCAAATGCCGTCTGCCAGGACGCGTAGGGTTGCGGGCCGATCACGTCGGCGATCGGCTCTCCGAGGGCGCGAAGCGGGGCCAGCGCTTCGTCCGCTTTGCCCGGCTCACCGACATAGCAGACCGCAAAGACCAGGATCTCCTTGCCGTGCATGCCCTCCGGCAGGAACGGCAAGGGCGGTGCCCGGCGCAACACCACCCATATGGTAAGATCGTCAGGCGCTGCCGCCGCCACCTGGCGATAGCCGGAAAGGAGTTCGCGGGCATTGGCAAAGGGATGAACAATCAGCCCGGCAACCACATCAGGACCGACCGGGTGCAGTTTGAACTCAAACGACGTGACCACGCCGAAGTTTCCGCCACCACCGCGGATCGCCCAGAACAGGTCCGGGTTCTCCGTTGCGCTCGCTTGAACGAGCCGGCCGTCGGCAGTGACCACGTCCGCCGAGAGCAGATTGTCGATGGTGAACCCGAATTTGCGGCTGAGCCAGCCGAAGCCGCCGCCAAGTGCCAGGCCGGCCACACCGGTGGTCGAGTTGATTCCAAGCGGCGTCGCAAGGCCGAACGCTTGCGCTTCCTTGTCGAATTCGGCCAACGTCGCGCCGGGTTCCACCCGTGCGGTCCGCCTTGTCGGATCGACATGGACCGATCGCATCGGTGACAGGTCGATCAGCAGGCCGCCTTCACAGACCGCGTTGCCGGCAATGTTGTGACCACCCCCGCGCACCGACACCAGCAAACCGTTGTCGCGGGCGAGGTGCACGGCCCGCATGACATCGCTTGCGCCCTGGCAACGCACGACAGCCCCCGGTCGCCGGTCGATCATGGCGTTCCAGATCGTCCGGGCCTCGTCGTAACCCGCTTCGTTCGGCAAGCAGAAACGTCCGCGAAGCTGGCTCTGGAAAGCATTCAAAGCGTCGTTGGAAAGCGCAATCGATCCGCCTTCCCGTCGGGTGAACTGGACATCGCTCATAACGTCACCTCTGTCGTAATCGGATGGTGCGGCAACTGCCCGGGCGCCGGGTTGACACGAGTGCTGGTGACATGGGGACGCTGCGGTCAACCTCGTTGAAACGGGTCGATCCGGACCGAATTTTCATAGAGAACAGCAGCGTCCAACGCGGCTCCAGCACCGCGCGCGCATTCCTCCGGGCAATGCTTGTAGCTGTCGCCTGCCATCGGACGATTTCCAAAGCCGAACTATGCGATCCAACTCGCGGGGTGTCCAGTATGGAAAGTGTACTAGGCTCAGGACCTATTAAATTCTGCGCGATTGCCCGTCCACGATGCAGACCGGAACTCCGCATGCGTTCATGAAAAAAGGGGCCGCAAGGCCCCTTTTTCATGCTTCCCGGACCGGCCCAGGAACTACCGTTCCCGGAAGGCCTTGTTGAAATAGTCGGCCAGCGGCTTGGTCAGGTATTCCAGCGGCGAGCGCTCAGAGGTCTGGATGAAGGTCTCGACCGGCATACCGGGGATGACCTGCTTGTCGCCAAGTTTCTTCATCTCGCCGGCGTCCGGCTTGATTTCCGCCTGGTAGTAGGTGGCACCGGTGCGCTGGTCCTGCAGGACGTCGGCTGCGACCTTCGTCACATGGCCGAAGATTTCCGGCGTGGTGCGGTGATCGAATGCGCCAAAGCGGATATGGGCGACCTGACCGACGTGGACCTGGTCGATCTGGGTCGGCGAGATCTGCGTCTTGATGACGAGGTCGTTCTCCTGCGGGATGATGAAGAGCAGCGGATCGGCCGGCTTGATGACCGACTTCAGCGCGTGCACCTGCATGCCGAGCACGACGCCCGACACCGGCGCACTGATGTCCATGCGGCTCAGCGTTTCGAGTTTGGCGGTGCGGTTTTCCTTCAGCTCCGCAATCTTGGCCTCGATGTCGCGCAGCGACGTCGTCGCCTCCTCGCGCATGTTGGAATCGACGTTGAGGATCGCCAGTTCGATCTCCGCGACCTTTCCGGCGTTCTCGGCGATGCTCGACTTGGCCTGGCTGATCGTGCCGGAAATCTCCGCTTCCTCGCGCTGGAGCTGGAGCACACGGCTGGCATTGGTCAGCGACTGCTTGAGCAGCTTGTTCTGCGCGTCCAGTTCCTCGCTGATCAGCTTCAGCTGGGTGTCCAGCGCACCGATGCGGCTCACGAGACCCTCGTTCTGCTTGGCGATCTGCTTCTTCTTCTCGGTCAGCTGGCCGATCTGCTTGTCACGCGTTTCCATCCGCGCCTTCATCAGCCGCGTCTGCCCGTCGATGATCTCCTGAACCTCGGGATCGGACTTGGCGCGCTCGACCATCTCCGGATCAAAGCGAATTTCAGGGTTCTCGTCCTGTTCGGCCATCAGGCGCGAAGCCGTGCCCAGGAGGCTGAACAGCTGGTTCTCGATGACTGCCAATTCCGATCGGTCGAAGGTGTCGTCAAGACGCATCAAGACGTCGCCGGCAGCGACCTTGTCGCCTTCCTGCACCATGATCTTGCCGACGACGCCGCCGGTGAGATGCTGCACGACCTGACGGTTGCTGGCGACTTCGATGATGCCGGCTGCGACCACCGCGCCGTTGATCCGGGTCAGGGCTGCCCAGGACGCCATGCCGCCAAGCAGCAGGAAGACCGTGCAGTAGCCAATGAGCGCGTAGCTCCGACCGCTCCATTTCTTGTCCATCGTATCGAATTCCTACTCTATCTCGCGCCTTGTGGCGTCTTACTTGTTGCTGCCGCCGGTGCCGGTGCCGGCCACGACCTGGGCGTGGTTGCGCAGGTGGGCACGAAGCACGTCGTCACGCGGACCGAAGGCGAGGCGCTGGCCGTTTTCGAGGATGAGAATGAGATCGCATTCCTCGATCGCGGCCGGCCGGTGCGCCATGATCACGACGGATTTGCCCTCGGCTTTGAGATTGCGGATGGCGAGGTTGAGCGCCATCGAGCCCTCGGCATCAAGGTTGGAGTTCGGCTCGTCCAGAACCACCAGCACGGGATCGCCGAACAGGGCACGCGCAAGGCCGATACGCTGCTTCTGGCCACCGGAGAGCTTTGCACCGGTCGCCGGCAGATGCGTGTCGTAGCCATCGGGGAGACGCAGGATCATGTCGTGCGCGCCGGCCTTCTTTGCAGCCGCGACCACCTTTTCCGCATCCGGATTGATCTGCATGCGGGCGATATTTTCCGCAACCGTTCCCTCGAACAGCACGACATCCTGCGGCAGGTAGCCGACATGTTCGGCGAGGCCATCAAAGCCGTACTGCTCCAGCGAGGCGCCATCGAGGCGGGCGTTGCCGCCGGCCGGCGGCCAGATCCCGGTCAGGATGCGGGCCAGCGTCGACTTGCCCGACGCACTCTGGCCGATGACGCCGAGCGCCTGGCCCTGCCCAAGCTCGAAGGAGAGCATGCGCAGCGTCGCGACCTTCTCACCCGGCGGGATGGCCGTCACCTGGTTGACCTCCAGGATCGCGCGCGGCTTGGGCAGCGCGGTGCGGGCTTCCTCTTCGGGCACCTTGCCGAGCAGGTCGGACAGCTGCCACCAGCCCTGAATCGCGCGCTGCACCAAGGCCCACTGGCCGATCGCCCCCTCGATCGGGGCGAGTGCCCGGCCGATAATGATCGAGCTTGCGATCATCGCACCGGCCGAAATCGAGTTCTGCAGCACAAGCCAGGCGCCAAGCGCCAGAATGGCCGACTGCAGGAAGACGCGGAAGGTCTTGGAGGAGATGGCATAGAAGCCGTTGCTGTCACTGTAACGGATGTTGGCCTCGAGCGCCTTGTCGCGCAACTGCTGCCAACGGCTGGATACGGAACGGCGCATTCCGAGCGCGCGAACGGTATCGCTTTCGCGCTGCAGGGTCTGGGTCATCTCGTCGCTCATGCGACCGGCGATCATCGCCCGCTCCTGGTCACCCTTGGTGCCGTTCTGGTTGAGCCACGTGAGCGTGACGAGGATCAGGCCACCGGCGACGCCGAGCAACCCCATCGCCGGATGGAACATGAAGATGATGAACAGGAAGAACGGCGTCCAGGGAATGTCGAAGACAGTGAACAATGCCGGAGACGACAGCGCCCTCTGGATGGCGTCGAGATCGCGCATGCCGGTCAACGTCGAGATGCCTTTCGCATTCAGGCCGGTGCGGTCGAGCACCGCGTTGAACACGCGCTTGTCGAAACGCGCCTGAAAGCGGGCGCCGACGCGCGCCGCCAGCCGGCTGCGAATGTGATCCAGCACGCCCATGATGGCGAACAGGCCGACGATCAGGCCCGTCAGCGCCACCAGCGTCGCCTCGGAGCGGGACGCGAGCACGCGATCGTAGATTTGAAGCATGAAGAGCGGTCCGGTCAGGACCAGAAGGTTCACGAAGAAGCTGAACAGCCCCATTGCCAGAAACGCATTCGCGCTATCCTTCAGTGCGGCGCGCAACTCGTCCGCGCCGAGCTTACCTGCAGAAAATGCCACGTTTTGCCCTCTTTCCACCGAGAAATCGGTATCGAAAATGAAAACACGAAAACCCGCCGCGTCGGGCCCGGGAACATCGCGGGCGGACCAGGCAGGAAGTCGTCTCAAGGTAAAGACGATATGCGTGCCCTTTTATTCACAAATCAATCGCACAAAATGGCAGCAACTGGACATTTTAGTGATATCTAAATCATCCGTACTACCATAAGGATTAATCCTACGGGACTAAACCTATGTCAATGTTGGCGCTCTCCGGCGTTGCCGGCGATATTCTTGTCCCGTTCCGCGTCCGGCGAAACGGCGTCTCCCCCCGCTTGCGCCGCGAGCCGGCCGAGCAGATTAAGCACGACGATGCAGGCAAGCGCCGAGAATGCGGCAATGCTCCAATAGCCCAGCCCGACCGAGAGGCCCACCCCTCCCGACAGCCACATGCCCGCACCGGTCGTCAGGTTCCTGACCTTGCCGCGCGAAAAGATGATCATGCCGGCCGCAAGGAACGCGACACCGGACGTCACCGCCTCGACGACACGCAACGGATCGATGCGAACCTGTGCATCGCCGAAGTGCCCCATATGAACCATTTCAATGGAGATGATGGAAAACACGGCCGCGGCAAGGCTGACAAGGATATGCGTTCGCAGCCCGGCCGGATGATTGCGGTATTCGCGTTCAAACCCGATCAGGGCACCCAACACGATCGCGCCTGCGAGCCTTGCGGCGATGACCGCGAAGGCAAGTTCGGTTGGCTGCAGCATGTCGTTGACCACCGATTCCATGGCGGATGAAACGCACGACGGCGGCAGGCGTTCCCGGCGCGCCGGGCCGGCGGCGGCCCGGGTTGTGGAACTTTCCCCGCCATGCCATTTTTTTTGAGTTTGGCGCTTGTGGAAACGAAAACCCTGTTCTATACGGACGCCGCTGGTCACGGAGTGTAGCGCAGCCTGGTAGCGCACCTCGTTCGGGACGAGGGGGTCGCAAGTTCGAATCTTGCCACTCCGACCAGCTAAATCAATCGCTGATCCCGAAATCACGCTTCCCCCACTGAAATCGAGCGCCGGCCCTGTCAAGGGTGGAAACCACTGTCCGTAGAGCAGTTGGATCGATGCGATATTCGAGCCTGGGAAACAATGCTCGCATTGGGCGATCGAGGAAGCGAATTTCGCCAACCGCCAGATCCGGCTATGGCACTATCAGCGATTGTGCTGTATTGTCATCTGCGTGAGGAAAAACCTCTCAGGGCCCCCTTTCCGGCGCCGTGCTGCCCAGCATTAGGAGACGTGCCATGCGCTCGCTTCTGAAGGTAATGGCGATAGCAACACTCACACTCTCTACTCTGTCAATCGGCGCACTCGCCGCAGAACATAGCTCTCGTCAGCAACTTGCCCAAGCTCAAAGCGACAACAATGACAGCGATGACAATGACGATAACGATAACCATGGCAGCGATGTTATTCGCGGTCCTGTTACCCAGTCAAACCAGGGCGAAGATCATTATGTCGACGAGTTCTGCAGCCAGCCATGGTGCCCATGGCAACCCCGTTAGCATGACCAGCAGCAGCTAGACCGGCAAGGTAAGGCGTAGCAGCTGGCGGTCAGCGTTCATTCGCCGAAATCGGGCACGTAGAGACATTGCGTGCGTCCCTTTGGACCGAAGTCGCCGAGACCTGCACACCGGTGGAAGCGGCCGTCGGGCGAGTGCTTCACCGGCCAGCTGTTGTACTTGATGACCTCGCCGGTCGTCTTGACCAGCCATCCCTCCTTCGTCGGCGTCACCTCCCCCTCCGGGACAGGCATGCAATCGCGACCGGCGCAGCATTCCAGATCATAGAAACTGTGAGCCAGAACCGGCCGCGCGAAGGCGACCGTCACAACGAGGACTTGCAGTACAACGCACCAGTATCGCATCCTTGCCTCCTCCACCGACCGTCCGTCAGTTAGAGGATACTAAAATGACAACAAAAAGACGCGACCGCGCGATCTCCTCTTCGATCCGGCCGAGCCCCAGCAATGATCATCTCTACGCAATCAATGGCCCGATGGGCTGACGCTAGGTCACCGCACCTCGAACTGCATAACGGACGTCCCGCCAGGCTTCGGTGCGCAGGATCTCCTCCAGCACGTTGACCGCCTCGAACACGTCGCGATAGCCGACATAGAGCGGCGTGAAGCCAAACCGCATCGTGGACGGCGCACGGAAATCGCCGATGACCCCGCGTTCGATCAGTGCCTGCATGATTTCGTAACTGCCCTCGTGGGCAAACGACACCTGGCTGCCGCGCCTGGCGGCCTCACGCGGCGTCTCCAGGACCACACCGTACCGTCCGCATTTATCCTCGACGAGACGAATGAAGAGATCCGTCAAGGCGATGCTTTTTTTACGAAGCACCGCCATGTCTACCGTCTCCCACACGTCGAGGGCGCCCTTCAGCGCGCGCAATGACAGGATCGGCTGCGTGCCGCAAAGAAAGCGCACCATGCCGTCACCGGGCGCATAGCGATGCTCGAAGGCGAAGGGACGCGCGTGGCCCCACCAGCCGCTGAGCGGCTGGACGATGTTGTCGTGATGGCGGCGGGCGGCGTAGACGAAAGCCGGCGAACCGGGGCCGCCGTTCAGGTATTTGTAGGTACAGCCGACGGCAAAGTCGACGTTCGCGCCGTCGAGATCGACCGGCAGCGCACCGGCACTATGGCACAGGTCCCAGACGACCAGCGCGCCGGCCTCGTGCGCCTTCTTTGTCAGGGCGGCCATGTTGCGCAACTCGCCGCTCTTGTAGTTGACGTGATTGACCAGGACGGCTGCAACGCTTTCGTCGATCAGATCCTCGATCTTTGGCGCGTGAATGCCCTCAAGGCGCAGTTCCATCCCCGGCAGAGTCGAAATCACCCCCTCGGCGACGTAGAGGTCGGTCGGGAAGCTGCCGGCTTCGGCGACGATGACCTTGCGGCCCGGGCGGAGCGCCACGGCCGCATGCAGCGCCTTATAGATGTTGAGCGAGGTGGTGTCGCAGACGACGGTCTGACCGGCCGCCGCACCGATCAGGCGTCCGACGCTGTCGCCGAGCTGCAACGGCAGCTGGAACCAGCCGGCGGTGTTCCAGCTCTTGATCAGGTCCCGGCCCCACTCCTCCCTTGCCGCTGTTTCCAGCTCGGCAAAAGCCGCAAGAGACGCCGCCCCCAGGGAGTTGCCGTCCAGATAGATCAGCCCGTCGGCAAGGGCGAAACGCTCGCGAAAGGCGCGCAGCGGGTCGGCGGCGTCCATGGCATCGACGGCGGCGATATCGAGGGTTCCGGTCATGATCGAGCAATCCTTTATCGTCTAGCCGTCGTACCCGGCCGCGTGGTTGGGCACGACGATTCGAGGCGCGCCCGACCGAGCCATCGTCGGGAGCGCGCTGTCTTTCTATTCGCGAATGGTCTCGCGTGCGGGCGCCGATCCGCGCGTGCGCTTCAGGCTCGGCAGGGCCAGCATGGCGAGCACAAAGAGGCCGGTGGCAAGCTTGAGGTCCGGCGGCGGCATGCCGGCGGCAAGGCAGAGCGAGACGAGCTGGTAGTAGACCACCGCACCGACGAAGGGTGCGAGAAGCTGGCGCAGCACCGTCTTCTTGCCGATGATCGCCTCACCGATCATCAACGCCGCCAGGCCATTGATGAGGATGCCGATGCCCATGTTGACGTCGGCAAAGCCCTGCGACTGCACCATCAGCGCGCCGCCGGTGGCCGAAAACGCGCTGGCGAGGCCGACGCCGCCGATCGTCGCGGCCCAGACGTTGATGCCCTGCGCCTCCGCCATGTCCGGGTTGGCACCGACGGCGCGCACCGCCGTGCCCTTCTCCGTCTTGAAGAAGCGGTCGAGCAGCAGGAAGACGACGAGGCCGAACAGGCCGGCGACGACGATCTTGGCCGCCGGGAAGCCGGGCTGCGCGAACGGCACGTTGTCGAACAACGTCGGCGAGCCGAACACCGACAGGTTGGATTTGCCCATGATGCGCAGGTTGATGCTGTAGAGCATCGTCATCATCAGGATGCCGGCGAGCAGCGTGTGGATACGGAAGCGCAGGTGGATGAAGGCCGTGCAGCAGCCGGCCAGGAAGCCGACACACAGGGCCGCCAGCACCGCCGGGAACGGCGCCACGCCCGCCGCCAGCATAACGCCGCAGACGCAACCACCGAGCGGGAACGCGCCCTCGCTCGTCAGGTCCGGGAAGTTCAGCATGCGGAACGGGATCATGATGCCGAGCACCACGAAGGCGAGGATGAGGCTCTGGGCGAGCGTGACCGGGATCAGCCCGAGGAAGCTCGTAAGCGTGGTCTGAAAGAAATCCATGGTCGTCAGCTCGCCAGAATCATGCGGTCGGTCTTGACGGCGAAGTGGCTGACCAGGTCGACAACCGTGGCCTTTTTCTTCGCGTCGCCGGTGATCTCGAGGCGCACCTTGCCGGCGTCGAGCATGACGACACTGTCGCCGAAATCGACGGCATGCTGCATGTTGTGGGTCACCATCAGCGTCGTCAGCTTCAGCGCCTCGACGGCGCGCACGGTCGCCTGCATGACGATGTCGGCGGTGCGCGGATCGAGGGCGGCGGTGTGCTCGTCGAGCAGCAACACGTCCGGCTCGCCGCCGACGGCCATGATCAGCGACAGCGACTGGCGCTGGCCGCCGGAGAGCAGGTCGACACGGGTATCGAGCCGGTTTTCGAGGCCGAGGCCGAGCACCGACAGGCGCTCCCTGTAGGCAGCGAGGCGGGCGGCGTTCAGGCCTTTGCGGAGCCCGCGCTTCGAGGAGCGGAGTTCGGCCAAGAGCATGTTCTCCGCCACCGTCATGCTGGCGGCCGTGCCCTTCATCGGGTCCTGGAAGACGCGGGCCAGGCGGGCGGCGCGCTTGTAGACCGGCATGTCGGTGACGTCGTCGCCATTGATGAGAATCTTGCCGCTATCGAGCACCAGTGCGCCCGACACGGCATTGAGCATGCTGCTCTTTCCGGCCCCGTTGGAACCGATGACCACGCCGAATTCGCCGGCGGCGAGCTTGAGGGCGAGGCCGTCGAGCGCGATCTTTTCGTCCGGCTGCCCCCTGTAGAAGGTCTTTCGCGCCGCGCGGATTTCGAGCATCCGTTCCTCCCTGTGTGACGACGGCGCCCGAGGGCGCCGCCGATCATTCCGTGTTCCCATTCAGACGCTTAGTTCGTGAAGCACTCGCAGCCGTCGAGCGAGGCCGGAACCTCGGCGCCGAATTCCTTCAGCACATCCCTGTTCACCAGCGGCGCATGGTCCTCGTAAGCCGGGCGCCAGGCCGGAATTTCCTTCGGGTCCTTGCCCTTGAGGATCTCGGCGGCGATCTTGCCGGCGGCAAGGCCGACCTGGTTGTAGTTCACAGCGAAGCTTGCCGGCACGATGCCGTCGCGGACAGAGGCGTCATCGGAGTTGACGATCGGGATGCCGGCCTGACGGGCGGCGGCGGCAACAGCGGCGATCGCCGGCTGCAGCAGGTTCGAGGCAGGCGTGTAGATGACGTCCGCCTTACCTGCCAGCGAGGCGATGCGCTGCTGGATGTCGTTGACGTTGTCGACGCCGACTTCGACGACTTCGAACCCGGCAGCAGGCGCCGCTTCCTTCATCTTTTCCAGGAGAGCCACGTCGTTGGCCTCACCCGGATTGTAGGGCACGCCGATGCGCTTGGCGTTTGGCAACAGCTTCTTGGCGAACTCCATCACCGCGCCGACGTCCTGGAGGTCGGTGGCACCGGTCATGCCTTCGTCACCCGCGTCCCAGGAGGGAACGAGCTTGGCAGCGACCGGTTCGGTCACGGCGGTGAAGACGACCGGAATGCCGGAGCCGGCAAGCGCCTTCTTGGCGATCTGCGAGACCGGGGTCGTGACGGTATAGATCAGCTTCGGCTGCTCGGACTGCAGCTTCTGGATCATCTGCGGCACAAGCGAGGCGTCGAAATTGGTGTGGCTCTCGGTGTAGACGACATCCGTGCCTTCGACGAAGCCGTTGTCGGCCAGCGCCTTCTTGAAGCCGTCGATCGAGGCATTCAGCTGCGGATGCTCGCCAAAATTGGCAATACCAATGCGGATCGGCTCCGCGGCAGCGGAGCCTGCCGCCATCAGGGCGCCGGCGACAACGATCCCGGACAACCAACCAAACTTCGACTTCAACATCTTTCCCTCCCACAGGATCAAAGCCGCGCTAAGCCCGCGGTCTGAGGCGATCATAGCGGTGGAAAGGGCGCTGTCAAACGCCGATATATAATCTTCGGCCTATTTACAGATGATATATATTTTGCCGAAACTTACCCTAATATGCTTGAGTGAGTGGACGGCTCCGACCGGGGAGAAACCATGCGGAACGAGACTGGCGGGACAAAGGGCGGGACAAAGACGGAGGAGGCATACCGGCGCCTTCGACGCGACATCCTTTCCACCCGCCTGCCCCCCGGAGCATCCCTCAAGCTCGGCTCCTTGCGGGAGAACTACGCGCTCGGCTGGACGCCCCTGCGCGAGGCGCTGTCGCGGCTGGAAGCCGAACGACTGGTGACAGCGGTCAGCAATCGCGGCTTCGCCGTGGCGCCGGTATCGCGACATGAGCTGGAGGACCTGGTTCGTGCGCGCATGGTTGTCGAAGTCCCGCTTCTGCTCGAATCCATCGAGCGCGGCGACAGCAGCTGGGAAGAAACCATAGTCACGGCACATTATCGGCTGTCCCGCTGCAAGACGGCAGCCGACGACCCTTCGGAAGCGGCCGTCGACGACTGGGACGACAAGCACGAGGCCTTTCATTCGGCGCTGATCGGGGCGGCTACGTCGAACTGGCTGCTTCGCTTCCGGGGCACGATTTCCGATCAGTTGCGCCGGCATCACCGCTTTCTCGGGCTGGTACCGACGCTGCGCGCCGCAGCCGGTCGGACGGACGGACACGAGGCCGCGATGGCCGCCCTGCGCGAGGCGATGGGGCTCGCCCATCACACCGCGCTGATGGAGGCAGCACTCGACCGGGACACGGAACGTGCTCGGAAGCTGATGGAGGAGCACATCGGCTACACGATGGACGTCTATGCCCATTCGGAAGGCGGTGCGGAAAACCGGGCCGTCGAACTCACGACCTGACCGGCGGCGCGTCAAACAGCCGATTCATTTCAACATCCTAGGCGGCCAAGTTCATACGCCGATTCCGGCACTTCAAGCTGCACTCAAAGTACGGTGCGGACCTTCCACAGCTCCGGAAACAGCACGACCTCCAGCATCTTCTTCAGGTAGGAGGCGCCGCCCGTGCCGCCGGTGCCGCGCTTCATGCCGATGACACGCTCGACGGTGGTGACATGATTGAAGCGCCAGCGGCGGAAATAGTCCTCGAAATCGACAAGCTTCTCGGCGAGGTCATAGAGCATCCAATGGCGCTGCGGATCACGATAGACCGCCTGCCAGGCGGCGAGAACCGCGTCGCTTTCGCTGCGCGTCTCGCGCCAGTCGCTGCGCACTGCATCGGCGCCGATGTCGAAGCCGCTGCGTCCGAGCAGCAGGATGGCCTCGTCGTAAAGCGACGGTTCGGCCAGAATTGCCTCGAGCTTCTCCATTAGGTCGGGGCGGTGCCGGTGCGGGCCGAGCATGGCAAGGTTGCGGTTACCGGCAAGGAACTCGATCGCCCGGTACTGCCACGACTGGAAACCGGAGGACTGGCCGAGTGCGTCGCGGAACTCGGTGTACTCGCTCGGCGTCATCGTCCGCAGCACGTCCCAGGCGCTGTTCAGCTGTTCGAAAATCCGGGCGACGCGCGACAGCATCTTGAAGGAAAGATCCAGCCGGTTGGACCGAATCGCGGCGATCGCCGCCCGCATCTCGTGCAGCGCCAGCTTCATCCACAGTTCGGACGTTTGATGCTGGATGATGAAGAGCATCTCGTCGTGGGCGTTCGACAGCGGCGCCTGTGCGTTCAGCACCTTTTCGAGGTCGAGATAGTCGCTGTAGGACATGCGATCCTTGAACGACATTTCCGCGCCTTCCTTGGCGGGATCGTATGGCTCGGTCATGTTGTTCCTCCCTGATGGCGCAAGCTGCCCCTCACCCCTAGCCCTCTGCCAGCGAGCGGGCAGAGGGGACCGGAAACGCCGCGGCATTCGTCCTTCGCCCGCTTGCGGGAGAAGGTGCCGGCAGGTGGGGCCGGTCATCGTCGCGCGCTGCTCTCTCCTGCATTGATCACAATTTTATCCGGACCTGAACCCTTCCGGCGAAAATTTCCCTCGCCCGGCTACCCCCGCCTCCGGCGCCGCCCTATAGACGGAGACATCAGAGGGGAGGACTGACATGCTGGGATACCGGATCGACGACTGGAGCGATGCCTATACCAACGACGCACACATCGCCGGCGGCCATCGCTGGCCGGCCGCATGGGTGGAGCCGGCGCGGCGGTTCCTCGAGGCCGCGACGACCTCCGGCAGGGCACGGCTCGATCTTGGCTATGGCCCGCGCCCGCGCAATCGCTTCGACCTGTTCTTCCCCGATGGAGCCCCCAAAGGGCTCGTCGTCTTTGTGCACGGAGGCTACTGGATGCAATGCGACCAGCGCTACCTCTCGCACCTCGCGGCCGGCCCGCTCGCCCGCGGCTATGCCGTCGCGATGCCGACCTACACGCATTGCCCGACGGTTCGGATCTCCGACATCACGAGCGAGATCGGCGCGGCCGTGACCGCCGCAGCGGAGCAGGTGGCAGGACCGATGATGCTGACGGGGCATTCAGCCGGCGGCCATCTCGTCAGCCGCATGATCTGCGAAAACGCGCCGCTGCCGCCGCACGTCCGTTCGCGCATTCGCCATGTCGTCTCCATTTCCGGGCTCCACGACCTGCGCCCGCTGATGCACACGGCGATGAACGAGACACTTGGCCTTATCGAAAGCGAGGCGCTGGCGGAGAGCCCTGCGCTGCTGCGGCCGAAGGACGGCGCTCGCATCACCTGCTGGGTCGGCGACGACGAGCGGCCGGAATTTCGCCGCCAGAGCGCCCTGCTCGCCAACATCTGGACAGGTCTCGGGGCCGACACCGCGCTGGTCCTGGAGCCGAACCGCCACCACTTCGATGTCGTCGACGGGCTCGCCAGCCCGGACCACGCGCTCACCCGGGCCCTGCTCGAAGAGTAGCGAAGCCGGATGGCGGCACATTCGAGCCGCCAAGGGGCAATCCCAACTGCGGCGTATTTCCAATACGCCGCCCGCCTGCGCAGCAAGGCGGCCGTTCAGGGCGCAACTGAAATCGAAGCGTCCTGCATCCCTGCCTTCAGCTTGGCCGCCGCGAGCGCGTAACCGCCGGCGGCGCCATCGATGAAGTGCACGTGGTCGCGGCTGAGCGGCGTCGGCACCACACAGGTCATCAGCGCCGAATCCTGCCGGTGCAGGCCGTAGCGGCACACGCCGGCTGCCCTCGCCTCCTCCAGCCGCGCCTCGATCTCCGCCAGCCGGCCGGGCTCGATGTCGAGCGTCATCTTCAGCCTGTCGTCGAATTTGCGGAAGTCGGAATTGGCGACGATGTCGCGGCGATAGCGTTCCGGGTCGAAGCGACCAAGGGTGAGCCGGAACCGCGAAAGCACCTGCATCAGAACGTATTGCAGGACGATATAGGCCTTGCGACCGAGTCGCCTTCCCTTCGGCACCGCCGCCCGCGCCTCGGCGTCCAAAGAAAACCGGTTGAGCCCCAACTGCATCCCCTTGACGTCGAGCGGATGGCCAGCCTGTTCTTCGCGGCCGGCAATGGCGACGATGTCCGCGATCAACGTGCGGAAGACCGCTTCGCTGCTGCCCGGCGCCGGCACCGCAATGATGGAAACCATCTCGCCGTGGCGCGCCGAGATCGGGTTCCACCGGCAGGAGAGGCCCGCCAGATCCGGCCGCGTGCCCGGCGGCGCGATCCGGTTGCTTTCCAGCCCTTCCTTCATACGCTGCTCGGCCCAGTACGCACCGCCTCCGGCAAACATCGCATAGGCGACAAACTCGCTTGTCTGGTAGCGTGCCACACGTACATCCTGCCCCGCGGCGCGGATTACGGATACGGGAACGACGGCACCGCGCATGTCCAGCCCGAGTTCCTCCATCGACCAGCGCTGCACGGCCGAAAGGGCTACGCGCGCCGTACCCACCTGCGAGGCCGGAACGGCGACCAGCGCGCCGTCGCCGCCGAAGACAAAGGGAAGGTCGTGCCGGCCGATCGCGTTCAGAACGCCGGAGATGACGCTGGCGCCGGCCATGTTGACGGCCTTGTAGCGGCCCGCCTCGATGGCGCCGGTCGAATCGACGATGTCCGCCAGCACCAGTGCCCAGCCATCTGGGAGCGGGTGGTAGTTGCCGGCCTCGGCCACGCCCTCGAAATCGGAGAAGCCCTGCATCGCGCGGAAGAAGTCGTCGTCAGCGTGTGCGTCCATGGCGGCAGCCTACCACAACCCGGCGCGCGTGTCGGATCGGAACGCACTACGAATTGGCGCGCGAGAAAGTTTCGCCAACTGAAGCTTATACCAACCTGCACTGATATTGACCGATTGCGCCGGAGCGATTTCGGTTTCCGGCAAGGAGAAAACCGCAGTCGGACTGTCGGTCCGACGAGGAATTTTCGACGCCGCCCGGAAGCCGAAAGCGCCCGGCCCTTCGGGTGGGCCGGATGTCGGCCACCGGCAGTGTCGCAATCCTCGCGCGATGCAGGGCATCGCTCTGCGGTCTGCTCCTCGCCGGATGACCGCATCCGGCCCACGCAATCGGTCAATATCAGTGCAGGTTGGTATTACTGGCAGACGTCCACCCACGTGCCGCCGACGAGCTCGATCATCCGCTGCGTCGGGATGCGCACGGCGGCGTTGGTGGCGCCCGCTGCGGGGACGATCTCTTCAAAGGCCTTAAGCGACACGTCGCAATAGACCGGAATCTCGGAGGGCAGGCCGAACGGGCAGACGCCGCCGATCGGATGGCTCGTCACCGCCACCACCTGCTCGGCCTCGAGCATGCGGGCCTTGCCGCCGAAGCGGTCCTTGAACTTGCGATTGTCGAGGCGGGCCGTGCCGCTGGCGACGACGAGCATCGTGTCCTCGCCGACGCGCAGGCAGATCGTCTTGGCGATCTGCTCGGGGGCGACGCCATGGGCGGCGGCCGCCAGCGCGACCGTAGCCGAGCTTTCCTCGGTCTGGAGGATTTCGATTTCGGGCGCGTGCGCCTCGAAGAACTTGCGGACGGATTCGATGCTCATGGTGGCGATTGGATATCCGGGATTGCACCTTTCGGCAAGCGATCGCCATTCCTCGGCTGCGGGCGCCCCGATCCCGGTCCGGCACATGGCGCCGCAAAAGTGTTGCAATTCGGTCAAACTCGACGAATCGATTGTTGGACAGTCGCGTGTTGCCGCAGAAGCGGCTTTCCTTTTGCCCGCGCTGCGCTAGAGCGGATTGCACGCTCCCAAGAGCCAGCATTTACCCCGCACAACGCCCAAGGAATTGGTTCGCATGATCCTTCGCATTGCCACTTTGGCAGGCCTGATGCTTGCCGTCGCCGGATGCACCACCGTCGCCCCCACCGTCCCGACCACTGCGCTGGAAACGCGCTGGATAGGCCAGTCCGCCGGCGTATTCTTTGCCGCCTACGGCCCGCCGGTCCGCGACATCGAGGGCACGGACGGACAGACGCTCTATACCTGGCGCGGCGGCTTTATTAACCGCAAGGCCTGCCAGGTCGAACTAACCGTCAACGGCGACTACAAGATCCGCAAGATCCGCCCCGTCGTCGACCGCAGGGATCCGAAGGGCGGCCCGTCGCACTGCGAAAGGGTGCTGGACGCGGCAAAGGCAGCCCCGAGCGCCTGACAGAAAACCAAGGCCGGAGCCCCGCACCGGCCTTTTTCGTTCCATTGTCGTTGTTTGCGACTGCGAGGAGACCGCGTATGCCCGCATTCGACCGCCTCTTCGATGACGCAGCGTTCGCAGGTTTCTACGATCTCGAAAACGGTTGGGGTGCAGACCTCGACTATTGCGCTGCGCTCGCAGCCGATGCCCGCTCGGTCCTCGACCTCGGCTGCGGCACGGGCGAGCTTGCGGTTTCGCTTGGCGAAGGCCGCCGCGTCGTCGGCGTTGATCCGGCCACGGCAATGCTCGAGATCGCCCGCGCCAAACCCGGCGCCGAGCGCGTGCGGTTCATCGAGGGCGATGCACGGACGATCCGGCTCGGCGAGACCTTCGACCTCGTGGTGATGACCGGGCACGCGTTTCAGGTGTTTCTGAACGAGCATGACCAGCGCGCCGTCCTTGCCACCATCGCCGCCCATCTGGCGCCCGGCGGCCGCTTCGTCTTCGATACGCGTAACCCGCTCGTCCGCGAATGGCTGGAATGGGTGCCGGAGAGCTCCGAGCGTCTGATCGTGCATCCGCAAGCCGGACGAGTGAAGGCGTGGAACGACATGATGCACGACGCTGCCACCGGCATCGTCACCTACGAGACCCACTATCTCGTCGAAAACGGCGGCCCGCATCTTACGGCGGCATCGAAAATCCTTTTCACCCCGAAGCCGGAGATCGAAGCGATGCTTGCCGCTAGCGGTCTTTCGGTCGAGCGCTGGGCGGGCGACTGGCAGGGCGGCGCATGGCACGAGGACGCCCCGGAAATCATCCCGATCGGGCAGTTCTCCGCACCCTGATATCCATCACCTCGTCGGCCCACCTCCCACCGAAGTCGTTGTGATGTATACCAATTGTTAAAATTTTAGTATCTCCTTTTATTCTGGGATAAGCCTATTTCTTAAGCGCCCGGCAACACCCTGCGACGATCATCGGGGGATGCTGGAGGGAGTATGATGCACCCGAAATTTGCCGAGCATAGGCAGGAGCGCCGTCGCAACCTGCCGCTTGTGTCAGCCATCCCCGGCCTGATCTGTGTCGGGCTGTTGTTCGTCATTTTCGACAATATGAGCGGCGCGGGGCTGGTCACCGCCTTCCGCGCCGCGATCCAGAACTGCCAGATCAAGGGCAATATCGACCTGGTCGATGGCGCCAGGGCCTATTATCTGCCCGGTCAGGATCGATATGCGGCAATCCGCGTCCAGCCCGCCGGTGGCGAACGCTGGTTCTGCAGCGAGGAAGAGGCGCTGGCCGCGGGTTGGCACAAGGCGCGCAACTGAGCGTCGGGCAGGATGGTCGGCGATGACGGCACGCCCCATCTTCCCGGATGCCATGGTCGCCATTGTAAAAAAGCATCCAAAATCAATCGCTGGATGTAGGAATTGTGTTCGGACCAGTTCAGGTTCATTTTCCGTTCAGATACAACCTGCTCTAACGCTTACACCCAAATAATGGGGGCTTTAAAGGGTTGTATAATATGAATAAGTTCAAATTTGCGGCGCTCGCTGCGGCACTTTCTCTGACCGCCGGCGCAGCCCAGGCCGAGGACCTGGTCTTCACCCTGAAGAACGGCACGAACTCCGTCCTGAACAATTTCTACGCTTCTCCGGTCGGCGTCGAGGCTTGGGAAGACGACATCTTCGGCCGCCAGGCGCTTGGCCCGGGTGAAGCGATGGAGATCACGATCGCCGACGGCCGCACCGTCTGCGAATACGACATGCGCTTCGAGTTCCAGGGTGACGACCTCGACACCACGACGGACACCCAGAACCTCTGCGAGCTCGGCGAATACACCATCCACGAGTAAGCGTTCCGACGCATGAACCGGACGGTCCCCGTAATCCGGGGATCGTCAGCAGCCGGTAATATCGAAGAATGCTCCCCGGCTTCGAGACACGCCTGACGACGCTAGATGATACAAGGCCCCAGCCTACGAGGCGTCCGCCGCGCCCGGATGCCAAAAATAGCCGCCTGACCGATTCCTTGCCCCATGCTATGCAACGGGTGCGACAAGAATCGAACGCAGGGAACAGGCACGTGAACTCAGCAATGCAAACCGGTTTCTGGTGGGATGAGAAATGCTTCTGGCACTCGGGGGGCAGCTATGCCTTCATCGCGCCCGTCGGCGGCCTCGTCCAGCCGCTCGCGGCCGGCGGACTGCCGGAAAATCCGGAAACCAAGCGTCGGTTGAAGAACCTCCTGAGCGTCACCGGCCTGATCGACGAACTTTCGGTGTCGTCCGCGCCAGTGGCGAGCGAGGAGGAATTGCGGCGCGTGCACCCTGCCGCCTATCTCGAGGCCTTCAAGCGGTTGTCAGACGACAAGGGCGGCGAACTCGGCGAGCGGACGCCGTTCGGACCGGGCGGCTATGATATGGCGGCCCTTTCGGCGGGGCTCGCCACCGGTGCGCTACGCAGCGTGCTGTCGGGCCGCCAGCGCAATGCCTATGCCTTGTCGCGCCCGCCCGGCCACCATTGCCTGCCGGACAAGCCGATGGGCTTCTGCCTGCTCGCCAACATCGCCATCGCCGTCGAGGCGGCCTTCGCCGAGAAGCGGGCCGAGCGGATCGCCGTCATCGACTGGGACGTCCACCACGGCAACGGCACTGAGGCGATCTTCTATGACCGCGCCGATGTCCTGACGATCTCTCTGCACCAGGAGAACTGCTATCCGCGCGATTCCGGCCGGGTGGCCGACCGCGGCGAGGGCAAGGGCGAAGGCTGCAACATCAATATCCCGATGCTGCCGGGAACCGGTCACCTCGGCTATCTGCACGCCTTCCAGCGGATCGTGCTGCCGGCGCTCGAGCGCTACCGGCCGGATGCCATCGTCGTCGCCTGCGGCTTCGATGCCTCCGGCGTCGATCCGCTGTCGCGGATGCTGGCGTCTGCGCAAACCTTCGCGGACATGACCCGCATGACCATGGAAGCCGCCGATGCGCTCTGCGGCGGCCGGCTGCTGCTTGTGCACGAGGGCGGCTATTCGGAAGCGCACGTTCCCTTCTGCGGTCACGCAGTGATCGCCACGCTTTCCGGCTCCGCCATCATCGCACCCGACCCTCTGGCGGTCCGCCTCGACTTCCAGCAGCCCAACCCGGACTTCACCGCCTACCAGATCGCCACCATCGACCGGATGGCCGAGGGGTTCTATCGGCATGGGTTCTGAGTGAAGGGAAACGCCCTACCCGATTGGTGGTGGGGCGATGCCCGCCCAGGCCGTACCCGCGTTTGGAACGCGGGGACTCAACAGATTTGAATCCGCCCGCTGCAGTGCCCGCTGCAACGCGATTAAGGCACTGAATGCGGCACGTATCGAGGCACGAACCACGATATGCCGCTGAATTTTATTGATAAAAAGTGGTGGCTGGGGCGCCTGGATTCGAACCAGGGGATGGCGGTACCAAAAACCGCTGCCTTACCGCTTGGCTACGCCCCAACGCGCGGGCTTTAGTGCCCGCCAAGCGGGAGCCTGATAGCAAAGCTCATCCCGGCGGACAATCCTTAAGTTGCCATCTGCCCAAGTTTCTTTCCAGTGCGCCTTGCTCCGTTGCTGGTTGCCCGGCTGTGTCTGCTGTCGTTGCGCTGCACCGGCTTCTTCGTCCGACAATGACACTGCGGCAGGCGCGTTTCGGTGGGAGATGGCTGGGCCGGCATGAATGGCGATAACGGCTTGAATCTGCGCTTGCTTCTGCCTCGGAAAATCGATTCCGGTCATCGTGGTTATGCGCTAAGGTCGCCGCCGCGCGCGCCGCCACGTGCATGGGCGTGCCAGCAATTGCAATGGAGAGATCATGAGCCAGTTCCGCGCCCGCCCGCCCGCCATGCCCACCCTGCTTCTCGACGACGCGGTCGTGCGTGTCACCCGCTGGGACTTCGAGCCCGGCGCCGATACCGGCCATCACGTGCATGGGCTCGGCTACGTGGTCGTGCCGATGACCGATTGCCACCTTTTGATCGAGGACGAGAGCGGTACGAACCGCGTGCATCGGCCGGCCGGCCTCGTCTACCGCCGCGAGGCGGGCGTGGCCCACAATGTGGTCAATGGCGGCGACGAGCCGATGAGCTTCATCGAGATCGAGTACAAGTGAAAAAGTCCGCCGCACCCGCCTTCAATCTCGAATTCCAGTCGGCGTACGGCGAGGCCGTGCCGGTGGCGGATCATGTGCAGCGCATCACCGTCAACAACCCTTCGCCGTTCACCTTCCACGGCACAAACAGTTATATCGTCGGCGACCGCTCGGTCGCCGTGATCGATCCCGGGCCGGACGACGAGGCGCATTTTCAGGCGCTGATGAAGGCGCTGAAAGGCCGCGAGGTCACCCATATCGCCGTCAGCCACACCCATCGCGACCATTCGCCCCTCGCCCGCCGGCTGAAAGCGGAGACGGGCGCGCTGATCGTCGCCGAAGGACCGCATCGGGCGGCACGCCCGCTCCATGCCGGCGAGACCAATCCGTTCGCCGAAAGCTCCGACACCGACTTCCTGCCCGACCTTGCGCTTTCCCACGGCGAGCGCGTCACCGGCGACGGCTGGTCGCTGACGGCGCTTCTGACGCCCGGCCATACTGCCAATCATGCCGCGTTCGCGCTCGGCGACACCGGCATCCTCTTTTCAGCCGATCACGTCATGGCCTGGGCCACGTCGATCGTGGCGCCGCCGGACGGCGCCATGGCCGACTACATGGCCTCGCTGGAGATGCTGCTCGAGCGCGACGACCGGCTCTACCTGCCCGGCCATGGCGGTCCCGTTCTGGAACCCGCCGCGTTCCTCCGCGGCCTGCGCACGCACCGCAAGATGCGCGAGCGGGCGGTAAAGGAACGGATCCGCAAGGGCGACCGGCTGATCGCCGACATGGTGAAGGCGATCTACAAGGACACCGACCCGCGCCTGCACGGGGCTGCGGCCCTTTCCGTGCTTGCGCACCTGGAGGACCTCGTCGAGCGCGGCGAAGTTGTCACCGAGGGTCCACCGTCGCTAAACGGCACCTACCTGCCCGTCTGAGGTTGTTTCGGTCGCTAACGATCCCTCGTTAGCGCCTGATCGCACGCGCGACCGCGATCAGGACGCAAGCGCCGATGAAGCCGGCAATCAGGTAGCCGACCCATCCCCCGAGGTTCACGCCGATCAGGTTCAAGAGCAGATTGGCGACAAAGGCACCAACAATGCCGAGCACGATATTCATGAACACGCCCATTTGCGACTTCATGAACATCTCGGCCAACCATCCAGCAATGCCGCCGATGATGATGGCGGCGATCCAGCCAACGCCTGCGTTTTCCATGTGCACGGCCCTCGGTTGAAGATCAACTTAGGATAGCGCGCATTGCAGGGGCGTCAATGCCCCGCGCTCGCTCCGGCATCGTCGCACCGCAACCAAGCCGAAGGCTGCCGGTGAGGTCATGGCTAGTCGCCGGCAATACCGAGAAGCTCTGCGTCGAGCGCTTTCAGATAGCGCTCCACGAAAGCGGCTCCCAGACCAAGGTCATGCGGACCGTAGCGCGAGGCAACTCGCATGTCGACGAGCGCCGTCTCCTCCTCCTCGCGCAGTCGGATCGACACGTCGAAACGGAAGCCGAACAACTGCGAACGCCACTCGCCCTGCAACAGCACGTCGCTCGGCCCGCCGCTGTTCGGCAGCAGCCCCTGTTCGACCGGACGCTCCGAAGGGACTGGGACGACGGCGATTTCGCTTTCGCCGGACTTGTCCGCCTCCGGCTTGACCACGAGGTCCTCCAGATCGGCGATCACGTTCTCCATCCCGCTTTCCTCGGTGAAGACGATGCCCTGTTCCTCGGCAACCTTGCGCACCCCCTGCAGAACGCGGTCGAGCGCCCCCTCGTAGCGGCGGCCCGTCAAGCCCGGATAAGCCGCATCCTGAACCTCCCGGTCCCTGACCGTCACCGGCGGCCGCGGCAGAAAGTCCTGGTTGGCAAGCGGCACCTTCAGCCAGGGGGGCGACGCGTAAGGATCGGTCGTTACGTCGTAGATCATCGGCCGGGTGAAATAGGCCTGGACGGCATAGCCGGCCACGCCGAGCGGAAGGGCCGCTAACAGGAGTGCCGTAAAGGCTGCCTTGCCGCCACGCGCGCCAACCCGCCACAGCCGCACCAGTCCGGTGACGGCGAGCAGGACGGCACACAACGCAAGGCCGGCAGCGATGCCGGCAAGCGCGAGGAAATGCGGCGTCGTCAGCGGCCCGAAGCGATGCGACAAGGCAGCGGCGAGAAAAAGCACGAGCGCAAAGGACGCCATGCGGCGCGCCCAGTGCGCCGCATGGGAGTTGGGCCGCTCGTATCGAATGACCATTGCCATTGGCCGCTCCTCTTCTCCGCCCGCGCACCACCCAAAGGCTGACGACGCAAAGCACTGCAACAAACAACTCTCTCGCAGCGGCAACGTCAATGCGTGATCCGGCCGTGATCGACTGCGACCCGAAATCGGTGGACAGGATCGCCGGGAGCCGAATCTCCTTGTGTGCCGCAAAAATGACACGCTCGTTAACGATTTTCCCGGTGGGCGGGCAAAAGGAGAATACTGTATGGCATCGACATCGATGATTGGCCACGACGTCCGTCTGGCCCTGCCTCCCCCCGCTAGCGAGCCTGCCCTTCCGCTTGAACTGATCGAACTGGAACTGTCGCTCGACGGGTTTGCCACCGAGCAGGACGGATTTTCCGAGGCGGTGCGCCGCGCCGCCAAGTCGCTCGACGGCGAGTTCCTTTTCGACCTGCCGGCCTCCGGTCTCGCCGAGGACTGCCAGCGCGTCGCGGCGCTGCGCATACCCGAGGCAAACGGCAACGGCATGAAGATCGTCTTTGCGCTTCTCGATGCCGACGGCACGGGAATTCGCGTCGAGGACCCTAGCGAAGCGACCACCGGACTAAAGAACTTCGCCGATTCGTTTGTGGGTGTCCTCGAGCGCATGCAGTGAACTTGCCGACGCGATCGCCACCGCTATATCTCTTCGGGTAGAAGCGATGCCACGCTCACGACGGAGGCTGGGATGCGCGTGGAGGTCCTGTTTGCGCTTGCCGCAATAACCGCGGTCCTCACCGGTTGCCAGACGATAACGCCAGAGCAGCAACGCGCCGCCGACGAGCAACAATGCCTCGATTATGGATTCAGGCGCGGCACGACCGCTTTTGCCAACTGCCTGCAACGCATCGACCTCGACCGCAGCGCCAACGCGCGTGCCAGACGCGTCGAAACGGCCGTCGAATTCGGCTGGTATCGCCCCTGGTACGGTCCGGGTCCAGGCTGGTGGTGAGCAGCCTTCGTCAGCCGTTCGATCCGCCCGCCGATTTCCGCCCGACAAAAGCCGCCTGTGCGGCCGCAAGGCGTGCGATCGGCACGCGGAACGGCGAACAGGAGACGTAGTCAAGCCCCGCCTCCTCGCAGAAGTGGATCGACGCCGGATCGCCGCCGTGCTCGCCGCAAATGCCGAGCTTGAGATTGTTGCGCGTCCGCCGGCCGCGCTCGGCGGCGATCTGGATGAGTTCCCCCACCCCGTCGAAGTCGAGCTGGACGAACGGGTCGCGCTCGACAATGCCCCTCTGCAGGTAAGTCGACAGGAACGCCGATGCGTCGTCGCGCGAGATGCCGAACGTCGTCTGCGTCAGGTCGTTGGTGCCGAACGAGAAGAACTCCGCCGATTCGGCAATCACATGCGCCCGAAGTGCCGCACGCGGCAGCTCGATCATCGTGCCGATGAGATATTCGAGACTGACGCCGGCTTCGGCGATCACCTCCTTCGCGACGGCCTCGATGCGCTCCTTGACGAAATCAAGCTCGGCCTTCAGGCCGACGAGCGGCACCATGATTTCCGGCACGACGGCGGCGCCCGTATCCTTGGCAGCCAGGCAGGCCGCCTCGAAGATGGCGCGTGCCTGCATCTCGGCGATTTCAGGATAGGAGATCGCCAGACGGCAGCCGCGGTGGCCGAGCATCGGATTGAACTCGTGCAGCGCATCCACCCTCTGGCGCAGTTCCGCCGGATCGAAGGAGAGGACGGACGCGACCTCGGCGATTTCCTCATCGGTCTTCGGCAGGAACTCGTGCAGCGGCGGGTCGAGCAGGCGGATCGTCACCGGCAGGCCGTGCATGATCTCGAACAGTTCGACAAAATCCGAGCGCTGCATCGGCAAAAGCTTCGCAAGGGCTGCCCGCCGCCCGGCCTCGTCCTCGGCGAGAATCATCTCGCGCATCACGTTGATGCGCTCGTCCTCGAAGAACATGTGCTCGGTGCGGCACAGGCCGATGCCTTCCGCACCGAAGGAACGCGCCGCGCGCGCATCCGCCGGCGTCTCGGCATTGGTCCGCACCTTCATTCGACGGGTCGCGTCCGCCCACTCCATGATGCGGCCGAAATCGCCGGACAGCTCCGGCTGCAGCATCGGGATCGCACCCTTGAGCACCTGGCCGGACGAACCATCGATGGTGATGATATCGCCCTTCTTCAGCGTCACGCCCTGCGCGATCAAGAGTTCGTTGCGCAGGTCGACACGCAGCGTTCCGGCACCCGAAACGCAGGGCGTGCCCATGCCGCGGGCAACGACGGCTGCGTGGCTCGTCATGCCGCCGCGGGTCGTCAGGATGCCTTCGGCCGCATGCATGCCATGGATGTCCTCGGGGCTCGTCTCGACGCGAACCAGAATCACCTTGCGACCCTCGTCCTCCGCGTGGACCGCCTCCTCGGAGGTGAAGACGATCTCGCCGGTGGCCGCACCCGGCGAGGCAGGCAGGCCGGCGCCAATGACGTCGCGGCGCGCGCGCGGATCGATGGTGGGATGCAGCAACTGATCGAGCGAAGCGGGGTCGATGCGGGCAACCGCCTCCTCCTTGCTGATCAGCCCCTCCTCCGCCATCTCGACGGCGATCTTCAGCGCGGCCTTGGCCGTGCGCTTGCCGGAACGCGTCTGCAGCATCCACAGCTTGCCGCGCTCGATCGTGAATTCCAGATCCTGCATGTCGCGGTAGTGCCCCTCGAGGCGCTTGCAGATCTCGTTGAACTCGGCGAAAGCCTCGGGCATCAGCTTTTCCAGCGACGGCTTGTCGGAGCCGGAAGCGATGCGGGCGTCTTCGGTGATGTTCTGCGGTGTGCGGATGCCGGCGACGACATCCTCGCCCTGCGCGTTGACGAGGAATTCGCCATAGAGCGCGTTTTCACCGGTCGAGGGATTGCGGGTGAAGGCAACGCCGGTGGCCGAAGAGTTGCCCAGGTTGCCGAACACCATCGCCTGGACGTTGACCGCCGTGCCCCAGTCGGCAGGGATGTTGTGCAAATTGCGATAGGTGATCGCGCGGGCGTTCATCCAGCTGGCAAAGACCGCGCCGATCGCGCCCCAGAGCTGCACCTCCGGATCCTGCGGGAAGCTTTCCCCCAGTTCCTCCTCGATCGTTTCCTTGTAGCGGGCGATCACGTGCTGCCATTCTACGGCGGAGAGCTCGGTGTCCTGCTCGTGTCCGAGCCGCGCCTTTTCATCCTCGAGGATTTCCTCGAAGACTTCATGGTCGAGGCCCATGACGACGTCGCCGTACATCTGGATGAAGCGGCGATAGCTGTCCCAGGCGAAGCGCGCATCGCCGGCGTCGTGACCGAGCGCCTGCACCGTCTCGTCGTTGAGACCGAGGTTGAGCACCGTATCCATCATACCGGGCATGGAGGCGCGTGCGCCGGAGCGGACCGACAACAGCAATGGCCGCTCATTGTGGCCAAAGGTGCGTCCGGTGATCTCCTCCATCCGGCGGATGCCGGAACGGACCTCCTCCTTCAGGCTGTCAGGAATGGCGCGGCCGTTTTCATAGTAGTGGGTGCAGGCAGTGGTGACGATCGTCAGTCCGGGAGGCACCGGCAGGCCGAGATTGCACATCTCGGCGAGATTGGCGCCCTTGCCGCCGAGAAGATTGCGCTCGCCGGCATGGCCCTCGGCGCTTCCCCCGCCAAAGGTGTAAACCCACTTCTGCATTGCTGTTCTCCACCCCGAAACAGTCTACTGTGACAGATTTATAGCATATGACACGCATTGGAAACGGAGTGCCGGCGACAATTTGTTGCAATGCACCAAAATCGCAACGGCGCCGCAGCATCAAAGACGACATGCAAGATCGCAATTTGCATGTTTCGGCGAAAAACCACCACCGAAAGGCGTCATTTTTCCTGGATCGACAGCCCGTCCTTGCCGACCCTGATCTCGACGCCATCGGGCTGCTTCTCTTGCTGATAGGCATAATAGGAGAAGCCGGCCACCACGACGATGAGCGCACCAATGATCATGTAGAGGGCATTCTTGCTCACGCTTGTCCCCTCCGTCCTGTTGCAAACCTGCAGTCATCCCCGAAGCGGAGCCGACCAACCTCGCCTTCCCTCTCAGTCCTGCTGCTTTTCGCCAGCACTTTTCCCGTCGGAACTGCGCGAACGCTCTTCGAAGCGATCGGCGCCTTTGGCAAGATCTGACCCCTTTTCGGTCTCTACCTTGCGTTCTTCTGCAGTTGCAGCTTTGCGAAGGCCGCGGGCGGCTTCCTTACCTTTTTTCGTGGGTGCTTGCTCAATGCCCATTGCAATCTCCTCGGCTCGACCAGACGTCAACGCGAGGCAGGTTGCATTGGTTCCGGAGACGCCAGGGCGGGCGCGGAGATCGAATAGCGCCGGTTGGGATTTAAACGGCTTCGCGCAATTGCTCGGCGGTCTGCAGGTCGACCGAGACGAGTTGGGATACACCCTGCTCGGCCATGGTGACTCCGAACAGGCGGTTCATGCGGGCCATGGTGATGGGATTGTGGGTGATGATGACGAAGCGGGTCTCGGTGGAGGCGGCCATTTCATCCATCAGGTTGCAGTAGCGCTCGACGTTGTGGTCGTCGAGCGGAGCGTCCACCTCATCGAGGACGCAGATCGGGGCGGGGTTGGTCAGGAAGACGGCGAAGATCAGCGCCATCGCCGTCAGCGCCTGCTCGCCGCCGGACAGCAGCGTCATCGTCTGCGGCTTCTTGCCGGGCGGGCGGGCGAGGATTTCCAGACCGGCATCGAGCGGATCGTCGCTCTCGATCAGTTGCAGCTCCGCCGTGCCGCCGCCGAAGAGATGCGTGAAGAGCCGCTGGAACTGGGCATTGACGATATCGAAGGCGGCGAGCAGGCGCTCCCGGCCTTCGCGGTTGAGGCTCTGGATCGCCGAGCGCAGCTTGCGGATCGCCTCGATGATGTCCTCGCGCTCGGTGACGATCGCCTGCAGCTTCTCCGAAAGCTCCTTCTGCTCCTCCTCGGCGCGCAGGTTCACCGCACCCAGCCGCTCGCGCTCGATCTTCAGACGGTCAAGCTCGAGTTCGGTTTCGCGCGGATCGGGCAAGGGCTTGTCATGCGGGTGCTCGGCCAGCTTCAGCGCCTCGTGCGGGGCGCAATGCAGCGCCTCGCGGATGCGCGCCTCGCCGTCGACGCGGCGCTCGCGGGCGGAGACCAGGCGCTCCTCGGCGCGGCCGCGCTTTTCACGGGACTCGGCCAGTTGAGACAGCGCGGTGGCGGCGAGCTGGTCGGCTTCGCGCTGGCGGTTTTCCGCCGCCTGCAGTTCATCAGCGGCGACGCGGCGGGCCTGCTCGGCCCGGGCAAGTTCGCTCATCAGCGCGCGGCGCTTTTCCTCGATCTCCTCCGGGGCCTCGGCGATCTGCTCGGCCTCGTCCTGCGCTTCTGCTTCGCGTTCCCGCAGCGAAGCGATGTGGCGCTCGGCATTGGCGGCACGGTTGCGCCAGGTGTCGCGCTCGCTCGCGATCGCCGTCAGCCGGCGCTGGCGCTCGGCCATCTCGCGCGCGAGGCCGTCATGAAGCGCACGCGCCTCGGCAAGGGCCGCGCGATCGGTGGTAACAGCGGCCGTCTGGGTGGAAAGCCGCAGGTCGAGCGCGGCGACATCGGGCGCGTCCTCGAGCGCCCCACGCGCTTCCTCGAGTGCGTCGGCCGCCTCCTCGACCTGCCCCTCGAGCTGGATCTTCGACTCGGAGAGCACGTCGCGCCGGCGGATCAGATCGCCCGAAGCCCGTTCGGCCGCTTCAAGCGCCTCGCGAGCCTCCGCCAGGGCACGAACGGCCAGCCGCTGGGCGTCCCGCGACTTCTGCACGCGTTGTGTCTCGGCGCGCGCAGCGGCCGCGGCCAGTTCCAGGCCTTGCTGTGCCGCAGCAAGCGCGTCCTGCGCCTCGGACAGCTCAAGTTCCAGCTCGCGAAGGCGGTTCTTCTGCGCCAGTCGAAGGGCTGCGGCACTTGGGGCATCCGCACCAGTCACATGGCCGTCCCAACGGAAGATCGCGCCCTCGCGGGTGACGAGACGCTGGCCCGGCTGCAGGACGGACAGGAATGCGAGCGCCTGCTCCTGGTCGGCGACAATGCCGATCTGACGCAGGCTGCGGGTCAGAACCGCCGGGGCGCGTACGTGGGACAGCAGCGGCACGACACCATCGGGCAGGATTGCGTCGTCGGCGCCATCGCCGGCAAGCCGCCAGTGGGCGGGGGCATCGGTATCGACCGGTGAGTCCAGATCGTCGCCAAGCGCGGCGCCCAGCGCCGCCTCATAGCCCTTGTCGACCTGCACGTCCTCGACAACCGGGGCGAAGGAACCGCCGACCGTGCCGGCTTCTAGGATGCGCCGGATCGTCCGCATCTCCGTTTCGACGGCATTGACCTGTCCGCGTGCGGCTTCCACCGGAGGGCGCGCCTCGATCTCGGCAAGCCGTGCATCCTCCAGCGCCTCTTCGGATTCGGCCAGACGCTCGCCCGCCTCCTCCAGCACACCTTCGGCCGTCTGCACGTCGTGCCGCTTCTGCTCCGGATCCGGAAGGGCGGCAATGCGCTCATCCATGGCGGTAATTTCGGCTTCGAGGTTCATGAACTGCTGGGCAAGACGCGCCCGCCGATCGGAAAGATCGCGGATGGTCTTTTCGAGCTGGTTGCGCACCGCCTGGGCCTCGGCGCGTTCGGCCGTGATCGCGCCGAGCACCTGCTCGCTTTCGGCGAGTTTCTCCGCAGCGGCATCCATCGTCTCGCGCGCAGCCGCCGCACGGTCGTCGGCCTCGCCGAGGATGTCGCCGATCTCCTCCTCCTCGACCGCAAGTCGCTCGAGGATTTCGGCATTGTCGGCGACCATCGCCTCCTCGCGCGCAATGTCCTCGGCAAGCTGGGTCAGGCGGCGGGCCAGCTCGTCACGGCGGCGCAGCAGCCGGCCGGCATCCTCCTCCAGTTGCGAGCGGGCAATCTGCAGGCGCTGCAAGGCGGCGGCGAACTTTGCTTCATTCTCGCGCAATTCCGGCAGTTTCAGGCTGGCAATGGCCTGAACCTTCGCCGCCTCCATCTGCATTTGCGCCCGTTCGGCGACCAGCGAGGTTGCCTGGTTCAGCTGGCTTTCCGCCTCGCCCTCGGCCTCCTTGGCCTGGGTCCAGCGGATGTGCAGCAGCATCGCCTCGTGGCGGCGGATGTCGGCCGACAGCATCTTGAAGCGGTTCGCCTGGCGCGACTGGCGCTTGAGGCTGTCAATCTGGCTTTCGAGCTGCGAGGTAACGTCGTCGAGGCGTTCCAGATTGGTCTCGGCGGCGCGCAGCCGCAGTTCGGCCTCGTGGCGGCGCGAATGCAAACCGGAAATGCCGGCCGCTTCTTCCAGCAACTGCCGGCGCGCCTGCGGCTTTGCCTGGATCAGCTCGCCGATGCGGCCCTGCCCCACCATCGAGGGCGAGCGCGCGCCGGTGGAGGCGTCCGCGAAAAGAAGCTGCACGTCCTTGGCGCGCGCCTCCTTGCCGTTGATGCGATAGACCGAGCCCTGCTCGCGCTCGATGCGGCGCGACACCTGGATCTCGTCGCTGTCATTGAAGGCGGCCGGTGCGGTGCGGTCGGAATTGTCGAGATAGAGGCCGACTTCCGCGGTGTTGCGGGCCGGCCGGTTGCCGGAGCCGGAGAAGATCACGTCGTCCATGCCGGACGCGCGCATGTTCTTGTAGGAGTTCTCCCCCATCACCCAGCGCAGCGCCTCGACGAGGTTCGACTTTCCGCAGCCGTTCGGGCCGACGACGCCGGTCAGGCCGCGTTCGATGACGAACTCGGTCGGCTCGACGAAGGACTTGAAGCCGAGAAGGCGGAGCTTGGTGAATTTCATGGGGTCACCCCGCCCTTGAGGAACGGGTGGACGACGGGCGCACGGTTTTCGCCGGCGCCCGCATCAAAGCGGCGTCCAGATCAGAGCTTGCTGTCGATAAGGGCCGACATGGTGTCAACCGACATGCCTCCGGAATAACGCTGGCCGTTGATCAGGAAGGTCGGCGTTGCCGCAATGCCGAATTCCTTGGCACCGCGCTCGCGTACCGCGTTCACATCATCGAGAAGTTTCTGGTTCGTCAAGCAAGCCTCGAAGCTCTCCTGTGTAAAACCGGCGAGTTTCGACATCTGCAGCAGTGCTTCGCGGCCATTTTCCGCTGCGGCCCATTGTTCCTGCTGCTTGAACAGCATGGAGATCATCGGGAAATACTGCTCGGACGGCGCGCAACGGGCCAGCATGAAGGCGGCAGCGGCACGCGGATCGAACGGGAATTCGCGCACGATGAAGCGGACCTTGCCGGTATCGACATACTTCTGCTTGATCGGCTCGAAGGTCTCGTTGTGGAAGGTGGCGCAATGCGGGCAGGTCATCGACATGTATTCGACGATCGTGACCGGCGCGTTCGCGTCGCCGATCGCCATTTCCGGCAGCGGGCCGGGCTCGAGCACCTTGGCCATGTCGACATCGCCATCGGCGGCCGGGACCTCGGCCTTGGCAGCGGGAGCGGCCTGGGCGATCTCGGTGGCCGCCGGCGCAGTCGCCGCGGTCGTGACCGTGTCCGCAGGCTTGGTTTCGGCGCTTTCCGTCGTTGCCGGCGCGGTCTCCGGAGCCGACGCCGTCTCCTTCTTCTCGTCGCTGCAGGCGGCAAGCGTGACGGCGAGCGCGGCAACGGCGACACCGCCCATCAGACGCTTCAAAAGGCTCAATTCGGAAAGGGACATGGTCTCTCCTGTGGGGACAATGAAAAATACTTCCGGCACACCGGATATACCGGCTTTTGGATGCGAACAAGCACCGCCAACACCATGATCTTCAAAGAATTGTGACCGCGTGATGGTACACGTCAGCGCCGGGTCGAGCCTTGCTTGCCGAGCACGGCCGTGCCGAGACGCTTCAGCGCTGCCTTCAGCGCGTCCCCTTCGATCCCCTGCACCAAGTCTTCGAGGTGGCGTGCCGCCTCTCCGGTCAAGGGCCGCGGCGCCCGCCGACGCCTTGTCGGCGGCGAGACCGGCTTCTGTACGATCCTCACCTGATGGATCGCGGGAAAGCCGAAGAACCCGTTGATGCGCTGGATGAGCTCGCCCTGCTGGTGGGAGAGAAAGAGCGCGCGTGAGCCTTCGCAGGCGATCGTCAGAACGCCCGGCTGGTAGCCGCCGCCCTCGCCCGCCATCTCGGACGCCCGGCGCGGCCAGGCGATCTTCTCGGGTCGGGTGCAATCGGCGAACGAGCTGCCGGCAATCTCGTCCCACGAGCCGAGCAGCAACGTGTTGATGCCGGCGCGTTTGGCAAGCACCGGATCGATCAGGTCGTTGGCGACTTCGCTGATCTGCATGGCGCCCCTGCGGAATGGACGGGAACTCACGGTGGTCGGTACTCCGGCGGTTGACCTTTCTTCCTCCGGCGAATTTTGCCTTGAAGAAAGTGCGTTGCTTGGCCAGTTATACGCTTCCTCTTCGCATCCAGGCAAATCATGACCGATACGCATACAGGGACAAATCCGACCCGCCAGATCCTCGCCTGGTACGACCGGCACCATCGCGACCTGCCCTGGCGCGTCTCGCCGGCCACGGCCGCGCGTGGCGTCCGGCCCGATCCCTATCGCGTGTGGCTGTCCGAGGTGATGCTGCAACAGACGACGGTGCAGGCGGTCAAGCGCTACTTCGATCTCTTCACGTCGAAGTGGCCGACCGTGACCGATCTTGCCAAGGCGGAGACGGAAGAGGTGATGAAGGCCTGGGCGGGGCTCGGCTATTATGCGCGGGCGCGCAACCTGAAGAAGTGCGCCGAAGCCGTCGCCTTCGGACATGGCGGAGGATTTCCCGACACCGAGGAAGGTCTGAAGGTACTTCCCGGCATCGGCGACTATACGGCTGCGGCCATCGCCGCGATCGCCTTCGACCGGCAAGCCGCCGTGCTCGATGGCAACGTCGAGCGGGTGATCTCCCGCTTCCATGCGATCGACGCCCCCCTGCCCGGCTCGAAGCCGCACATGCGCGCATCCGTGGCCGCGATGACGCCGACAGACCGCCCCGGCGACTTCGCGCAGGCGATGATGGATCTCGGCGCCACGATCTGCACGCCGAAACGCCCGGCCTGCGCGCTCTGTCCGCTCAAGGAAGACTGCCGGGCGCTGGCCGGAGACGACCCGGAACGCTTTCCCGTCAAGGCGGCAAAGAAGGAGAAGCCCGTCAGGCTCGGCGCCGCCTTCGTGGCGGTCGACGAGACGGGCGCGGTGCTCCTGCGCAAGCGCCCCGGCCACGGCCTGCTCGGCGGCATGACGGAAGTCCCCAACAGCGATTGGAATGCCCGTCGTGACGGTTCGACGGAACCGGACGCCGCCCCCTTCGCCGCTGACTGGCAAACCTGTGGTACAATCATACACGTGTTTACACATTTTGAGTTGCGACTTGCCGTCTTCCGCTGCAGGGTCAGCCGCGCCGCGGCGGGAGGGCCTGGGTGGTGGGAGCCGTGGCAGACGCTCGACGGGCAGGCTCTGCCGACCGTCATGAAGAAGGCAATCCAGCAGGCGCTCCCAGCGGCCTTCGAGCCGAAAATGCCTGCGCGCGAAAAGGTGAGAACCCCATGACAAGCGAAATCCGGCACATCGTCTTCGATATCGGACGTGTGCTGATCCACTACGATCCCCAGATCCCCTACAGCCGCCTGATCCCGGACGAAGCGCAGCGGAAATGGTTCTTCGCCAATGTCTGCACCCCCGACTGGAACATCGAGCAGGATCGTGGCCGGAAATGGGAGGATGCCGAGGCGCTGCTGATCGAGGATTATCCGCAGCAGGAGGAACTGATCCGCGCCTTCCGCAAGTACTGGCATGAGATGGTCTCGCACGCCTATGTGGAAAGCGTCGCGATCATGGAGAGGCTGATCGCCAATGGGCGCGACGTCACCATGCTGACGAACTTTGCAGCGGACACGTTCAAGGAGGCACGCAAGCTTTATCCCTTCCTCGACCTCCCCCGCGGCGTCACCGTTTCCGGTGAGGTCGGGCTGATCAAGCCGGACCTGGCGATCTACGAGAAGCATAGCCGTGATTTCGCACTCGAGCCGGCGCGCACGCTCTTCATCGACGACAGCGACAAAAACGTCGAGGCGGCGCGCATGGCAGGCTGGAACGCGGTCCTCTTCACCGGTGCGGAAAAATTGAAGGGCGATCTTGCCGCCCACGGCGTCGCGCTTTGACCGTTTCGCCAAATAGAAACGCCCGGAGCCATTGCTGGCTCCGGGCGTTCGTGCCTGTCCGGGACTGAAGGTACGAAACCGGAAGGCCGAAGCGGTTTGTGAAGGGCCGCGGAAGTGTCCTTCGCATTTGTTGACGTCATCCTATGGGGTGGTGGTTAACAGCGATTGAACAATCTCCACTCCAAGAACCGATTTCGCCAATATTCACAAAAGCTTGCATAGGCGCACCAATTGAGCGCATTTGCTGCACCGGACTCTTCTGGCGAATTGAAATGAGAAGCGCGACCCGTGAACCCGGGCCGGCGAATTGGATGGAAATCGATCAGAAGCGCGAACGGTTGTTCGGGCGAATGACGTTCATCTGCAACTCATGGGCGGACGCATAGCGGCCAAGAATCTTGATGAGCCGCTTCTCCTCGGCCCGATGGATGCCGGCCTTGCGGCAGTAATCCGAAACCTCCCAGACATGCTTGGCTCGATGATGGTCGAGCTGCCTGATATCGATATGCCTCATGATCGCCTCCCAACTGACGAGGTACAACGCAATCCTTCGCCCCAGGTTCCGGCCCGGACACGATCGTGACCGGCATCACTTTGCTCGCATGTGCAAGGCTATTGAGATCATAGCGCCGGCGCTTTGTCCACGTATGACTAAAGTCTAATATGACCATCACTCATGTTCGCGCCGCAAGGGGCTTGGACAAGCCCCTTCAAACTGCTGCAACCTCCGGCGCAGGAGCACCGAAGGCCGCAACAGGAGGTAACTTTTTTGTAACGCCCGGCAGGCTCAGTCGAGCTTGGCCATGTCGCTGCGAATGACGGCGCGCAGGTCGTCGATCGGCTTCAGTTCCTTGCCCTTGGCATAGTGCCAGAAGGTCCAGCCGTTGCAGGCGTCGAGACCCTGCAACTTGGCGCCGAGGCGATGGATCGATCCGGCTTCGGAACCCGAGGCAAGCGTGCCGTCGGCCCGCACGATCGCGCTGTAGCGACGCTTCGCATCGGTCAGGACGGTGCCCGGCGCGATCAGGCCGCTTTCGATCAGCGTGATGAAGGCGACGCGCGGCTCGGCCTTCTTGCCGCTCAGGACCGTCAGCGTCTGCTTGCCGAGCGGCTCCACCGCGTCGATCCGGGCGAGCGCTGCATCGATATAGTCCTGCTCGCGCTCGATGCCGACGAAGTGGCGGCCGAGACGCTTGGCGACGGCGCCGGTGGTGCCGGAGCCGAAGAAGGGATCGAGAACGACGTCGCCCGGCTTGGTGGAGGCCATGATGACGCGGGCCAGCAGCGCTTCCGGCTTCTGGGTCGGATGGACCTTCTTGCCGTCGGCATCCTTCAGCCGTTCGCCGCCCGAGCAGATCGGGAACAGCCAGTCGGAGCGCATCTGCACGTCGTCGTTGGCAGCCTTCATGGCGTCGTAGTTGAACGTATAGCCCTTCGCCTTGGGGTCACGGCTCGCCCAGATCATCGTCTCGTGCGCGTTCTGGAAGCGGCGGCCCTTGAAGTTCGGCATCGGATTGGTCTTGCGCCAGACGACATCGTTGAGGATCCAGAAGTTGAGGTCCTGCAGCGTGGCGCCGACGCGGAAGATGTTGTGATAGGAGCCGATCACCCAGATGGTGCCGTTCGGCTTGAGCACGCGGCGGCAGGCGAGCAGCCAGGCGCGGGTGAAGGCGTCATAGGCCTCGAAGGAAGCGAACTGATCCCATTCGTCATCAACCGCATCGACCAGCGACTGATCGGGACGGTGCAGCGTGCCGCCAAGCTGAAGATTGTAGGGCGGGTCGGCGAAGATCACGTCGACGGACTGGTCCGGAAGCGCTTCGAGGGCGGCGACGCAGTCGCCCTTGATGATCGTGTCGAGCCAGCCATTGGGGCGGACGGAACGGGCTTCGGCAAGCGAAAGAAATTTTGACATGGGAAACTCGCTGATACGCTTACTCGGATACGAACTTTCTGACCCTTATGGTTACCGAAGATGGTTACCGAAGAGTGAAAGACCTCTAAGAAAGTGACGTATCCGGCGGCTCGTCGCGGTTTACGAGCGGCGCGGGCTGAAGTGTCCGCACCACCTAATGCCATTGTCGCATTGTCCGGCAGCACATGCCAGTTCCGCTGTCTGGATGCGTCAGACGCCCTCGTGCCAGGCACGACTATCAGCCGGCGCCTCTGCGCGCTCGAACATGCCATAGTCACGCAGGACCGAGACGACGCGCAGGCGATAGTCGGCGAAGGCTCCGTTCCGACCGGCTTGCTGCGCTGCCCGGTGCTCGGCGCTGTTTCGCCACGCACTGACGGCCTTTTCGTCGCGCCAGAACGACAGCGACAGGATCTTGCCGGGAATCGAGAGGCTTTCGAAGCGCTCGATGGAAACGAAGCCGTCGATCTCCTGCAGCCGGGCAATCAGCCCGGCGGCGAGATTGAGATAGACGTCGCGGCGGCCGATCGCGGGTGAGACCTCGAAGATGACGGCAATCATGGCACCACCCGTGCGGCGGCGTGCGGGAGGGATACGTTCTTCAGGAAGATGCGATCCTCGCGAAGGATGAAGCGTTCGCGCTTGGCAAACTGGTAGTTCTCGGCGCCCAGCGGATCGGCCGCAAGCCGGGCGCGATAGGCCTCGTAGGCCGCGAGGCTCTCGATATTGTAGACGCCATAGGCTGTCGTCGCCGAACCTTCATGTGGGCCGAAATAGCCGATCAGGTCGGCGCCGCTGCGGGGGATCGCCTGTCCCCAGTTGCGGGCGTAGGTGGAAAACTCCTCCTTCTTGAACGGGTCGATCTCGTAGCGGATGAAGCAGGTAATCATCGTCAGGCTCCTGGAATTTCGATGCCCCGTGATGCCACATTGATCGAAGGCAATGCTTCGACTATGATCGAAGTATGAAAGAAGGCCCGGACATAGCCCAGATTGGAGCGCTCATCGGCGACCCAGCCCGCGCCAACATGCTGACCGCCCTCATGGGCGGCCAGGCGCTGACGGCAACGGAGCTCGCGGGGGCTGCCGGGATAACGCTGCAGACGGCGAGTTCGCACCTGGCGAAGCTGGAGGCCGGCAGCCTCGTGACCCAGCGCAAGCAGGGGCGGCACCGCTACTTTGCGCTTTCCGACGACGAGGTCGGCCTGCTGCTTGAAGGCCTGATGGGCTTTGCCGCCAACCGTGGCTTTTTGCGCGCGCGGCCCGGGCCGAAGGACCCAGCTTTGAGGAAGGCCCGGGTCTGTTACAACCATCTCGCTGGCGATTTCGGCGTTCGAATGCTGGATCGCCTGGTGGCGGATGGGCATGTCGCCGTCAATGGCGACGATGCGATTTTGACCGAAGCTGGCGAAGCGCGGATGGCCGAGATCGGAATAAACCTTGACACGCTTCGCGGCCAGCGACGCCCCATCTGCCGTACCTGCCTCGATTGGAGTGAACGGCGCTCCCATCTGGCGGGTTCGCTCGGGGAGGCACTGCTTATCCGCTTCATCGACAGAGGATGGGCCAGACGGAGCGGTGACAGTCGCGCCGTCCAGTTCACGCCGGCCGGAGAGCGGGCGTTCCTCGACCTGTTTCCCGTCCTCGATCGGGTCTGACTGCAAATATCGAAGTGGCGCGCCCGATCCTTGAGCCGGACTCTGCGGCTGCGGAGTTGAGCTTTGCGCCACCATCGTATAAATGACGCACCGATACATCACGCCGCGACACCTGCTCAGCCGGCGCGCCTAACACCCTCCCTCAAGGACGATCTTCATGGACGGTTTCGACCTCATCATCTTCGATTGCGACGGCGTTCTGGTCGATTCCGAGATCATCGCGGCCGAAGTCGAATCGCGGCTGCTGACGGAGGCGGGCTATCCGATCGGCGTCGAGGAGATGGGCGAGCGCTTCGCCGGCATGACCTGGCAGAACATCCTGCTGACGATCGAGCGCGAGGCGTCGATTCCCTTCTCGGCCTCGCTTCTCGACAAATCGGAAAAGCTGCTGGATGAACGGCTGGCCAATGAGGTGATGGTCATCGACGGCGTGAAGCTGGCTCTGTCGCGGCTGAAGCGACCCTATTGCATCTGCTCCAATTCCGCGGCGCACCGCCTCGACCTGATGCTGAGCCGGGTCGGCCTGCGGGAGGTCTTCGCGCCGCACATCTATTCGGCGAAGGATCTCGGGCCCGACCGGGTGAAGCCGAAGCCGGACATCTTCCTGCATGGCGCCAGGCAATTCGACGCAGACCCGGCGCGCACCCTCGTCATCGAGGATTCCGTGCACGGCATTCATGGCGCGCGCGCGGCCGGCATGCGCGTTGTCGGCTTCACCGGCGCCTCGCATACCTACCCCTCACATGCCGACCGGCTGACGGATGCGGGCGCCGAAACGGTGATCTCGCGCATGAACGATCTGCCCGGCGTCATCGCGGCACTCGCGGAGTGGCAGGAAGCGATCTGACAGCCTCGGCGCGTCGAGGCGATCGCTGTCCCGTCGTCGCATTCGGCAAGAACTGAAATGGCCGGGCCGGCGTGATTGAGACCGCGTCGCCAGAACATCCGGCTTCCCTCCGCCCCTTCGTTCCACGGTGAAACCGGAGGGGCAAGAGATCGCCAGCCAACAACTCAGTTCGCGGTGTAGGGACCTTCGTCGAAGCCGACATAGATCTTGGCATAGGAACCCGCGCCGCCGGGGATGACGACGTTCGCGTCGGTAAAGACGTACTGGGTCGTGCCTTCGGGCGGAATGGTGACGCCGAATTTGCTCAGGTTCGAGTACAGCGTGTTCTCGCCGTCGGTCGCAGCCACGCGAATGGGGAGGTTGACAGCGCCTGGGGATCCGGCCGGACCGGCGAGGATGCGTCCCTGAACCATGACGGTAACCTTCAGGCTGTCCGCCGTCTGCACGCACTGACGCGTCGTCGCCGAGAGTGTTGCCTGGTAGAGCACCTTCTGCGGATCATCCTTGGCGCCCTTGGCATAGGCGCGATGGACGGAGGTTCCCTCACGCAGGAAGACCTGCGGACAAGCGCCCTGGATCACCGGGGCTTGCTGCGAAGCCACCTGCTGCTGGCCTTCACCGGGCGACACGCCGAGGTCGGCGGCCTTTTCCGTCTGGTTGCAGCCTGCAATGATGGCGAGTAGGGAAACGGCCAGAAGGCGGCGGCCAGTGGTAGCAGTCACGTTTGTCTCACCCCTGCATTCGGACTTGAGATGCCCGTTCAACTTACAAAAAACGGGCCTTTCTAGACCCACGCGGATGCTCTATAGCAGCGGTGCGGCAAAAAATCGATTGTCCAAAATTAACGTTCCACTTTTTGCTGTATCCGCGGGTGGAGGAACCTTGCCATCGCTCGCCGCACGGAGAACCGCGCCCAGCCGGTTCGATCAGTCTCGCCCGGCGCGACATTCGTCGCGTCCGAACCGGAAGGAAGTCTTTGTGACCGCAGCCCTGCGCCGACCCGGCCTCCTGCCCACGCCCGTTTCCTTCCGCCAGTCTGCCGCTCACTTTCAGGGATCATGACGTGAAGTACATATCGACGCGGGGCGAGGCCCCTACCCTCGGTTTCTGCGACGCTCTGCTTGCAGGCCTTGCAAGCGACGGCGGCCTCTACGTGCCGCAGGAATGGCCCACGTTCACGAAGAAGCAGATCCGGGCGATGCGTGGCATGAGCTACCAGCAAATCGCATTCACCGTGCTGTCCCCCTTCGTCGACGGTGAGATCGACGACAAGACCTTCCGGGCGATGATCGACGAGGCCTATGCCACGTTCCGTCACCCGGCGATCACGCCGCTCGTGCAAACCGGCCCGAACGAGTTCATCCTCGAACTCTTCCACGGTACGACGCTCGCCTTCAAGGACGTGGCGATGCAGCTTCTGGCACGGCTGATGGACCATGTGCTGGCCGAGCGCGGCCAGCGTGCCACGATCGTCGGCGCCACCTCCGGCGATACGGGCGGTGCGGCCATCGACGCCTTTGCCGGTCGCGAACGCACCGACATCTTCATCCTCTTCCCGCACGGCAAGGTCTCGCCGGTGCAGCAGCGCCAGATGACCACGTCGGCCGCCGGCAACGTCCACGCGCTCGCCGTCCGGGGCACCTTCGACGACTGCCAGAACCTCGTGAAGGCGATGTTCAACGACAAGGGCTTCCGCGAAAGGATGCAGCTTTCCGGCGTCAACTCGATCAACTGGGCCCGCATCATGGCCCAGATCGTCTACTACTTCACCAGCGCCATCGCGCTCGGCGCACCGGACAAGAAGGTGTCGTTCACCGTGCCGACCGGCAATTTCGGCGACATTTTCGCCGGTTTCGTCGCCAAGCGGATGGGCCTGCCGATCGACCGGCTGGTGATCGCCACCAACGACAACGACATCCTCGCGCGCACCCTCAAGACCGGCCGCTATGAGATGCGCGGCGTCGTCGCGACGACGTCGCCGTCGATGGATATCCAGATCTCCTCGAACTTCGAGCGCCTCCTGTTCCAGGCCGCCGACCGGGATTCGGCCGAGGTCCGGACGCTGATGGGCGGCTTGAAGCAGTCAGGATCGTTCCAGATCGGCGACAAGGCGCTGAAGGCGATCCGCAAGGAATTCCGCGCCGGCCGCGCCACCCAGAAGCAGGTCGCCAAGACGATCGCCGAAACGCTGGAAAAGACCGGTTACCTTCTCGATCCCCACACCGCCACCGGCGTCTTCGTCGCGGCGAAGCATGCCCGCGCTGCGAGCCCGATGGTGACGCTTGCGACCGCGCACCCAGCAAAATTCCCCGACGCCGTAAAATCGGCGAGCGGTATTGACCCGACGCTTCCGCCGTGGCTTGCTGGCATGATGCAAAGGGAGGAGCGTTACGAAATCCTGGATCCAGATCTTGCAAAGGTGGAAGCCTATGTCGGCAGCCACTCCCGCATCCGGGGTTAGTGATCGCGGAAAGTCGGAAAATGAAAGTTGAGTGCACCAGGCTGCCGTCCGGTCTGACGGTCGTCACCGAAAACATGCCGCACCTCGAGAGCGCTGCTCTCGGCGTATGGATCAAGTCCGGCTCCCGCAACGAGACGGCGGACGAACACGGCATCGCCCACCTGCTCGAGCACATGGCCTTCAAGGGCACGGCCCGTCGCTCGGCCCGGCAGATCGCCGAGGAGATCGAAAACGTCGGCGGCGAGGTGAACGCCGCCACCTCGACCGAGACCACCTCCTACTATGCCCGCGTGCTGAAGGACCATGTGTCGCTCGCGACCGACATCCTCGCCGACATCCTGACGGAGTCGGTGTTCGACGAGGAGGAACTCGCCCGCGAGAAGCAGGTCATCCTCCAGGAAATCGGCGCGGCGAACGACACGCCGGACGATGTCGTCTTCGACAAGTTCTCGGAGGTCGCCTATCGCGACCAGACGATCGGGCGAGCCATCCTCGGCACGCCGGAGACGGTGCTGTCCTTCGAACCCAACGAAATCCGCGCCTACCTCGATCGCAATTACACGACCGATCGCATGTTCGTCGTCGCCGCCGGCGCAGTCGACCACGACAACTTCGTGCGCGACGTCGAGAAGCGCTTCGCCTCCCTGCCGCAGACGCCTTCGGCTCCGCCCGTTTCGGAAACGGCCCGCTACACCGGTGGCGATACGCGCGAGACGCGCGACCTGATGGATGCACAGGTACTGCTCGGCTTCGAGGGCAAGGCCTACCACGCCCGCGATTTCTACTGTTCGCAGATCCTTGCGAATATTCTCGGCGGCGGCATGTCTTCCAGACTGTTCCAGGAGGTTCGCGAGCACCGCGGGCTCTGTTACTCGGTCTATGCCTTCCACTGGGGCTTTTCCGACACCGGGATCTTCGGCATCCATGCGGCGACCGGCGGCGAGAACCTTCCCGAACTCGTGCCGGTCATCATCGAGGAACTGCGCAAGTCCGCCGATCGGATCGATGAGCAGGAAATCGACCGGGCGCGCGCGCAGATCCGTGCGCAGTTGCTGATGGGGCAGGAAAGCCCCGCGGCGCGCGCTGGCCAGATCGCCCGACAGATGATGCTTTATGGACGCCCGATTCCGAACGACGAATTGATGGAACGGCTTGCGGGCATCAACGCGGCCCGCCTGACAGACCTCGCCGGGCGGCTGTTCTTCGACACGCGCCCCACGCTTTCGGCCATCGGTCCCCTGGAGCAACTCGCCTCCGCCGACGACATCGTCGGTGCGCTCACGCGCGGCGACGCGGCGCATCGTGCGGCCAGCTAGGCTCAGCCCAGGCGCGATAGCCGTTTGACGGCGTCGCAGGCGCTGGCGTACAGTTCGCCGATGGCGGGCTGCAACGATCAGGTACGAGCCGTCGCGCGTAGCTGTCGCAGCGGAGAGACATAGATGACGCGATCGGTATTTCGGTTCCTGTCCAGACAGTCCGACACCGTCGTGCTCGAAGACGAAACCCACCTGCTGCGCCTGCCTCGCTATTCCGACTATCGTCAGTGGTATCCGTTGCGCTCCGCAAGCCGTCAGTTCCTTGAGCCCTGGGAGCCGACCTGGCGCAGCGACGAGCTGACCGAGAACGCGTTTCGTGGACGCGTGGTGCGCAACGAACAGGAATTTGCGAGCGGCCAGGCCGTGCCGCTCTTCCTGTTTCTCAAATCCGAGCAACGTCTCGTGGGCGGGCTTACCATCGGCTACATCCGCCGCGGAGCGGCCCAGTGCTGCATGATCGGCTACTGGATGGGCGAACGTTACGCCGGTCACGGCCACATGCTGGGCGCGCTGAACCTGTCGATCCCCTACATCTTTTCGGGGCTTCAGTTGCACCGTATTGAGGCAGCCTGTATTCCTGACAATGTGAGGAGCATTCGCCTCCTTGAAAAGGCCGGCTTTCAGCGCGAAGGCTATCTTCGCGAATATTTGAAGATAAACGGGGAGTGGCGTGACCACGTGATGTATTCACTGTTGGCGGGGGACAGAGGCCAACAGCGGGTGCAGGCCGCGCAGGAGAGAGGGGTGCTGGCACCCCAGACGACAGGAAACTAGCATTTCGATGATATTCCGTTCCGTGCCGACACTGCTGCTCGTCAGCCGGGCGCTCGCCCTTATCCTACTGACGGCGCTGTCGCTTGTCGGGCCGTTCGTCTCGTCGGCACAGGCCGTGGAGCCGGTACAGATCTCCCGCGACGACACGGCGCTGGACCTGACGGCAACGACCGAAATCTACACCGGTCGCGGCGAGGCCTTCCAGGTCTCCACCGCCCCCGGCACCGACGGCATCGTCCGGCGCATCGAGGTGCGGGCGACCAATCCCGGCCACGAGGGCGACTGGGCGGTGTTCGCGCTGGCGAACGTGTCCGAGGAGCAAATCGACCGGGTGATTGTAGCCCCCCATTTCCGGCTGGTGCGTTCCAAGCTCTTCTGGCCGGACCTCGGCTCGAAACGCATCCTCTCGATCACGCCGAGCGAAGGCTTCGCGCTCGACCGCCAGCCGAGCGAGGAGGCGGACGTGTTCCGCATCACGCTCAATCCCGGTTCCGTCGTCACCTTTGTCGCGGAACTCGCGACGCCCGAGCTGCCGCAGATCTACCTTTGGGAACCCGACGCCTACAAGGACACGGTCAACGCGTTCACGCTCTATCGCGGCATCGTGCTCGGTATCGCCGGGTTGCTGGCCGTCTTCCTGACCATCCTCTTCGTGGTGAAGGGAACCTCCATGCTGCCGGCGACGGCGGCGCTCGCCTGGGCGGTATTGGGCTATATCTGCGTCGACTTCGGCTTTCTTTCCAAGCTGATCAGCATTACCGCCGGCGACGAGCGGATCTGGCGCGCGGGGACGGAAGTGTCACTGGCCGTCGGCCTCGTCGTGTTCCTGTTCACCTATCTGAGCCTCAACCGCTGGCACGCGCATCTTTCCTATGCGACGCTCGCCTGGATTCTCGGGCTCGGACTGTTGTTCGGTGTCGCGATCTATGACCCGCCGATCGCCGCGGGCATCGCCCGCATCTCGTTCGCGTTGACCGCATCCGCCGGCATCATCCTCATCGCCTATCTCGGCTTCAACCGCTACGATCGGGCCATCCTGCTTGTTCCGGCCTGGGCGCTGATCCTGGTCTGGCTGTTCGGCGCCTGGATGACGGTGACGGGAAGGCTCGACAACGACATCATCCAGCCCGCGCTCGGCGGCGGCCTCGTTCTGATCGTGCTTCTGATCGGCTTTACGGTGATGCAGCACGCCTTTGCCGGCGGCGCCTATCAGCAGGGACTGTTCTCCGACCTCGAGCGGCAATCACTGGCCCTGACCGGTTCAGGCGACACCGTCTGGGACTGGGACGTTGCCCGCGACCGGGTCGTCACCATCCCCGACATCTCCACCCAGCTCGGCCTGTCCCCGGGCGTGATGCATGGCCCTGCCCGCAACTGGCTGCCGCGCCTGCACCCCGACGATCGCGACCGTTTCCGTGCCACGCTGGACGTGCTGCTGGAACATCGCCGCGGCCGGCTGAACCACCAGTTCCGTGTCCGCGCCGAGGATGGCCATTATCACTGGCTGGCGATCCGGGCGCGGCCCGTGCTCGGCGCCAACGGCGAAATCATCCGCTGCGTCGGCACGATCGTCGACATCACCGAGCAACGTAATTCCGTCGACCGCCTGCTGCAGGATGCGCTGCACGACAACCTCACCGGACTGCCGAACCGCCAGGTCTTCCTCGACCGGCTGCAATCGGTGCTCTCGATCGCGGGCTCCAGCGAAACGGTCCGGCCGACCGTGCTTGCGATCGACATCGACCGCTACAAGCAGGTGAACGACGCGCTCGGAATCGCCGCCGGCGACAATATCCTCGTCGCACTGTCGCGGCGACTGCGACGGATCCTGAAACCCCAGGACACGCTTGCACGGCTTTCGGGCGACCAATTCGGCCTGATACTGCTGTCTGAGCGCGACCCGGCAAAGGTGGCGGATTTCGCCGATGCCGTCAGCAAGGCGATCACCGTTCCGATCAACTTCGCCAATCGCGAGATCATTCTCACCGCCTCGATCGGCCTCGTCTCCTGCCTGGACCCGCAGCAGGACGCGGCCAGCCTGCTCAACGACGCTGAGCTTGCCATGTACCGGGCGAAAAAGGCCGGCGGCAATCGCGTCGAGCCGTTCCGCCCCGCCTTCCGCAGCATGGGAACCGACCGGCTGCAGATGGAAACGGACCTGCGCCGCGCAATCGACCGCAAGGAACTCTCGCTCGTCTACCAACCGATCGTACGGCTCTCGGATGCGGAGATCGCCGGCTTCGAGGCCTTGATGCGCTGGGAGCACCCGAAGCGTGGCAGCATCTCGCCGGAGGAATTCATTCCAGTCGCCGAGCAGTCGGGCCTGATCAGCCAGCTTGGCGCCTTTGCCTTCGACAAGGCGGCGAGCGACCTCATGGACTGGCAATTGCAGACCGGCGACCTGCCGATCTTCGTCTCGGTCAACCTCTCCAGCGCGCAACTGCTCAACAACGAACTCTACAACGACGTCAGGGCGGTGCTGTCGAAGACGCGCTGCGAGCCGCACAAGCTGAAGTTCGAGCTGACGGAGTCCGTGGTGATGGAGAATGCCGAGCAGGCACGGCTCGTTCTGAACAAGTTGCGCGAGGCGGGCCTTGGCCTGGCGCTCGACGACTTCGGCACCGGCTACTCCTCGCTCGCCTATCTCACCCGTTTCCCCTTCGACACGATCAAGATCGACAAGGCACTGGTGCGGGACAGTTCGGACAAGCGCACGGTTCTGCTGCGGTCGGTGATCTCGATGGCGCTCGAAATGGAGATGCAGGTCGTCGCCGAGGGCATCGAGACGGAGGAAGACGCCATCGAACTCGGGCGGATGGGCTGCCAGTTCGGCCAAAGCTACCTGTTCGGGCCGCCGATCGGCTGCGATTCGGTGTTGCGCCTGCTGAAGGAACGGTTTCCGCTCATGAAGCGGGCCTGATCGCTCGGAGCGCGGCCCATTGCCTAACGACCGACCACAGGCGCCGACACTTACGCCTTCAGATCCGGCGCCTCATGGCGGTGCCTGACGGCCGTGACGCGATTGAAGATTTTCAGAAGGAACGGGGTGCCAGTGCTTGCCGGCTCAAGCGTGGCCGGCTTCCATCGACAGCATCGCCGGGGTGACCCCCATCAGTGCCAGGGCACGGTCATACTTGTCCTCGACCGTCGTGTCGAAGATCAGATCCTCCGAGGCCGGGCAGGTCAGCCAGCCGTTGGCGGCAATCTCGTTCTCCAGTTGCCCCGCACCCCAGCCGGCATAGCCGAGCATCAGCAGGCCGCGCCGAGGCCCCTCCCCGCGCGAGATCGCCCGAACAATATCGAGGGTCGCGGTCAGGCTGATGTCATCGCTGACGGGGATGCTGGATTCGGAGCTGTAGTCGTCGGAATGCAGGACAAACCCGCGGCCGCTCTCGCATGGACCGCCTGCGCGGATCGGGAAATCGACCGTCCCGTCGGGCATTCGGATCGCCTCGTCTTCCGCCACCAGTTGCAGGTGGAGGAGGACGTCCATGAAGTTCATCGGCTGCGAACGGTTGATGATGAAGCCCATGGCGCCGTCTTCGGAATGGGCGCAGATATAGACGACACTCCGCTCAAAATTCTTGTCGAGCATCCCCGGCATGGCGATCAGGAAATGACCGTCAAGGAAGCCGCGCTCTCGTTTTTTCTTCAGGACCGACGTCGCCATAACCAACAGCCTATCAATTCACGGCCAAATGAAAAGCGCCTTCTCGCCGTGTCGCTGCTTTTGCCCGGCACCCCAAGAACCACTTCCTGATAGAAGTGGAGCAGCGCGCGCCGCGATCAAGAGAATATGATCCAGAAAGCGGCAAAGGTGGTGGAAACTTCGGTGGACGAGGGCTACATCTTTCGCCCATGAGAGGCTTGCGTTCTACCTTGTTCGTCCTAGCGGTGATGGCTCCGACGTTGGCGGCTGGCGCCAGTTCCGACTGGATCCAGACCGAGGGCGGCCGCGTCCGCCTCGTCGTGCTGCCGGAGCAAGCCGATGGAGAGATCCCGGCGCTGCTGGACGTTCACCTCGAGGCCGGCTGGAAGACCTACTGGCGCGATCCGGGCCAAAGCGGCATTCCGCCGTCGGTCAGCATTCCAAACGCCTCCGGCCTTGTGCTGGAATCGATGCGGTTTCCGGTTCCAAAACATTTCGACGACGGCTACTCACGCTACACCGGCTACGACCAGTCCGTTGCCTTTCCGCTGACGCTGAGGCGCAAGGGTTCCGCCGCCGGCAGCGACGAAGTGACCGCCTCGATCTTCCTTGGCATGTGCAAGGATATCTGCATCCCGGTGCAAGCCGAACTCACGGTCGATTTGAAGGCTGCTGCGATGGCCGGCTCCGGGGACGCGACCGTTCTCGCGGCGGCTAAGGCCGGCCTTCCGGAGCCTCCCTCACCCGACTTCAACATCAGGGAAGCGCGCTGGGACGCCGACGGCAAGTCGCTTTCGGTCACCTTCATCGCCCCGCCACAGCAATCGGACAAGCCGCCGCAGGTGTTCGTTTCCGGGCCGGAAGGCTTTCAGTTCGGCGCAGGCGCCATACCGCAGCGCGTCGGCGACGCTTACCGTGTCGACGTACCCCTCCTGCACAAGCCCAAGTCGTCAGGCCTCACCGGCGCCCCGATCCTCTTCACCGCCGAAAGCGGCGACCGGTCGATGGAAACGGCGCTTGCCATCGACTGACCGCGGCCTATATTCCGCGCTGACTGTTCGCGCGCACTGCGTGGGCTGGAGCAACCAAGGAGACTGATCGTGACGATTGCCGTTGGAGACAAATTGCCCGACCTGAAGCTGAAGGAAACCACGCCGGACGGACCGGCCGAGGTTTCGACCGGCGATATCTTCAAGGGCAAGCGCGTCGTGCTCTTTGCAGTTCCGGGCGCGTTTACGCCAACCTGCTCACTGAACCACCTGCCGGGCTACCTGGAGAACCGCGACGCCATCCTCGCCAAGGGCGTCGATGACATCGTCGTCGTCGCGGTCAACGATGCGTTCGTGATGACGGCCTGGGCCAAGGAAAGCGGCGGCGCCGGCAAGCTGCGCTTCCTCGCCGACGGCAGCGCTGCTTTTGCCAAGGCCCTCGGCCTCGACATCGACCTGACCGCAGCCGGCCTCGGCGTGCGCTCCAAGCGCTACTCGATGCTGGTCGAAGACGGCGTGGTCAAGAACCTCAACATCGAGGAAAGCCCCGGCCAGGCGACCGTGTCGGCTGCAGCGGCGATGATCGGGCAGCTTTGAGGCTGACGCCCGCTTACCTCGTCTGAAACAACAATGCCCGCGATCTCGCGGGCATTGCCATTTAAATCCGAGTGGGACGAGTTCCTCACCGTTTCTTGAACGGCTCCATGCCCATGCGAGCCAGTTCGTCGGCGCGCTCGTTCTCCGGGTGGCCGGCGTGGCCCTTGACCCAGTGGAACGTCACCTTGTGCCGGCGTCGGGCCTCGTCGAGCGCCTGCCAGAGTTCGCCGTTCTTCACCGGCTTCTTGTCGGCCGTCTTCCAGCCGTTCTTCTTCCAGCCGTGGATCCACTTCTCGATGCCGTCCATGACGTATTTCGAGTCCGTGTAGAGATCGACCTCGCAGGACGCCTTCAGGGCGTCCAGGGCGGTGATCGCAGCCAGAAGCTCCATGCGGTTGTTGGTCGTCTGCTGCTCGCCTCCTGAGAGTTCCTTCTCGACCTCGCCATAACGCAGCACTGCGCCCCAGCCACCTGGTCCCGGATTGCCCGAACAGGCGCCGTCGGTAAAGATATCTACGTGCTTCATCGATGCACCAGGCCGTATTCTTCTGCCGATTTGACCTGGCGATGAAAGCGCAGCCTGCGCAGGTATTCGAGCGGATCCTTCTTGACCACCAGCGCACCCGGCGGTGTCATCAGCCAGTCGTAAAGGCGGGTCAGGAAGAAGCGCAACGCCGAGCCGCGCGCCAGCAACGGCAGTGACTTCAGTTCCGCACCGTTCAGCGGGCGCACCTGTTCGTAGCCGTCGAGCAGCGCCATGCCCTTGGTCATGTTGAACGAACCGTCCTTCTCGAAGCACCAGGCGTTCAAGCAGGTGACGACGTCATAGGCATAGCTGTCATTGCAGGCGAAATAGAAGTCGATCAGCCCGGACAGCTGGTCGCCAATGAAGAAGACGTTGTCCGGGAACAGATCGGCATGGATGACGCCGTGTGGCAGCGTCTTCGGCCAATGGCTTTCAAGAAAGGCGAGCTCCTCGGCGATCTCGTCCTGCAAGCCCGGTTCCACCTCGTCGGCGCGGGCGGCGGACTTGTCCCACAGGGGCCGCCAGCCATCGACGGACAGCGCGTTCTTGCGGGTCAGCGCGAAGCCCTGGCCGGCCACATGCATGTCTGCCAACGCCCTGCCGACCTCGCGGCAATGCTTGGCGGCCGGCTTCCTGAGCCAGGTGCCTTCGAGAAAGCTGATCATGGCGGCGGGACGGCCCGAAAGCTCGCCGAGCAACTGGCCATCCTTACGTGAAAGGGGCAGCGGGCAGTTGAGGCCGCGGTCGGCGAGATGGTGCATCAGGCCGAGGAAGAACGGCAGGTCCTTCGGATCGACGCGCTTTTCGTAGAGCGTCAGGATGAAGGCGCCCTTCGTCGTGTGCAGGAGAAAGTTGGAATTCTCCACGCCTTCGGCGATGCCCTTGTAAGAAAGCAGCGTTCCCGCCTCGTATTCGGTCAGGAAGCGCGCGAGGTCGTCTTCGGTGATATCGGTATAGACTGCCAAATTTTCAGCTCACGATCGGAAGGCCCGGGAAGCAGGCCTTCTTCCTATTCCCCGTTGACGAAGGCCATGTCGGCCGCCGTCAGTTCGATGTTGCGAAGCTCACGATTGACGAGAAAGTTCTCCGTCTCTTCGACCGTATCGGCAAGCTCCACCGTCGTTGCGTAGCGGGCGCGGAACGCCTCGATGATCTCATCGACGATGACCTCCGGCGCCGAAGCACCCGCCGACAAACCAACGGTACGAATTTCACCGATTTCATTCCAGTCGATTTCCGCTGCGCGCTGGACGAGCAACGACTTTTTTGCACCTGCGCGCAACGCCACTTCGACAAGGCGCCGGGAATTGGAGGAATTCGGCGCACCGACGACGAGGAACAGATCGCATCCGGGCGCGGCCTGCTTCACGGCCTCCTGCCGGTTGGTCGTGGCATAGCAGATCGAATCGGCCGCCGGTGCCGTCAGGTTGGGGAAGCGTTCCTTCAGGCGCGCGATGACGCCGGCGGTATCATCGACCGAAAGCGTCGTCTGCGTGACGAAGCCGAGGTTGTCCGGGTCGGCCGGCACATAGGCATCGGCGTCCGCGACGGTCTCGACCAGCGAGACGGAACCTTCCGGCAACTGCCCCATCGTGCCGATCACCTCGGGATGGCCGGCATGGCCGATGAGGATGACATGGCGGCCGAGGCGCTGGTGACGCATCGCCTGCTTGTGGACCTTGGAGACCAGCGGGCAGGTCGCATCGAGATAGAACAGGTTGCGGGCGGCCGCGTCGGCCGGAACGGACTTCGGCACGCCATGGGCCGAGAAAACCACCGGCTGGGCGTGATGCTCCGCCGGGATCTCGTCCAGTTCCTCGACGAAAATCGCCCCCTTTGCCTCCAGCCCCTCCACGACATAGCGGTTGTGGACGATCTCGTGGCGGACATAGACCGGCGCGCCATAGGCCTTGAGCGCCAGCACGACGATCTGGATTGCCCGGTCAACGCCGGCACAAAAGCCGCGCGGGCCGCAAAGGCGGATGGTCAGGGGCGAAAGTGCGGTCGAGGAAGCCATGTCAGAAAGTCACCGATACGAAGAGAGCGCGCTGATCGCGGGCGGCCCTTGAAAGCAGAGGAACCGTAGGGGCTATGTCGGATTTAACATAAATCACGGTCGATGAAAGGCGTCACCGCCACTCCGGACAGAGAATTGCAGCGTGCCTGGAACCACGTGCCCATCATCGGCGACGCGAGCGCCAAAAATTGATCCCGCTCACACCCAGCAGCGCGGCAGCCAGGCCATACCAGGTCAGCGCATATTGCAGGTGATTGTTGGGCAGGTCGAACTGGGTTACGCCTCCGACGGGCAATCCGCCGGGATTGGGCGCATTGTCCGCGTCGACAAAGAACGGCACGAGGTTTTCCGGCGCGATCCCCGTGCTCGACGCCATCGCGTCGAGATCCTTCCAGTAGAAGACGTTCTTGGCGAGATCATTGTCCGGCACGAGCGACGAAGGCTTGCCATCCAGCCGGGCACGAGCGAGCCCCACGACCTGTTGCTCTCCGCTGATTTCGCCACCCTTCCGGGTCTCCGCATCCTTCCTCTCGAAAGGGACAAAGCCGCGGTTGACGAACACGTGGCGTCCGTCCGTCAGTCGAAGCGGCGTATAGACGTGATAGCCGGACTGGCCGTTCCAGGTGGCAAAGAAATGCCGCTCCTTGTCGTGCTCGAATGTCCCCTTGAGGATGACAGGCCGATACTCGACATCGCCTCCACCCCGCCACATGCTCTCTATCGCAGCGAGTTCCACAGGCGCCTGCGCATGCCGCTCGGCAATATCTGCCAGCAGCTTGTCTTTCCAGGCGAGACGCTGCATCTGCCAGGTTCCGAGCGTCAGCAGGATTGCCAGCACCACAAGCAGCAAGGCAGCCGAAAGCGCCGGGCGCACGGATCGGCGCCCCCCTCGCGCCACCTCAGCCACGATCGATCTCGCCGGGACGAGCGTTGTTGCGATACTGCAGTGCGACCAGCACTCCCTTCAGCATGCGCGTCAGGACCAGGCCGAAGGCGATGGTCAGCGGGACCCACAGCAGGAAGTGCAGCCGTAACGGCGGGCTGAAGTTGACCTCCATCCACAGGGCGAGGCCGACGACAACGAACCCGACGATCAGCAGAACAAAGACGACCGGGCCATCACCGGAATCGGCAAAGGAATTGTCCAGCCCGCAGGCGGCGCAGCGTGGCTTGATCTTCAAGTACCCATCGAAGAGCTTGCCCTCACCGCAGCGTGGACAATGGCCCCGCAGTCCGGTCGAGATGGGTTCGACGGGCGGGTAAAGGGCCTTGTCATCATTCATCGTCGTACTCCGGCAGACAAGACGGCCTGAACAAGAGCCAGGGATCAGACCGTCTCGCCACATGCATTTTGTCAAATAAGGTACGCCTCTCCGTGTCGCCCGTCCAACTGAGCGGATGCGACATAGCGACCTTGCGCAAAAGCGAACGGCCGCATCGCTGCGGCCGTTCCTGAACGATATCCCGGCAGATCAGCCGTGGGCGATGGTCCCGCCCCAGCTTCCCCAGATGTAGATGGAGAAGAACAGGAACAGCCAGACCACGTCAACGAAATGCCAGTACCAGGCGGCGGCCTCGAGGCCGAAATGCTGCTTCGGCGTGAAGGCACCATTGATCGCGCGGATCAGGCAGACCAGCAGGAAGACGGTGCCGACGAAGACGTGGAAGCCGTGGAAGCCAGTCGCCATGAAGAAGGTCGCGCCGTAGATCGAATCCTTGAACGCAAACGGAGCGTGGACGTACTCGTAGGCCTGCACGAACGAGAACAGGACGCCAAGCAGCACCGTCAGGGTCAGCCCCTGAATGAGACCCTTGCGGTCGTTGTGCAGGATCGCATGGTGCGCCCAGGTCACGCAGGTGCCCGACAGCAGCAGGATGATGGTGTTGTAGAGCGGCAGGTGCCAGGGATCGAGAACCTCGATACCCTTCGGCGGCCAGATGCCGCCGGTATGCTCGACCCGCGTGGCCTGGATGGCCTCGCCCGGGAAGAGGCTGGCATCGAAGAACGCCCAGAACCAGGCGACGAAGAACATCACTTCGGAAGCGATGAACATGATCATGCCGTAGCGAAGGTGCAGCGAGACGACCCGCGTGTGGTGGCCCTCGTCGCCTTCCTTGATCGTGTCCGACCACCAGCCGTACATGGAATAGAGCGTGATCGCGATGCCGATCACGAAGACCCAGGGATTGGCAAATTCCAGGCCGAAGATCTTCAGCGAACCACCGGCAAGGTAGCGCATGTAGATGATACCACCGATCGCCAGCACGAAGGCGCCGATCGATGACAGCAGCGGCCACGGGCTTGGATCGATGATGTGGTAGTCGTGATTTTTCTGCGCTTGCGCCATGTCAGTCATCCCCATGTATACGTTCTCGTCCCCGGCCTGGCCGGAAACGCGTGTCTCTCAAAGCTTGCTCGCTTCCTCGTCCGTCATGTCCGCCGCCGAAGCCACCGGCTTCGTCTTCTCGTGCGGGAAGAAGGTGTAGGAAAGCGTGATGGTGTGAATGTCCTTGGTCTCGACCGGGTCCACGATCTCCGGATCGACGAAGAAAACGACCGGCATCTCCATCTCCTCCCCGGGTTTCAACGTGGTTTCCGTAAAGCAGAAACACGCCACCTTGTTGAAGTAGGCGCCGGCCGCCTGCGGCGTGACGTTGAACGTCGCCTGCCCGGTTGCCTCGGCATTAGAAGTGTTGCGGGCCTTGTACAGGACCTGCACCGTCTCGCCGATCTTCAACTCGATCTCACGCTGGACGGGCTCGAAGGACCACGGCAGGCCGGGTCCGGTGTTGGCGTCAAAACGGACCTTGATCTTCTTGTCGAGAATGACGGAGGAGGCCTGCTCGACGCGCTGGGTCGTGCCGCCGTAGCCGGTGACCTTGCAGAACATCTCGTAGAGCGGAACGGCGGCATAGGCCATGCCGAGCATCCCGACGGCAAAGGTGAGGCAGACGGCGACAATCGTGCCGTTACCGATTCTCTGCCGCCTTGCGGGTGTGGTGTCAGCCATGGCTCAGCCCGCCATGCCGCCGGCGAATTTCACCAGCGTGATGATATAGAAAAGGACAACAAGGCCGACGAGTGTAGCTGCGATCGCAATATTGCGGCCGCGGCGCGACTTCTTCTGCTTGTCGGTAAGGGTGATGGTTTCCATCAGACACTCCATCCTGCCAGCCAGCCGGCAGCCATGACGGCGCGATCGATCATCAGGCCGGAGAAAATGGCGAAGAGGTAGAAGATCGAATAGCCGAACAGCTTCTTCGCCGGGACCATGACGCGATCGGACTCCGGCATGCGCAGCACGCCGATCGAATACCACACGAAGCCGATGCCCATAGCGGCGGCAAAGATGCCGTAGCCGAGGCTGGCGAAACCCAGATAGGTCGGCGCGACAGCGATCAGCGCCGTCAGCACCGCATAGACCATAATCTGCTGCTTGGTGGTCTTCTCGCCCGCCACGTTCGGCAGCATCGGCACGCCAACGGCACCGTAGTCGCGCATCTTGAAGAGCGCAAGCGCCCAGAAATGCGGCGGCGTCCAGAGGAAGGTGATGAGGAAGAGGACGATGCTTTCGACGGACACGCCGTTCGTGACGCAGGCCCAGCCGATCATCGGCGGAAACGCGCCGGCGGCTCCGCCGATGACAATGTTCTGCGGCGTCGAACGCTTCAGCCACATCGTGTAGATGACGGCGTAGAAGAAGATAGTGAAGGCGAGCAGCCCGGCCGACAGCCAGTTGACCGCCAGCCCGAGGATCGCGACCGAGAAGGCGGAAAGCGTCAGCCCGAAGGCAAGCGCTTCGCGCGGCTGCACACGGCCGGCGGGAATGGGGCGTTTTGCGGTGCGCGACATGACGGCGTCGATGTCGGCGTCGTACCACATGTTGAGTGCGCCGGAGGCACCGGCACCGACGGCGATGCAGAGGATCGCGATCACGCCGATGACCGGGTTGATGTGACCGGGCGCCAGAACCAGACCGGCAAACGCGGTAAAGATTACGAGCGACATCACGCGTGGCTTCAAAAGCTCAAAGTAATCGCGCGCAGTCGCCTCAGAGAGGATCATGTCCCCGCCCTCCGCAGCCGCTTCGTGATGATCGATGATTGCCATTATGCCTGTCACTTGCTGTGGCCGATCTACCGGCCGGGACTTGGAGAGGCCGCCATTGGACGGCGGCCTCCGTGTTCGTCTGCGATCTTACTTGATCTTCGGGAGCTGTTCCCACTGGTGGAACGGCGGCGGCGAGGAGAGCTGCCACTCGAGCGTGTTCGCGCCCTCACCCCACGGGTTGTTGCCGGCAACCCGCTTGCGGGCGAAAGCTTCGAAGACGCAGAACAGGAAGATCAGAACGCCGACGCCTGCAATGTAGGAGCCGTACGAGGAAACCCTGTTCCAGCCGGCGAACGCATCCGGATAGTCGATGTAGCGGCGCGGCATGCCGGCCAGACCCAGGAAGTGCTGCGGGAAGAACACCAGGTTCACCCCAATAAACATGACCCAGAAGTGCAGCTTGCCGAGGAACTCCGAGTACATGTAGCCCGTCATCTTCGGGAACCAGTAGTACCAGGCCGCGAAGATCGCGAAGACGGCACCGAGCGACAGAACGTAGTGGAAGTGAGCGACCACGTAGTAGGTGTCGTGCATAGCGCGGTCGAGGCCGGCGTTTGCAAGCTGGACGCCCGTGACGCCGCCGACGGTGAAGAGCAGGATGAAGCCGAGCGCCCAGATCATCGGAGTGGTGAAGCGGATCGACCCGCCCCACATCGTCGCAATCCACGAGAAGATCTTGATACCCGTCGGGATGGCGATGACCATCGTCGAGAAGACGAAATAGCGCTGCGTGTCGAGCGACAGGCCGACCGTATACATGTGGTGCGCCCACACGATGAAGCCGACGGCGCCGATCGCGACCATGGCATAGGCCATTCCGAGGTAGCCGAAGATCGGCTTGCGCGAGAAGGTCGAGATGATGTGGCTGACGATGCCGAAGCCCGGCAGGATCAGGATGTACACTTCCGGGTGACCGAAGAACCAGAACAGGTGCTGGTAGAGGATCGGGTCGCCGCCACCTTCAGGCGCGAAGAATGCCGTGCCGAAGTTGCGGTCGGTCAGGAGCATGGTGATGCCGCCTGCCAGAACCGGCAGCGAAAGCAGCAGCAGGAATGCCGTGATCAGCACCGACCAGGCAAAGAGCGGCATCTTGTGCATGGTCATGCCAGGTGCGCGCATGTTGAAGATCGTGGTGATGAAGTTGATCGCACCGAGGATCGACGAGGCACCGGCGATGTGAACGCCGAGGATCGCGAAGTCCATCGCCGGACCCGGCATGCCGGACGTCGAGAACGGCGGATAGAGCGTCCAGCCGCCACCCGCGCCGTAGGCACCCGCCGGACCTTCGACGAACATCGAAAGAAGCACGAGCAGGAATGCCGGAATGATCAGCCAGAACGAGATGTTGTTCATACGCGGGAACGCCATGTCCGGCGCACCGATCATGATCGGCACCATCCAGTTGGCGAAGCCGCCGATCAGCGCCGGCATGACCATGAAGAAGATCATGATGAGCGCGTGCGCGGTCGTGAAGACATTGAACATGTGCTTGCCGCCGTCGATGGCAGCATCGCCCTCGAAGCCGTAGACCATCTGGGCAAGACCGTGGAAGATCTGGATGCCCGGTTCCTGCAGCTCGGCGCGCATGAAGATCGAAAGCCCACCGCCGATGATGCCGGCAATGATCGCAAAGATCAGATAGAGCGTTCCAATGTCCTTGTGGTTCGTCGAGAGGAACCAGCGGACAAAGAACGAAGGCTTGTGGTCGTGATGACCGTGGTCATCGTGGGCAGCGGTTGTTCCGGCCATGGATTGCACTCCCTTGGAATTACTGCGCGGCGTTCTGGGCGACATCAACGGTCTTCTTTTCACCGTCGATGGATGCCGTCAGAGCCTTGTTTGCCTCGCCGATATTGGTCGCAGCGGCGGCAAGCCAGGTGTCGAATTTTTCCTGCGAGACGACTCGGATGGCTATCGGCATGTAGGCATGATCCTTGCCGCACAGCTCGGAACACTGGCCGTAGAAGAGCCCTTCACGATCGGCCTTGAACCAGGTCTCGTTCATGCGACCCGGGACGGCGTCGATCTTGATGCCGAAGGACGGCATTGCGAAGGCATGGATCACGTCGGCGCCCGTTACGAGAAGCCGGACATGCTTGCCGACCGGAACGACGGCTTCATTGTCCACGGTGAGGAGGCGCGGATATACGGCCCTGTCCTCTTTGCCTGCAGCGGCACGATCCTTGTCCTGCAACAGCAGGGAATCGAAAGAAACGGGATTATCGCCAACCTGGTACTCGTAGCCCCAGTACCACTGATAGCCGGTCGCCTTGACCGTCAGTTCCGGCTCTTCCGTCGGCGCCAGCTGCTTGGTCAGCAACTGGAACGAAGGAACGGCAAGGAACAGAAGAATGATGACCGGGCCAATGGTCCAGATCACCTCGATCATCGTGTTGTGGCTGGTCCTGGACGGAACCGGGTTCGCACCCTCGCGGAACCGCACGATGACGACAGCGAGGAGAACCAGCACAAGAATCGTGATCGGGACAATGAACCACAGGGTATATTGCTCGAACCAGCGGATCTCTTCCATGATCGAGGTGGCGGCAGGCTGGAGGCCCCTCTGCCAATCGACCGGCTGGTCGGCCAGGGCGCTCGAAGCAAACAGCGAACAGCCGATGGCCGTCAGCGCTGCAAAAGCTTTCTTTATCACAACAAATCTCCCCAAAGTGTTTGATTGGGATCAAACAACGCGCAGAATCCTGCAATGCTGAGTGCTTAAAACCACAGTTTCATGCTCGCCGCAACCGCCTCGGATGAATGCTCATGCGGCATTTTTGCGCAAAGCCAAGTCTGGGGCGTAGACGGTCAAATTTTCACCAGACTCTTCAGAGTGACCGTCGAGGATGCGGGGCGCCCGTCCTGCTAAACAGGGCGGCGGAAGCACCCGCCTTCGTTGCAGAACGCGATGTTAAAGGTCCGCCCGCGTAAAGAATCAGCGGCAACGTCCAATTTCCGCCGCATAAACTGGAAAAGAGCGCTAAGGGCTTTCAATTTGCGCGATCGCTATTCAAGAATGGCGCGTATGATTCGAGACTTCGAGGTTCACATGGGTTCCGGTTCCCCTTCGCGCCTGATCAGGGCGGTTCGCGCATTTGCCGCGCTGGCCGTGATCGCGTCCAGCTCGCCTGCTTTCTCGCAGGCCCAGCAGCAGCCGGGTACGGTGAAATCGAACCACGGTGCCTGGTCGATCGTGTGCGACCAGCCGGCTGGCGCTTCGTCCGAGCAGTGCGCCCTGATGCAGAACGTGATCGCCGAGGATCGTCCGGAGGTCGGCCTGTCGGTCGTCATTCTCAAGACGGCAGATCGAAAGGCGAAGATATTGCGCGTGCTCGCACCGCTCGGCGTGCTGCTGCCGAACGGACTCGGTCTCAACGTCGATGGCAAGGACATCGGTCGCGCCTATTTCGTCCGCTGCTTCTCCGATGGCTGCTATGCGGAAGTGGTGCTCGAGGAAGAACTCCTGAAAACCTTCCGCTCCGGCGCGACCGCCACCTTCATCGTGTTCCAGACGCCCGAGGAAGGCATCGGCATTCCCGTCGACCTGAAGGGGTTTGGCGAGGGCTACGACGCGCTGCCGTGAGCAGCCCAGCGTTAGCGTGCGCAACATTTGACACCCACGGCCCGCGGCTTCGCAAATGACGGAGCGAGTCAAACTTGCCGTTTGCCGGCCGGCTCTCTACATGGATACGCGAAACGTCAGCCTCTGCGCGGAGTCCCGCCCATGAACACCGATCTTCTCTCCCTATTCGACGCCGACGAGGCAGCGGTCCGCAAGGTGCTCGGACAGAGCCTGGCAAATGCGGATGACGGCGAACTGTATCTTGAACACGCACAGGCAGAGTCGCTGACCTTCGATAACGGACGGCTGAAGGGCGGCAGCTTCAACACAGACCAGGGGTTCGGCCTGCGAGCGGTCGCCGGCGAGGCGGTCGGCTATGCGCATTCGGGGGAACTGTCGCTCTCGGCCCTGAAGCGGGCGGCGGATGCCGCGGCAGCGGTGACGCGCGGCTACGCCGGCAGCTATGCCGCGGCGCCGCAAGGCACGAACCGCCGGCTCTACGGCCAGGAAAACCCGATCGGCAGCCCGACCTTTGAGGAAAAGGTGACGCTTCTGCAGGACATCGATGCCTACCTGCGCGGCAAGGAGCCGAAAGTGCGCCAGGTCACGGCAGCGATCTCAGCCAGTTGGCAGGTGGTCAACATTCTCCGCGCCGACGGCCACAAGGTCGTCGACGTGCGCCCGATGACGCGCGTCAGCATCTCCGTCGTCGTCGGTGAGGGCGACCGGCAGGAGACCGGTTCCTTCGGCATGGGCGGCCGGCGCGGCTTCGGCGAATTCCTGACGACTGAGAGCTGGCAGCACGGGGCGGATGAGGCATTGCGGCAGGCGCTTGTGAACCTCGAGGCGATCGATGCTCCGGCCGGCACGATGGATGTCGTGCTTTCGTCCGGCTGGCCCGGCGTCATGCTGCACGAGGCGGTCGGCCATGGGCTCGAGGGCGATTTCAACAGAAAGAAGACCTCCGCGTTTTCCGGCCTGATGGGCGAGCAGGTCGCGGCCAAGGGCGTCACGGTCGTCGACGACGGCACGATCGAGGCCCGCCGCGGGTCGCTGACCATTGACGACGAGGGTACGCCGTCGGGCTACAACGTGCTGATCGAGGACGGCAAGCTCGTCGGTTACATGCAGGACCGGCAGAACGCTCGGCTGATGGGCATGAAGGCGACCGGCAACGGCCGCCGCCAGTCCTATGCGCACAGCCCGATGCCGCGCATGACCAACACCTACATGCTGTCGGGCGACAGGACGCCGGACGAGATCATCGCGTCAGTGAAGAACGGTATCTATGCCGTCTCCTTCGGCGGCGGCCAGGTCGACATCACCTCCGGCAAGTTCGTCTTCGGCTGCACCGAGGCCTATCTCATCGAGAACGGCAAGGTCGGGGCCCCGGTCAAGGGCGCGATGATCATCGGCAATGGCCCCGAGGCCATGCGGCGGGTCACGATGGTCGGAAACGACTCCAAGCTCGACACCGGAATCGGCATGTGCGGCAAGGGCGGCCAGAGCGTGCCGGTCGGCGTCGGGCAGCCGCATCTGCGCATGGACCAGATCACCGTCGGCGGCACAAGGACCTGAATTTCGGCGGCGGATGCCGCTCGCTGCAAAGACGCGTTAACTGCGCGGATACCATACCCCCCGCATAAAGGCGGCAAGAGAATCGCCTACGGGAGCGCAGATGCCGACATTGCAAAATGTGATGCGCCAGAGCCTCAAGCGCGCCGCCATTACGGGCGGGCTGGAACTGTCCAACCTGGCCGGGCGCGCCGGTCTGCTGGCGTCCGCGCGAGGCCGCGGCGCGATCTTCACGCTGCACCATGTGCGGCCAAAGATCGAACAATCCTTCGACCCGAACGCCCACCTGGAAATCACCCCCGAATTCCTCGATGAGACGATCCGCTTCCTGGCTGCGGACGGATACCAGTTCGTCGCCCTGCATCACCTTGCCGCGCGCATGGCGATCGCCCGTCCCGAGGAGCGGTTCGCAGCCTTTACCCTGGATGACGGCTACCGGAACAATGCCCTCCACGCCCAGCCGATCTTCACCGAGCATCGGGTTCCGTTCACCGTCTTCATTACCGGCGGCTTCGCCTGCCGGACCCACAGCATCTGGTGGGAAACCCTGGCCGAACTGCTGCGCGCCCTGCCGCACATCGAGTTCGATTTCGGCTCCGGTCCGGTGACCTTGCCCCTGGCCACCAACCGGCACAAGGAGGCCGCCTTCGCGCGCTTCTCCGCCTTCATCCATTCCAGCGACGAGACAGAGGCGATCAAGGCGCTCGATGCGGCGGCAAAGTCGAACGGCATCGACCCGCTGCTGATCACGGAGCGGCTGGTCATGCGCGAGCCGGAACTCAAGAGCCTGGTCCTAAACCCGCTCGCAACACTTGGGGCCCATACGATCAGCCATCGGGCACTGGCCCGGCTTGAGGAACACGAAGCCAGGGAAGAGATGCAGGCTTCCGCCGAGCGGCTGGAGTGCCTCACCGGCGTTCGGCCGGTCGCTTTTGCCTATCCCTACGGCTTCAACCCCACCGTTTCGCGGCGCGAGCACCACCTCGCCGGCGAACTTGGATTCACCGTCGCCGTCACGACGGATCCCGGGACACTCGACGTACGCAGCTTCGACACGCCCATGGCGTTGCCGCGCATCTCGCTGAACGGGCTCTACCAGAAGCGCAAATATGTGTCGGCGCTCGCTTCTGGCATCCCCTTCAAGCTGCTGCGGCGCTAGCCGGCGGCCAACCAGGCTTTTTTCTAGGCGAGCTTCAGAGCAGACGAAATCTCGGCGACCGTCGCCTTCTCCGCCTCGCTCACCGGCGTTCCACCGAATCCGAGGAACCCGCCCTCTTTCGAAGCTTCGGCGACATCGGTGCTGATTTGCAGGAGCCATGCCTTGAAGGCCGTCGCATCGGCGGGGGCCTTGGCGTCGACGACCTCCGCCGCCCGTCGAACCACCTCGATGCATTTCGTCTTGATCTCGTCGGGTTTCGCACCTTTCAACGTGGCCTGCAGCCCATCCTTGGCGGCGTTGCGGCCTTCGGAGGATTCGAAACTCTCGACGACTGCGGTCATCAGCTGGGTCGAACCGGTGCCGGATTTCGCCTGCAGAAGCGCGCGGCTACTCGCCAAGCCCTCCTTCAGCATGCCCCAAAGACCGCTCGGTTCGGCGGCGGTGACGGCAATTCCCGCCGCCATCACACCTTCCAGCAGTTGGTTCCATTCTTCGGGTGTAAAGGTCGTTTTGTCAGCCATGGCTGATCGCCTCCTCTTGCTAGAGTTGACGTGCGGGAGGATCTGTTCGGGGGAGCCGCCGGCGATGGGCCGGCGGTGTTCCCTAGTCGAAGGTCAAGGTGCCAGCGTCGCCAGTTTTGCCTTCAAGGCATCGATCGTCGGCTTCAGGACATCCGAGACGCCCGGAAGCGCCAAAACCTTGTCGAACAAGGCATTGAGGCTCGTGAGCCCTGGCTTGACGAGGCCCGACAACGCAGCCTTTTGCTCCGCCGAAAGCTGCCCGAGCATCCCGTCCACCTTGTTGAAGGTGTCGGTTGCAGTTTGAAGCTTGGGCAAGGCGGCCTGCGCCGTCGCCGCATCCGTGACGCCGTTCAGTGTCGTCTGCAACTCGGCCATCGTGTCGGTGACCTGCTTGCCGACATCGACGCCGGCAACCGTCAGCGACGGGGCGGCGGGTGTTGCAGGTTGGGTTTGAGTCTGGGTTTCGGGCTGGGCCGGCTGAGTCTGGGTCTCGGCCGGAGCCGGGGTTTGCGGCTGTGCCGGCTGGGTCTCGGTCTGGGCCGGGGCCTGGGGCTCGGGCGGCGTCTGCTCCGCCGTGCGTTGGGCGGGGCGGCCGAACAGGTAGTAGAGGATCGCCAGGAGCACCAACCCCGCCAGGAGCCAATAGAGCCAGTTGCTGCCACTGCGCGTGGCAGTTGTCGCCGTTGCTGCGGTCGTCCGGGCGGCGGTGGCCGCCGACGAGGTGGCCCGCGCCGCGGCATCGCTGCCGGCTGCGGTGGCCGTACGTGCCGCTCCACCAAGCGAGTCTAGGAGCCCGGTGCCGGCCAGCATGTCCCGCAAGCCCGAAGGCATTGCGGCGGCAATATTGTCTCGCTGGCCGGCCAGCAATCCGCCGATAGCGTTTGCGCTGAGGTCACCGCCCGTGTTCTTGGCGATGCCACCCAAGACGAGCGGTACCAGCATGCCGAGCAGGGAGTTGCCGGCATTCTGGCCGAGCCCGGAGTAGTTACCGATCGAGCTCGCCAGCGCGCCGCTGACGTTGCCGCCCAAAAGCGAAGAAAGCAGTTGCGAGCCGGATTGCATCAGCGGAGACTGGCCCCCGCCGGAAAGCAGGCCGCCGAGGTTGTCGAGAACGCCGCTTTGCTGTCCGGCGGCATCCGCGACCTTCTGAGCACCGCCGGGTTGCGCGGCAACACCGGCCAGCCCCGCAAGGACCGCCGGCACGGCCGCCGCGACGCCGCGCTGGACCTTGTCGGTGTCAAGCCCCAGCGCGGCTGCCAGTCGCGCAATCACGTCGGGGGTCAAAAATTGCATGAGATAGGATACGAGATTGCTGGCCATTGAATTCTCCTCCGCATGAATGCCTCGAGATTCAGCCTTGCCTGATGCGCGTTGTGTCGCTTCAAAACGAGAATGCGACCTGCCCGTCCCGTGAACTGCGGGCCAAAATGCTTTCCTGTCTTGGCAAAAAATATAGCACACCAATTGGAGTTGTATACTCCGGCAGCCTTTTACGGCCTGTGCGTGCTTCACGATTCGAGACAGCCGGCCACCGCATCAGGCGGCCGGCACAAGGGCGATCTAGTCAGCAATCCGAATGCATCAGGGATACATCCGGACCTTCTCCCATCTTTCGCCGCCTGCAGCGCGACGGAACTCCAACCGGTCATGCAGACGGAAGGGTCGATCGTGCCAAAACTCAATCGACACCGGCTTGATGCGGAAGCCCGACCAATGGGATGGACGCGGGATTTCGCCGATCGCATAGCGCGCTGTGTATTCCGCAACGGCCTTTTCGAGTGCGAAGCGGCTTTCCAGCGGCCGGGATTGTTTCGAGGCCCAGGCGCCGATGCGGCTGCCGCGCGGCCGGGATGCGTAGTATTCATCGGCCTCCGCGTCGGAAACGATTTCAACCGGTCCGCGAACCCGCACCTGGCGGCGCAGCGATTTCCAGTGGAAACACATCGCCGCCTTCCCCGCCCCTAGGATCTCCTGGCCTTTCTGGCTTTCGAAATTCGTGTAGAAGACAAAGCCGCGTTCATCGAATCCCTTCAGGAGAACCATGCGCACATTCGGCAGACCGGAAGCGTCGACAGTCGCGAGCGCCACGGCGTTCGGGTCGTTCGGTTCGCTCTTCTCCGCATCCTCCAGCCACTTTCCGAACAGGGAGAAGGGCTCGCTTTCCTCGGTAAAGTCACCGGTTGTTAACTCTATGTCGCTCATATTTGAATCCAATGCCGAATATCGGTCCGTTGGGACATGCCGGGGTTGAAGTCATAGCAAAGTCGCGACGGGAGACAATGATATTGTGGACGAGACGGTCACGGATCGCCCTTTTAGCGCTTTGCCTTGCACCCCTGTCGGGATGCATGAGCGGACTTGATTTTGCTTCGGAGATGTCCGTCGACAAGGGTGTCAAGACGAGCGCGGTCCCCGGTGCAGGTCTCGACAACACCACGGACGCAGCGACGGTGCGCAACGCCGTTTCGTCTGTCGACCTTGCCCGCAATGCCGGCAGCCCCATTCCCTGGGCGAACACCGTTTCTGGCAGTGCCGGCGTCGTCAGCAGCGTTCTGGAACTGAACGACGAGGCAGGCCGGATCTGCCGCGACTTCACCACGACGCTTCATTCCTACACGGGAATTGCCAACTATGACGGCCGGACCTGCGTCGGCGGCGACGGCATGTGGTCCCTGACGCGCTTCAACCGGCAGCAATAGCCCACCTGCTCCGGGAACCAGCGCGCGATGCATCCTATGCGATTCTGCGATGGATACCGTAACCATCGGTTAGGACGTTGTTGGCATCATCCATGCCCGCGGGCTTTGCACGGGCCCAAGACGACAAGGCGTTAAAGGCTCCAAGGAAAAGAAGAGCGGCATAATGTTGATGCGTGATCCGTATGCGGTCCTGGGCGTCAAGCGCGACGCGGGACAGGAAGAGATCCGGGCGGCCTGGCGAATCGTCGCCAAGACCGTCCACCCCGACCAGAACCAGGACGATCCCTTCGCCACCATCCGCTTTACCGAGGTTGGCCGCGCCTACGACCTTCTGCGCGACCCGCAGAAGCGCAGCCGATACGACCAAGCACACCGCGAAGCAGAAATCCGGCGCGAGATGGAACTGCGCCGCATGGAACAGATGCGCCGCCAGCAGAGCGCCCGCAAGGCCCAGCCGGAAAGTGTTCAAGGCACAACCGAGAGCGCCGAGGACGTGGTGTCGCGCATTTTCGGCATCGATTCGCGCCAGCAGCAGGCGGCGAGCAATGCCGCGCCGCCGCTCCACCCCTCCGCCAACAGCGAACGGCAGGGGCCATCCGGAGCGCCGGCCTCGAGCCTGGACAATTCTGATCTGCCAGTCCCGGCGGCACGGCGCACGACCGCGGCAGTCGACATCCTTTCGGCCCTCGTGCGCCGCATACGCGGCCTGCGCCCGGTGGTCGACAAGGCCCCGGATCTTGTTTGCGACCTTGTCGTGACGCTCGAAGACCTGATGAAGCAGTCGCGCGTCACGCTGGAGGCCAACGGTGAAACGCTGAGGGTGCCGCTTGCGACCGGCACGACGGACGGCACCGTCATTCGGCTGAAAGATCAGGGGCATCGGATCAACGATTTGAAGCGCGGCGACGCCGTGCTCACCGTCCGTGTGGCCCCAGGTCCGTTCCGTGTCGACGGCTTCGACCTGCGCATGACGCTCCCGGTGACGATCGAGAACGCCGTCCTGGGCTGTGAGACCACGGTCACCGCGCCGAACGGCGATGATCTGCCGGTGGTCGTCCCGGCCTGGTCCAGTTCGGACCACGTCATCCATCTCGACGGTCAAGGCCTCGCGGACGAGGAAGGCAACCGCGGCAACCTTGTTGTCGAACTGCGGCTTCTCCTATGGGACAGGCCGGACGACAAGATGATCGACCTGATGCGCAGCCTGCGCGAAGGGCTCTATCTGTGATGGTTTCGTGAAATGCGCACTCATTGTTACCAGTGCTAACAGTTCCTGAACCCGTCATGCTTGAACCCTAATGCTGCCTATGTCATAGGCAAAATCCAAAGGAAATCAGCAAGGGACATTCCATGGTTCAGGTATCCGGTCTGATGAGCGGCAAGCGCGGCGTCATCATGGGCGTGGCGAACAACCGGTCGATCGCTTGGGGTATCGCCAAGGCCATTCGTGCGCAGGGCGCAGAAATTGCCCTCACTTATCAGGGCGAGGCCCTCAAGAAGCGCGTCGAACCACTTGCAGCGGAACTCGGCGGCATTCTCGCCGGCCATTGCGACGTCGCAGACGAGGCTTCCATCGATGCCGTTTTCGAGACCATCGAGAAGACCTGGGGCAAGATCGACTTTTTCGTGCACGCCATCGGCTTCTCCGACAAGGACGAACTGACCGGCCGCTACATTGACACGTCGGCGGAGAACTTCGCCAAGACGATGCAAATCTCCGTCTACTCGTTCACCTCGGTCGCACGTCGCGCTGAGAAACTGATGACGGACGGCGGCTCGATGCTGACGCTCACCTACTACGGCGCCGAGAAGGTCATGCCGAACTACAACGTCATGGGCGTCGCCAAGGCGGCACTCGAGGCGAGCGTGAAATATCTCGCCGTCGACCTTGGCCCGAAGAACATCCGCGTCAACGCGATCTCGGCCGGTCCGATCAAGACGCTGGCCGCGTCCGGCATCGGCGACTTCCGCTACATTCTGAAGTGGAACGAGTACAATGCGCCGCTGCGCAGGACCGTGACGATCGAAGACATCGGCGACGTCGGCCTGTACATGCTGTCGGATCTCTCGCGCTCCGTCACCGGCGAAGTGCATCACGCCGACAGCGGTTACCATGTCGTCGGCATGAAGGCCGTTGACGCCCCTGACATCTCGGTCGTCAAGGACTGAGGCTTACTGCGGAGCACGACGGTGCTTGTCTACATGATCCGTCATGGGCAGACCGACTGGAATGCCGAGGGACGGCTGCAAGGCCAGAAGGACATTCCGCTGAACGCCATCGGACGCCGGCAGGCGTCCGAAAACGGCCGGGCCCTGAAGGCCGTTCTCGGCAGAACCGCCAACGACTTCGACTATGTCGCAAGCCCGCTCGGCCGCACACGCGAGACGATGGAACTCGTGCGTGGCGCCATGGGCCTCGATCCCCTCGCCTACCGCACCGACGATCGCCTGGTCGAAGTCTCCTTCGGCGACTGGGAAGGGTTCACCATCTCCGAACTCAAGAAGACCGTTCGCGATCGGGTCAAGGAGCGCTCGCGTTCGAAATGGGACTTCATCCCGCCCGGCGAGGCCGCAGAGAGCTACGAGATCCTGTCCTGGCGCGTCGCTTCATGGTTCAAGGAAATCGACAAGCCGACCGTATGCGTCGGCCATGGCGGCGTGTTCAGGGCGCTCTTCAAGTTCAGCGGCATGCCGGTGATCGAGGCGTCCCATGCTCCCGTGTATCAGGACCGCATCCTACGCATCGATGACGATGGAGCGACATGGCTGTAGTCCCGGGCGCCGCCCGCAAGGCTGCGCCACCACGGAATACGCCTTGCGTGCTACTGGATGATTTCCAGGTCGTCGATGATGCGCTTGCCGTCGACCTCGGTGTAGAACACAAGCACCTTCACCCCCGGTGAAAGCCCTTCGAAGTTAAACTCCTCCGGAGCCTGATAGTTCTTCCCGTCGTCGAGCGAGAGGCTTAGTCCGTTCGTGTCGACCTTGGTGATGACGGCCTCGACATCGGCGCTCTCGGCATACGATGTCAGCGGCGCGAGCATGCCGACCGCAGCCAACAGAGCGACTATCATGAAACGCATCTTGCGAACCCCCGTGGTCGAAGCAGTGTTCTTGTCTGTCACGCTTGATGCCTTTCGAATATGGCGAAATTCGCCCGATGCCACGCCTTGCGTTCAAATGGATGCCGGGAATCCAAGGCTCGATCAAGAGCCAATCGTCTGCCATCCCCGTACGAGTTCCGCGCCGCCGCCGCGCCTTACAACCTATGCGAAAGCATCAATTCAATCTTAATCAAAGCGTCCTAGGGTGAAGATTGACGTGAGGGGATGGCGCCATATTGCGGCCGGGGCGGATCAGACACACACTCAACAGCGTTGCCTATTGGGCCAGGCCGTCCCTTCTGCCGGCCGCCATCGCGGCTATCGTCATCGTCGGCGCCGGCTACGCCTATGAGGCGCAAAACGACCGGCTCCACCGCAACGAGCTGCATGCCCGCGGCGATACAGCACTCGGCCTCATCGGCTCGCGGCTTGAGGGCGAAATCAACCGGAACGTGACTGCCCTACAAGGGCTTGCGAACATGTTCGCTGCAGCCCCCGACCAGGCGGCTGCCCAGTTCCCGGTTTTGGCGCGCAAACTGCTCGCGCAGAACAACCAATTTCACCGCGTCGCCGCAGCTCCGAACGGGGTTGTAGCGCAGACCTTCCCGGTCGGGGGCAACGAGCGGTACAATGGGTCCGATCTCAACCGGTTTGTTGCGTCCGATGCGAGGCGGGCCTTCGGGCAACTGGCCATGACCGGCCCGATGCAATTGTCCGATGGCAGCCGCGGCTTCGACCTGCTCATTCCTGTCATCAGCAGCGGCGCCGGACCTACCGCCTGGTGGGGTTATGTCGAAGGCGTCATAGACGAACGCAGGCTGTACATCCGAGCGGGGTTGATCGACCGGCCGGACGCCAGAAGCGAACTTCGAAAAGGTGCGGCTGGCCTCAATGTTTCCATTCGCACCATCGGTTCGGGGTCGAGCCAGCAACCGCTCTTTGGCAATGCCGCGATCTTCGACGGCGAAGCTGTCCGACGCACGGTCAGCTTCCCCGGCGGGACGTGGGAACTCGCGGCCGTTCCGGCCGAAGGCTGGGAAACACCGTTGGACAATCAACGGCGGATCCGCCTTGCGACCGCGATCGCTGCCCTCGTCATCATCGGACCGATCCTGCTGGCCGGCGGCCTCGTCGGGGAGCGACAGCGACACATTGCAGGCCTCAAGGCGCGCGAGACACTGATCCGTTCGCTCTCGCAGCGACTGGATCTGGCACTGGAGGCGTCAAAGACCGGCATTTGGGAACTCTCGCTGTCCGACCGCGGCCGCGAGTGGGATCGTCAGATGTACATTCTGCATGGCCTCACAGAAGAACAGTCGCCCAGTGAGGAATCCTGGCGGGCCACCGTGCATCCCGAGGACATTGCGGCCGCCGAAGCGGCCATTGCCGCCGCCATCGCGGATCGTACCGACTACTGGTCGCAATATCGGGTAGTCCTGCCGGATGGCAGTGTCCGTCACATCCGCAGCGTCGGTTCGCGACTGACGATCGGCGACGACGAAAAGCTGACCGGCATCAGCTGGGACGTTACCGAGGACGTGCTTCTCAATGAACGGTTGAAGTCGGCCAAGGAGCAATCCGACCGGCAGAAGGACGCACTTTTCAAGATCACCCAGCGCCTCGACATGGCGTTGAGCGCCTATCAGTGCGGACTGTGGGAGGCGGACCTGGACGAGGGACTGACGATCTGGGATGCGCGTATGTGCCAGCTCTACGGCATTCCAGATACAGGCGAGCGCATAACCCACGAGGCATGGCTGAACGCAATTCATCCCGATGACCGCAAGGACGCCGAGGCAACGGCGGCAGAAAGCATAGCGACGGGCACGCCCTATCTGCGCAAGGCGCGCGTTGTTCATCCCGATGGCACGGTCCGATACATCCAGTCGGTCGGCAAACTTCATGTCGAGGCGAGCGGCAAGCGCAAGTTCGTCGGGCTCGCCTTCGATGTCACCGACGACATGCTGATGACCGAACAGCTCAAGCACGCCAAGGCGGTGGCAGATGCGAAGAACCTCGAGCTCGAACAGGCTAAGGACCGTATCGAGCACAATTCTCTCCACGATCCGCTGACGGGTCTCGGCAACAGGCGAAAGCTGGATGGTCATCTGGAGGGGCTGGCCAAACGCAGCCGCAGCAAAGCCGTCAACATCGCCATCCTCCACATCGATCTCGACCGGTTTAAGCAGATCAACGACACCCTCGGCCATGCGGCCGGCGATGCGCTTCTCGTCCATGTCGCGCAGATCCTGCGCTCTTCTGTCGACCATAACGACCTGGTCGCGCGCATTGGCGGCGACGAATTCGTGGTGGTGATCGAGAGCGACGACCACACTCATCTTTCGGCGCTGTCGCAACGTATCACCGGCCTGATGCGCCAACCGGTCGACTACAACGGCCACATGTGCCGCTTCGGCGTCAGCATCGGCATCGCGGTCGCAAGCGGCACCCGGATCGACACGCGCAAGCTGCTCGTCAACGCCGATATCGCACTTTACCGGGCCAAGGGGCTCGGGCGTAACCGGCACGAGTTCTTCACGTCGGTTCTCGAGGCCGAAATCGTCAGCAACAAGCGCATGGCCGACGACATCCTGAGCGGTATCGAGAACAATGAGTTTATCCCCTACTACCAGCCGCAGATCTGCGCGCGCACCCTGAAGCTTGCGGGCGTCGAGGCACTGATCCGCTGGCACCACCCGCAAAACGGCCTTTTGTTACCCGATCGCTTCCTGAAGGTTGCCGAAGATTTGAACGTTACGGCAACGCTGGACCGGATCGTGTTGGAAAAGGCGTTGATCGACTGTAGCAGATGGGCTGCAAAGGGCATCCTGATGCCGAAGATCTCGGTCAACGTGTCGGCCCGGCGCCTGCGCGACGAAACGCTGGTCGAGACCTTGACCGGTCTGTCCATCCTGCCCGGCCAGATAACGTTCGAGCTCGTGGAATCGATCTTTCTCGACGAGAGCGACGACGTTGTTCTCCGCAATATCGAGCGGATCAAGGAACTTGGCATCGACATCGAGATCGACGATTTCGGTACCGGGCATACGTCGATCGTCAGCCTGCTGAAACTGCGGCCAAAGCGGCTGAAGATCGACCGCCAACTGGTGGCACCGATCCTCACTTCGCGCCATGAGCAGGCCCTGGTGCGCTCCATCATCGATATCGGCAAGTCGCTGGGGATCGAAATCGTCGCCGAGGGCGTGGAGACGATGGCGCATGCAGAGATGCTGAGCGCGCTCGGTTGCGACCTTCTGCAGGGCTTTGCCTTCGCCGCGCCGCTGCCGGGCAACAAATTCCAGGCCTACGCACTCGGACATCGCCGGAAAGCGGCCTCCTGAAGGAATCTGGTCGCACGCGCTGAAAGCTCTGCATCACCCGGCCTTTCCCATCAAAAAGACTTCAACTTTGCGCCAATCGGCTCTATGAGTGCCGCAACAGGAAGGAGCGGATCGTGGCGCATGTCGCGACCGTGAGCGCACTGGGCAGGATTTCATGTCGCACAATACTTTCGGCCATCTTTTCCGCGTAACCACCTGGGGCGAGAGCCACGGCCCGGCGCTGGGATGCGTCGTCGACGGCTGCCCGCCCGGCCTCCGCTTCAAGCTCGCGGAGATCCAGGCCTGGCTCGACAAGCGCAAGCCGGGGCAGTCGCGCTTCGTCACCCAGCGGCGCGAAGACGATCTGGTCCGCGTGCTCTCCGGCGTCATGCTCGATGACGACGGCGAGACGATGGTTTCCACCGGCACGCCGATCTCGATGATGATCGAGAACACCGACCAGCGCTCGAAGGATTATTCCGAGATTGCCCAGCGCTACCGTCCCGGCCATGCCGACTACACCTACGACCTGAAATACGGCATCCGCGACTATCGCGGCGGCGGACGTTCCTCGGCGCGCGAGACGGCGGCACGCGTGGCCGCCGGCGGGATCGCGCGAAAGGTCGTGCCGGGCCTGACCGTGCGCGCCGCCCTCGTACAGATCGGTAAGCACCGGATCAACCGCGCCAACTGGGATTGGAGCGTCGTCGACACCAACCCGTTCTTCGCGCCCGACCCGGAAATCGTGCCGGTGTGGGAAGAATATCTCGACGGCATCCGCAAGGCCGGCTCCTCGGTGGGCGCGGTCGTCGAAGTGGTTGCCGAAGGTGTCCCGGCGGGCATCGGCGCGCCGATCTACGGCAAGCTCGACCAGGACATCGCCGCCAATCTGATGTCGATCAACGCGGTGAAGGGCGTTGAGATCGGCAACGGCTTCGGTGCCGCCGAGATCACTGGCGAAGAGAACGCCGACGAGATGCGCATCGGTCCCGATGGCAAGCCAATGTTCCTGTCGAACCATGCCGGCGGCATCCTCGGCGGTATCGCGACGGGCCAGCCGGTCATTGCCCGCTTCGCCATCAAGCCCACTTCGTCGATCCTGACCGAGCGCCGTTCGATCGACAGCGACGGCAACGAGGTGGACGTGCGCACCAAGGGTCGGCACGACCCGTGCGTCGGGATCCGGGCGGTGCCGATCGGCGAGGCCATGGTTGCCTGCGCGATCGCCGACCACTATCTGCGGGACCGCGGCCAGACCGGCCGGCTGGCTTAACCGCGACACGACCAGGAGTTACGAAATGTCCTTTGACCAGAAGCGCGTTGTCGATGCGATCCGGGCCTTCGAGGCCGGCGAGATCGTCGTCGTCACCGACGACGACGGGCGCGAGAACGAGGGCGACCTGATCGTCGCCGCGGTTCATTGCACACCGGAAAAGATGGCTTTCATCGTACGGCATACCTCCGGCATCGTCTGCACGCCCATGCCGCGCGAGGAGGCCAAGCGCCTGAACCTCAGCGCGATGGTGGCGGACAACGATTCGGCGCACACCACCGCGTTTACCGTTTCGGTCGACTTCAAGCACGGCACGACCACCGGCATTTCCGCCGAGGACCGGACGCTGACCGTCCGCAACCTCGCCAATCCGAATATCGGTCCGGCCGACTTCGTCCGTCCCGGTCACATCTTCCCGCTGGTTGCCCGCGAGGGCGGCGTGCTGATGCGCTCCGGCCATACCGAGGCGGCGGTCGACCTCTGCAAGCTTGCGAGCCTGCCGCCGGTCGGCGTCATCTGCGAGCTCGTCAACGACGACGGCACCGTGACGCGCGGACCGCAGGTGGCGCAGTTCGCCGAGACGCACGGCCTCAAGCAGGTTTCGGTGGCCGACCTGATCGCCTACCGCCAGCGCAAGGAAACCCTGATCGAACAGGGCGCGACCTTTGACGTCGACACTCCGTTCGGCAAGGCGAAGGCGACAACCTACTCCCTGCCCTGGGACCCGATGCACCATATGGCCGTCGTCTTCGGCGACATCCGCGACGGGGTCGACATCCCCGTCCGGTTGCACCTGGAAAACGTCGGCGAGGACGTCTTCGGCAAGGATCGGCAGCTCGAAGGGATCATGAAGCGCATCGCCGAACACGGCCGCGGTGTGATCGTCTATTTGCGCGAAGGCTCCGTCGGCGTCGGCGTCTCGAAGACGGCGCGCAAGGGCAGCCACGAGCGCGAGGGACACAGCGAGGCGATGGCGCGCGAGAACGAGTGGCTGGAGATCGGCCTCGGCGCACAGATCCTCAAAGACCTTGGCATAACCTCCATCAGGCTCATGGCTTCCCGCGAACGTCACTATGTCGGCCTCGAAGGCTTCGGCATCAACATCGCGGCGACGGACATCTGCTGAAGCATGTCTCCCGAAAGTGGGAACCGGTTTCGGGACAAAGACATGCGAAAGAACAAGGACCTAAAGCGTGGCAAGCGAATCCGAAAGATCGCGACGCGCTTTAGGCGGGACGAAAGCGGCCAGGGAGATCGTGAACTCCCGTCGTGGAACGTGAAATCTGCATGAAGCAAGACAAACCCCTGCGCCTGGTAATGCATATTGGTCCGCACAAGACCGCGACCACCTATATGCAGGCCAATTTCCATCACAACGCCGATCGGCTGCGCGAGCGGGGCTGGCTTTACCCGGTGATCGGCGAACGTGTCGGCACCGCCCATCACGACCTCTCCGACCATGAGGACCAGTTTCTGCAGCGCGAAGGCGCGGCCTATTCCGATTTTCTCAAGGTGCTCCAGAAGGCCGACCGGGACGGTCTCGACATCCTTCTCTCGTCAGAGGGTTTCAGGCGCTGGAAAAAGCAGCATTTCCAGGCTGTTGCGGAGATCATCGGCAACCGCTCCCTGCAGCTCGTCTATACCCTGCGTGATCCGCTCGACACGATCTATTCGCTGTGGGCGCAGAAAGCCGGCATGGGGTCTGCGCCAAGCCTGCCCCAGTGGATGGAAAGACCCCTGCGAAATCCTTTGCGGGCAATCTACCTGAACCCACTCAGGGAGATCCGGCCGGTGCTGGCGCTGCCGGGCGTGGATTACAGGGTGCTGCTCTACGAGGAGATCCGCAGGCAGAAGCTCGACATCTTCACCTACTTCCTTGAGACGATGCTCGACATTCATGACCTCAAGGCGACGAAGCCATCGGTCAACGAGCGGCTGCCGATCGAGATGACGGAGTTCATCCGATTGCTGGCCAAGGAGAGCAGGTTCCCAACCGGAAAACCGAACAGCCGCAAGGCGCTCCACATCGGCCAGGTCATGCGCTACCTGTTCACGCCCGAGGAAAAGGCGCGGATCGTCGATACAATGGCAAGCGAAGGTGCTTCCGCGCGCCGCACGCTCGCTGTGCCGCGTCAATCCGAGGATTTCCGCACCGTCGAAACGCGCCTGCTGAACACATTGCGAAAACATATGCATCCGCAGCCGGCCGGCGATCGGATCTTTGGCGACCATACTGCGGAGTTCGTCTATTACGACGACGAAGAACTACGCAGGATTCCGGCCGTGCAGGATCTGCTGCAAACCGCCCTCAAGAAGACCCGCAAGACCTATCCACCCCTTACCGCCATGAATATCGGCAAGCGCGCGCTGGTCGAATGGCGCAAGCTTCGGAAACGGGTTCGCTTCTGAGTGCGGTGCCCATCGCGTGGAGGATGACGCGGAGGGTGTGACGCAACTTCAGCCCTGCCGCCAACCGTCGAGGTAGCGGACCTCTTCGACGCCGGTGAAGCGGGCCAACCGGGCCAATTCCGCATCGAGGCGCTCCATTCGCCCCGCCGAAGATCTTACACCGGGTTCGAGCCAGAGCTTTCTGACCACGAGCTCGCCAGCCTTGCGGTCCGCCTTCATGTCGATGCGCCCGATCAGGCGATCGCCTTCAAGCAGCGGGAAGACGTAGTAGCCATATTGCCGCTTCGGCTCCGGCACGAAGACCTCGATGCGATAGAAGAAGCCGAACAGCCGCTCGGTGCGGTTGCGATCGCGGATGAGTGGGTCGAACGGCGAGAGCACCCGCAGCCGGGCCGGCGGTTCCGGCACGTCGCCGAGTGCTTCGGGGAAGTCGGCGAAGGCGTGGCAGGCGCGCGGTTTGCTGCCGTCGGCCGGCTCGACGCGGACTGGTCGAAGTTCGTCACGGTGGGCTTCGACCCAGCACCGCGCTTCGTCCGGTGAAACCAGGTCCCAGAACGCGGCAATCTCGCCATGGGTGGCAAAACCGAGCCGCGACAGCGCGCTCCGGCACGCCCAGTCGACAAATGCATCATGATCGACCTCTGGTTCATGATGGTGCTGCGGCACCACCCGTTCGCCGAGATCGTAGACTTTCTGGAAGTTCTCCCGCCTGGCGATCGCGATCTTGCCCGTGCGCCAGAGGTATTCGAGCGCGGTCTTGTTCGGATGCCAGTTCCACCAGCCGCCGGATTCGTGGTCGGCAGACTTCAGTTCGCGCGACAGCACCGCACCATTCTCTTCGATCCTGCCGTATGTCTCCTCGAAGCTCGTATCGAACCCCTCCCCCTGCCAGCGGCGCCAGCGTTCGAGAATGGCGCCATTCTCCCGCCGGAACTTGTGCTTCCAGTAGCGGTAGAAGGCGCTCGGAATGATCGAGGCGTCGTGCGTCCAGTTTTCGAACAGGTCGCCGTCCTTCTCCAGAAGGTCGGCAAGGTGCTCGCGGCGATAGGTCTGGTTGCGGGAAAAGAGGATCTGATGGTGGGCGCGCTCGACCGTGGCAATGCTGTCGACCTGCACGAAACCAATGTCATGAATCAGCCGCAGCAGGCCATCCTTGCCGAGCAGGCGACCGGGCGGCGTGCAAAGCCCCTGCCTTGCCAGGAAGACGCGGCGGGCGTCAGCGTTTGTGACCAGATTCGTCATGTGCCATGATAGGCATATATTCCCACCTCTTCCAACCCGAATTCCTTTGCTTGACGACCTGGACAAGCGTTACGGGTTAAGCGTTCTGCCGAAGCAGGCTTGGATCGGGCCCGATCCTTGCGAAAGCATGCCCGGCCGAACGCTTCAAATTGACCCTGAAAGGCTCTATAGCTCGCGCCACGTCACCGGCCCGGGAGTTCCCATTGGACATCGTTTTCAGCGACGCTTCGGCCACCTTCGCCGGACAGACCGCGCTGCATTCCCTCTCGCTGAAACTCAGCGAGCGCCGCATCGGCATCATCGGCCTGAACGGCTCCGGCAAGACGACCTTTGCACGCTTGATCAACGGGCTGATCCGCCCGGCGTCCGGACGGGTGACGATCGGTGGCCTGGACACGGTGAAGGACGAGGAAGCGGCGCGCGGACGGGTGGGCTTCATCTTCCAGAACCCGCAGCATCAGATGATCCTGCCGGTTCTGGCCGAGGACATCGCCTTTGGCCTGAAGAACCGCGGACTGGCAAAGGACGAAATTTCCAAGCGCACGGAGGCCGTGCTAGAGCGCTTCGGCATCGCGCATCTGGCAAAGCGGCGCGTGCATGAGCTTTCCGGTGGAGAGAACCAGCTTGCCGCAATCGCCAGCGTTCTGGTGACGGGACCGGACGTGCTGATCCTCGACGAGCCGACGAACCAGTTGGACCTGAAGAACCGCGACATGATCGAACGCACCATCGCCGCGCTTCCCGAACAGGCGATCGTGATCACCCACGACCTGCCGCTGCTCGACGGCTTCGACCGCGTGCTGCTCTTCCATCGGGGCCGGCTTGCGGCCGACGCGACGCCAGCCGAAGCTGTCCGCACCTATCGGGAAATCGCCGCATGCTGACCGGCCTCGACATCGAGGGCGATACGCCGCTTCACCGGCTGTCTGGTCGAGCCAAGCTGATCCTGCTGTTCGCCGCGGCAATCGGATTGTTTCTGCTGGACGGCCCTTGGGTGTTGGCGGGCGGCGCCATTGTCGCTGCCGGATTATACGGCTCGACCGGCATTCCTCCTCGCGAGGCCTTTCGCCGGGTTCGCTTCGTGCTGTTCACCGTGCTGCTCGTGGCATTGGCAAACTACCTCTTCCATTCGCTCGCAGACGCGCTTTCCGTGTTGTTCCGGCTGACCGCCCTGGTGCTGCTCGCCGCTGCGGTCACAGCCACCACGACGATCTCTGCGTTCATGGACGAGATCACGCGGCTGTTGCGCCCGCTCGAGCGCTTCGGCTTCGTTCGTGCCGCCGACGTCAGCCTGGCTGTCGGGCTGGTGTTGCGGTTCACGCCGGAAATCCTGGCGCGCTACACTGACATCCGCGACGCGCACCGGGCGCGTGGCCTGCGCGTGCGTCCTCTGGGGATTCTGCTGCCGCTGATCATCCTGACGCTGAAGGACGCGGATACGGTCGCCATGGCGATTGACGCCCGCGGGTTTCGCCGTCCATAACCCATATTAGCGGCTTGCAATTCTCGACATGCTGCCGAATTCGAAGCCCACGCCCCCTGCCGAAACCGATCTTCGGCACGCCGCACCTTTAGCCGGGAAGCCCTGCATGACCACCAGAGACATCGTCCTCGTCGCCCTCTTTGCCGCCATCATCGTCGTGCTCGGCATGCTGCCACCGATCACGCTCGGCTTCATTCCGGTTCCCATCACCGCACAATCGCTCGGCGTCATGCTGGCCGGCTGCATCCTTGGTGCCAAGCGTGGTGCGGCCGCCGTTCTGCTGGTCGTTCTTCTGGTGGCGATCGGCCTGCCGGTGCTGTCGGGCGGGCGCGGCGGACTTGCCGTCTTCGCCGGACCCACTGCCGGCTATCTCGTCGGCTGGGTTGCGGGCGCCTACGTGACCGGACTGATCGCCGAGCGGCTCGTGCGCGAGGGACAGCCCGAGTTCCAGCAGTTCCTCGGCTTCCTCGTCGCTGCGGTCGTTGGCGGCATCGGCATCGTCTATCTGTTCGGCATCGCCTGGCTCTGCTACATGAGCGGCAAGGCCTTCATCGCAACGACGCTCGCCTCGCTCGTCTTCATCCCCGGCGACCTGATCAAGGCCTTCGTGGCGATGCTGGCCGGCCGTGCCGTGCTGGCCGGTTATCCGCTGCTGCCGGTCCGCACCTGATCCGCACCAATGGCGGGTGCCATTGGGGCCCGCCTACTGCAATTGCACGGCTGTTGAAAAGCACGCCGCTCGCCCCCATTTCCCGTGGACCATATTCTGCGCAGCGGGTAGCCTCGGATCATGACGACGCTCCTCTTCGAAAGCCCGATTTTTCTCGAGCACAAGACACCCGAGGGGCATCCCGAGCGGCCCGACCGGCTGCGGGCGCTGAACCTCGCCCTGGAGCACGAGCGCTTCCAGTCGCTCGTTCGCAAGACGGCCGAGCAAGCAAACGAGGACTTCGTCCTCCTTGCCCATCCCGAGGCCCATCTACGCGCCGTGATGAAGGAGATCCCCGAAGAGGGTATCAACCAGTTCGAGTCCGACACCTATGCCAGCCCTGCCAGTCTCCAGGCGGCGCTGACCGCGATCGGCGGCGCGATCTCGGCTGTCGACGCGGTGTTCTCCGGCGAGGCGGACAACGCCTTCATAGCCGCCCGACCGCCCGGCCATCACGCCGAGAAATCCAAGGCGATGGGCTTCTGCTTTTTCAACTCCGCGGCCATCGCTGCGCGTCACGCCCAAATAGCGCATGGCGCCGAGCGCATCGCCATCATCGACTGGGACGTTCACCACGGCAACGGCACGCAGGACATCTTCTGGGACGATCCGTCGGTGCTCTTCTGCTCCACCCATCAGATGCCGCTCTACCCCGGCACCGGTGCAAAGGACGAAATCGGCGCCGGCAACGTCGTCAACGCGCCGCTTTCGCCCGAGACCGGCAGCGATCACTTTCGCGAAGCCTTCAAGAGCCGTGTGCTGCCGCGCGTCGCCGAGTTCCGGCCCGACCTGATCGTCATCTCCGCAGGCTTCGACGCCCACCACCGCGACCCGCTGGCGCAACTTCACCTCGTCGCCGACGACTTCGACTGGGCGACGGCCAAGTTGATGGACATTGCCGAACGGTCCGCATCGCACAGGGTGGTCAGCCTGCTTGAAGGCGGCTACGACCTCCAGGGGCTGGCCGAATCGGCCGCCTTGCATATCCACCGGCTGATGAGAGGCTGATCATGACCACATCGACCCCCATTGCGGACGTCTCTGCGCTTTCCTTCGAGCAGGCCGTGGAAGAGCTCGAGAGGATAGTGGCCGCGCTGGAACGCGGCGACGTCGCCCTCGACAAGTCGATCGAGATCTATGAACGCGGCGAAGCGCTCAAGAAGCACTGCGAGAAACTCCTCAACGCTGCCGAGAATCGAATCGAGAAGATCAGGCTCGACCGCGCTGGTAACCCACAGGGTGTCGAACCACTCGACAACGGCTAACACCCCAAATGCCATCGGGTCACACAATCGTGACCGCGTGTCATCGCTTACCCCAGATACCTGGCCTGCATCCAACCCCGGCTGTCCGCAACAGCTGGGGTTTGAAGTTTTGGCGTCTTTTCACACTTGTGATCAGAGCTCCCCGCTGGCCAATTTTGCCTCGGCGTTTTTGCATAGCCCAACATTTGGGGGTTGCCAAAATTGATGAGACAGACCAAGTAGGACCCACATAAGGAGCACCCTCATTAAATGGGATCGCCTTATGCGCGTGCCGACGAAATGCTCGACGCACGCTCCAATAGAAATGCGACAGGCGAGACGCGAAGAAGGGAAATGACGAGCATTATCAAGCGTTGATGGGTCTCCTCCCAACCCTGACATAGCGCGAAACACAGTTCTCTCCCTTCAAGCACTTGCCCCAATTCATTGCAGGCCTCTCATGCTGAACTATCTCTCCCCATCCGAACGCCGCCACACCGCTCGTGGCGGGAGCCGCGAAATCCTTGACCGGGTCGGCGACAAGTGGTCGCTGTCGGTCATCGAGACCCTCTGCCACGGCCCCTTGCGCTTCAACGAACTCAAGAAGCAGGTCGAGGGAATCTCCCAGCGCATGCTGACGCTGACGCTCCGGCATCTTGAGCGTGACGGCCTGGTGACGCGCACGATGTTCGCAACGATCCCGCCGCGCGTCGACTATGAGTTGACCCCTCTCGGCTTCAAGCTCCTCAAGCCGGTGACGGAACTGGTCGACTGGCTGCGGGAAAACAGCGAGGAAATCGAGGCGGCGCAAAAATCCTTCGACCGGCAGACGGTCGCCGCCCCCTTGCCCTGAACACTGTGTTCACGCGGCAATCCCGCGTGACCACTTGCCACGACTGGCCGCCTCTTGTTCACTGTCTCCCATATCTTTTGAAACGGAGTGCGCGACATGAGCTTTTTCCCCGGACCGGATCCTGTCGCAGGTGACGCTGCCGCCTGCGACGCCTTGGAAAACCTGATCATTCCTCGCACCAGCGATCTCGGCGGCTTTGAAGTGCGCCGCGCGCTGCCGACGGCAAAACGCCGCCTTGTCGGGCCATTCATCTTTTTCGACCGGATGGGACCGGCACTGTTCAGGGCGGGCCAGGCGATCGATGTGCGGCCGCATCCGCATATCGGCCTTTCGACCGTCACCTATCTGTTCGACGGCGAGATCAAGCACCGCGACAGCTTGGGGACCGAAATGGTCATCCGCCCCGGCGATCTCAATCTGATGACGGCGGGACGCGGCATCGTCCACTCGGAGCGCTCGCCGGAAAACGTCCGCGGCCATCCGCACAGCCTTTCGGGCCTCCAGACCTGGCTTGCCCTTCCCGACGGTCAAGAGGAAATCGACCCGGCCTTCATCCACACCACGCATGAGGAACTGCCGGTCTTTGCGTCCGACGGCATTCAGGGGCGTGTGATCATCGGCCACTACGAAGGCCATCGTTCGCCGGTCAAGGCTCCCACCGACACGCTCTACACCGACCTGATGCTGGCGCCCGGTGCCAGCGCGCCACTGGCCGCCGACTGGGAAGAGCGCGCTGTCTATGTGCTGTCCGGCGAACTCGACGTGGCCGGCGATCGGTTCGAGGCCGACCGGCTGCTGGTGTTTCGCCCCGGTGATGCCATCACGCTGAAGGCCGGCGCCGAAGGCTGTCACGTGGCACTGTTCGGCGGTGCCGCGCTCGGCTCAAAGCGCCACATCTGGTGGAATTTCGTCTCCTCCTCGAAGGAGCGAATCGAACAGGCCAAGCAGGAGTGGCGGACGGGGCGCTTCGATATCGTGCCGGGCGATGAGGAGGAATTCATCCCATTGCCGGAAGGCTGACGCTATGCGTGCCCCGACAAAGCCTTCTTGTCGTTCCACAAGCGCGCAATCCGGCGCTCGCCCGGTTTCCTTGTCGGCAAATAGCGCATAAGTTGGCGTGAAGGTTGCAAAGCGCCGCCGCATCGGCAATGACAGGCAGAACAGGACCATCGGCGCGGCCCGGCGAAGGCTCGGCCAGCCGGCGGTCGGCAAAAGGGCATCAAGAGTGAGACAATTGCCAGCGACCCCCCTGCTCGATCAGGTGAACACCCCGGCAGATTTGAAGAAGGTGGACGATCGCGACCTGCCGCAACTCGCGGCCGAGCTGCGCGACGAGATGATCGATGCCGTATCCGTGACCGGCGGCCATCTCGGCGCTGGCCTCGGCGTGGTCGAGCTCACCATCGCCATCCACAAGGTTTTCGACACCCCGAAAGACCGGCTGATCTTCGACGTCGGCCATCAGTGCTACCCGCACAAGATCCTGACCGGCCGGCGCGACCGGATCCGCACGCTGCGGCAGGAAGACGGCCTTTCCGGCTTCACCCGCCGTGCGGAGAGCGAGTACGACCCCTTCGGCGCAGCGCATTCTTCCACCTCGATCTCAGCCGGTCTCGGCATGGCGGTGGCGTCCGAGCTTTCGGGCGCAGACCGCAACGTGATCGCCATCATCGGCGACGGCGCCATGTCGGCCGGCATGGCCTATGAGGCGATGAACAATGCCGGGGCGCTCGACGCGCGCCTCATCGTCATCCTCAACGACAACGACATGTCGATCGCCCCGCCGACTGGCGCGATGAGCGCCTATCTGGCGCGCCTGGCCTCCGGGCGCACCTACATGGGCATGCGCGAACTCGGCAAGAAGATGACCGCCTATCTCGGCAAGTCGGTCGACCGCGCGATCACCCGCGCCGTGGAGCATGCACGCGGCTATGTCACTGGCGGCACGCTGTTCGAGGAGATGGGCTTCTACCATATCGGCCCGATCGACGGCCATTCGTTCGAGCACCTGCTGCCGGTCCTGCGCAACGTCCGCGACAACGGCAATGGTCCGGTGCTGATCCATGTGGTGACGCAGAAGGGCAAGGGCTATCCGCCGGCCGAAGCCGCCGCCGACAAGTACCACGGCGTCAACAAGTTCGACGTCATCACCGGCGCGCAGGCCAAGACCAAGCCGAACGCCCCCTCCTATACCTCCGTTTTTGCCGACGCGCTGATCCAGGAGGCCGGTTTCGACGACAAGATCGTCGGCATCACCGCCGCCATGCCGAACGGCACGGGCCTCGACAAGTTCGGCGGGATCTATCCGGCTCGCCTGTTCGACGTCGGGATCGCCGAGCAGCACGCGGTAACGTTCGCCGCCGGCCTTGCCGCTGAAGGCTACAAGCCGTTTGCCGCCCTCTATTCGACGTTCCTGCAGCGCGCCTACGACCAGGTCGTTCACGACGTAGCGATCCAGGGCCTGCCGGTTCGCTTCCCGATCGACCGCGCCGGCTTCGTCGGCGCCGACGGCCCGACCCACGCGGGATCGTTCGACACCACCTATCTCTCTTCGCTTCCAGGCTTCGTGGTCATGGCAGCCGCCGACGAGGCGGAACTGAAACACATGGTGCGAACAGCCGCCGCCTATGACGAGGGTCCGATCTCGTTCCGCTATCCGCGCGGCGAGGGCGTAGGCGTCGAAATGCCGGAGCGCGGCGAAATCCTGGAGATCGGCAAGGGCCGTCTCATCAAGCAGGGAACGAAGGTTGCGCTGCTTTCCTTCGGCACCCGCCTTGCGGACTGTCTGCTCGCGGCCGAAGACCTCGATGCCGCAGGCCTCTCCACCACCGTCGCCGACGCGCGTTTCGCAAAGCCGCTCGATCACGACCTGATCCGCCAGCTTGCCCGCCATCACGAGGTGCTGGTGACGATCGAGGAAGGCGCCATCGGCGGTTTCGGCAGCCATGTCCTGCAGTTCCTCGCCGTCGAAGGGCTGCTGGAAACCGGGCTGAAGGTGCGGCCGCTGGTGCTGCCCGACATCTGGATGGAGCAGGCGAAACCGGAAAGCATGTATGCGAAGGCGGGCCTTGACCGCGCCGGCATCGTCGCCACCGTCTTCAAGGCGCTCGGCCAGAAGGATATCGGCGTCGGCGTCGCCGGCTGATTTTCCTCTTCCGCTAGCCTGCACCGACTCAACGGACTTGCCTCCATGGCCGCAACACGCCATGAGAGGCGATGACCGACAAACCCGCCACATCCCAACGCCTCGACCAGCTTCTGGTGGCGCGCGGCCTGTTCGACAGCCGCTCGCGCGCCCGTGACGCAATCGACCGCGGCACCGTCCGCGTCGACGGCAAGGTCGCGACCAAGGCGGGCGCGACCGTCGGCCCGGAAGCGGCGATCGAACTCGATGATCCGGCGCGCGCGTATGTGTCGCGCGCGGCGCTCAAGCTCGTCGCGGCACTCGATCATTTCACACTCGATCCGACGGGCCTCGACTGTCTCGACATCGGCGCCTCCACCGGCGGCTTCACCGAGGTTCTGTTGCAGCGCGGTGCGCATCATGTCGTGGCCGTCGATGTCGGCCACGGTCAGATGCATCCCCGCATTGCGCAGGACACGCGCGTCACCAACCTCGAGGGGCTGAACGCTCGCGTGCTGTCGGCAGCGGAGGTCGGCGAACGGGTGATCGGCTGCGTCGTCTCGGACGTCTCCTTCATCTCGCTGAAACTGGCGCTGCCGCCGGCGCTTTCGCTGGCACGGCCCGGCGCCTCCTGCGTTCTGCTCGTCAAGCCGCAATTCGAGGCCGGGCGCGAGGCGATCGGCAAGGGCGGCCTGCTCAAGGATCCCGCAACGGGGCCGGAGGTCGCGACAGTGCTGGAACGCTGGCTCGTCGAGGAGATGGGATGGACCAGTCTTGGCATCATCCCCTCGCCGATTGCCGGCGGCGACGGCAACCAGGAATATCTTCTCGCAGGACGCAAACCATGAGCACCGAAACGGTCACGATCAACAGGCTCGGCAGCGGCGGCGACGGCATTGTCGCCGGTCCGGATGGCCCCGTCTACGTCCCCTTCACGCTACCCGGTGAAACCGTGGCGATCGCCCGGGTAAAGAACCACGGGACGGTGATGTCGACCTCCGTCGCCTCGCCCGACCGGATCGCCCCGGCCTGCCACCATTTCGGCCCCGACGGCAAGAACGGCGCCTGCGGTGGCTGTTCGCTGCAGCACGCCGGCGAGACGCTCTATCACGCCTACAAGCGCGGCCTCGTGGTGGACGCGCTCAAGTCGAAGGGTTTGACGCCCGACGTTGCGCCGCTCGTCATCGCCCGCCCTGGTGAGCGGAGGCGGATGGTCTTCACCGCCCGCAAAACCGAGAAAGGCATGCTGCTCGGCTTCAACCAGGCATCCAGCCATCACATCGTCGACATCGATGAATGCCCGATCAGCAGCCCGGGCATTGTTTCGAGGCTGGATGCGATCCGCATGGTCGCCGACGCATTGGCGACCGACAGTCAGGGATTCCGGCTGACCGTGCTCGAAACGCTCAGCGGCCTCGATCTCGCCTTCGAGGGTGTCCGCAAGATTGGCGACAAGCAACGCCGCGCCGTCACCGAATGCGTGCTCGCCCTGCGTGGCATCGCCCGCGTGTCCAACGACGGCGAGATCCTGATCGAGCCGCAGAAGCCACAGATCGACTTTAATGGGGTGCCAGTCATCCCGCCGGCCGGTGGCTTCACCCAGGCGACAATCCAGGCTGAAGAGGCAATGGCCGCCCTCGTGCTCGACCATCTCGGCAAGGCAAAGCGCGTCGCCGACCTCTTCTCCGGGTCAGGAACCTTTGCCCTGCGGATCGCCCGGACGGCTCGCGTTCACGCCGTTGAAGGCGATGAGAAGGCCTTGAAGGCGCTGGATCATGCCGCTCGCCACGCGCAGGGGCTGAAACCGGTGACGATCGAGAAGCGCGACCTGTTCCGCCGTCCGCTGATGGCCTCGGAACTGAAGGTGTTCGACGCCGTCGTCTTCGATCCGCCACGGGCGGGCGCCGAAGATCAATGTCGGGAACTTGCCCGTTCGCGCGTGAAGAAGGTCGCCGCCGTCTCCTGCAATCCGGTGACGCTCGCCCGTGACCTTTCGATCCTCGTTGCCGCCGGCTATCGGATCACCGGCGTGACGCCGATCGACCAGTTCCTCTGGTCGTCGCATGTCGAGGCGGTAGCGACGCTGGAGAAGTAGGCGGGAGAGGATTGCCGCCGGGTATTGCGAGGCGGTGCCGAGATCGCCTTCCACGTGACGGCGGAGCATCGAATGCAGGTTCCTTTCGGCTCCGGTGATGATATGGATTCGCTACACCTGAACGGAGCCTGCGAATGCGTGTCCTTGCCCTATGCTCGCTCCTGCTGCTGTCGTCCTGCATGACCCGGATCCCGGAGGAAGTCCTTGACGCCGACTGGTGCCGGGAGATGGCTGCGGCAAAGGCCCAGGCGACCGGTACCGGGCGAGAGAACCTGGCCGCGGCAATGATCAAGCATGATTGCAAGGAAAAGCTCGCCGCCGGGTGACAGACCGGGAACGCGCTTCTGACGCCAATCAACAGGGATGGTTGGACGCCTTACGCGATGGCGGTGATCTCGAGCTCTTGCTCGCCGACGCTGGCGGCATCGCCGATCGCCTTGCCGATGAGAACCCTGGCCACGGGAGACACATAGGAGATCGAACCGGCCTTCGGATCGGCTTCGTCCTCGCCAACGATCCGGTACGTCTGGACGCGGCCGTCGTCACGGGCAAACGTCACCGTGCTCCCGAACGCGACGGTCTCGGACGACGTCGGGTCGGGAACGAGTTCAGCCGTCCGGACCCTTTCGGTGAAGTAGCGCAGATCGCGCAGGGGGCCGGCCGTTTGCCGGCGCCGTTCGTTCACCTCTTCGATCGTGTTGGCCGCATGGTAGGCTTCGCGTGCCTGTTGAAGCTGCAATTCCAGGGCTTTGAGCCCCGCTTCCGTGACGAGGTTCGGGTGCGGCGAAACCGGGCGGTCGGGCAACAGGGTTTCCGCAGCCGTTTCGGCACTCTCTTCCTTGACGAAGGCAACGCTCAATTTCTCGAACTCCATTTCAACGCGATGCACTTTGCAGCGCGCGTGAACACCTATCCGACGTTTGTCTGAACCGTGGATCGGATGACAATAGACGAACTGGCCAACTTGTTCCAACGGGCGGTGAACGCCGGGCCTGCTACTTCTTCGCCATGAAGGCCTCGAAGGCAGCGCGGGCCTCGGCGCTGCGCAGCCGCACGGCGAAATGATGCGCCTCCTCGTCGATCCGGCCGGCGATCTCCTCGCGATTGCCACGAAGAAGTTCGCGGGCGGCCCGCAACGCCTCCGGCGGCTTGGTCGCCAGGCGCCTCGCAATCTCCATCGCTTCGGCTTCGACTTCCTCCACAACCTTCCAGATCAAGCCGGCGGCATGCGCCTCCTCGGCGGAAAAACTCTCGCCGGCGACGAGCAGGGCAAAGGCACGCTGGTGGCCCATCAGCCGCGGCGCGATCAGGCTGGATGCAGCCTCGGGGACGAGCGCGAGATCCACGAACGGGGCCTTGAACAGCGACCGCGGCGAGGCAACGGTCATGTCGCAATGCAGGTGGATAGTCGTGCCGATGCCGATCGCCAGACCGTCCACACCGGAGATCAGCGGCTTGGTGTGGGCGGCAAGCGCGTGCAGGAAATCGACGACCTCCCGCCCCATCGTGCCCCCCACGGCAAAGGCCAGGAATTCGGCCATGTCGTTGCCGGCGGAAAAGCAGCCTTCCGACCCGAGCAGCAGCGTGGCCCGGATCGAAGGGTCGACGTCGGCGGCGCGCAACGCGTCCGTCATCGTCTGGTACATCGCGCGGGTGATCGCGTTCTTCTTCTCCGGACGGTTGAGGCGGATCACCTGTACGCCGGGCAGCGTCTCGGGACGATCGATCAGGATGTGGTCGCTCATCTCTCTTCTCTCCTCAGCCGAAAACCGCGCGCGCCGCCGCAAGGCTTGCAGCGCCGTTAACCACCCGATCCCTCAACGCCGCGGTCTCGGCAATGAGATTTTCCGCAGCGAAGCGGCACAGCGCGGTGCGCTCCGCCCCGCGGCCGTCGCCGGCGTCGGCCAACGCCCCCTTGGCCAGGTAGACACCTGTCAGGACAAGGCCGAAGAGACGCTGATACGGAGTTGCGCCCGCGAGCGCCTCCGCCTGGCGGCCATCCGCCAGCGCCTCGCCGAGCCAGGCGGTCGCGGCTTCGAGATCGGTGAGACTCGACGCCAGCCGGGAGGCGGTTTCGCCGAAGGCCGGGTCGTTGGAAGCGGCCACGGCGCGCGCGATCGCCTTCAGTTCCTCGATGAAACCCTTGACCTGCGTGCCGTCCGAGAGCGGCAGCTTGCGGGTGACGAGGTCGATCGCCTGGATGCCGTTCGTGCCCTCGTAAATTGGCGCAATGCGGGCATCGCGATAAAGACGGGCCGCCCCGGTCTCCTCGATGAAACCCATCCCGCCGTGAACCTGGATGCCGAGGGAGGCGACGTCGACGCCGGCATCGGTGGCGAAGCTCTTGGCGATCGGCGTCAGCAGGCTCGCCCGCTCAGCCCAGTGCCGCGCCTTCTCGCCTGAAGTGGCATGCGACATGTCGACCGCGTGGGCGCAGGCATAGGTGATGGCGCGCGCCCCCTGCGTCAGCGCCTTCATGGTCAAAAGCATGCGGGTGACGTCCGGGTGCTCGATGATCGGGCTCATGCCCGCTCCCTGCCAGCCTGGCGCCCTGCCCTGGGTGCGCTCCCTGGCGTAGGCGATCGCTTTTTGCGTGGCGGCCTCGGCGATCGCCACCCCCTGCATGCCGACAGCAAGGCGCGCATTGTTCATCATGGTGAACATGCAGGCGAGGCCCTTGTTCTCCTCGCCGACGAGCCAGCCGATCGCCCCAGACTCCTCGCCAAACCGGCCGTCGCCATAGATCATCGTGCAGGTCGGCGAGGCGTGGATGCCGAGCTTGTGCTCGATCGAGTGGCAGAACATGTCATTGCGGGCGCCAAGCGATCCATCGGCATTGACCAGGAACTTCGGAACGAGGAACAGCGAGATGCCGCGCGTTCCCGCCGGCGCATCCGGCAGGCGCGCCAGCACGAGATGGACGATGTTGTCGGTGAAATCGTGCTCGCCGTAGGTGATGAAGATCTTCTGGCCGAAGATGCGGTAGGTGCCGTCGTCGCGCCGCTCGGCGCGCGTCTTCATCACGCCGAGGTCCGAGCCGGCATGCGGCTCGGTGAGGTTCATCGACCCCATCCATTCACCGGAAACCATTTTGGGCAGATAGATCTGCTTCAACGCGTCCGATCCATGTGCGGAGAGGGCTTCGATTGCGCCGATCGTCAGCGTCGGGCCGATGGCAAAGGCCATCGAGCCGCCGTTCCACATCTCCATCGCCGCGACATGAAGCATGTGCGGCAGTCCCTGCCCGCCGAACTCGCGCTGTGCCGTCAGGGAGTTCCAGCCACCTTCCGCCCAGGCCCGGTAGAGCGCGGGCCAGCCTTCGGGCGTGGCGACGTGCCCATCCCGCAGGACGGCACCTTGGCGATCACCGGTTTCAGCCCGCGGCGCGATCTCTTCGCTGGCGAAACGCCCCGCTTCGAGGAGGATCGCGTCGACGAGGTCGCCAGACAATTCGCCGAACCGGCCTTCGTCCAATGCGGCCTCGAGGCCGGCCACGTGGCGAAGCGTGAACGCGATCTGATCGACCGGTGCCCTGTACATGGTGACCTCCACTAATTCGTCTTGCGGACGCTTCGACCGGAAGCATGGCGGTCGAACGGGACCGGCGCAATGCGCGGCAGAGTATTTCTTTTTACGTAAACGTCAACGCAAAGCCCCGCTCAATGGCCGCGTCGATCTCGCCCTTTCGCAGAAAAGACCCATTCGCACTTTTCAACGGATCTCACGTGTGTAGATTAGAAACACCTTTCGGAAATGTAAGGCAGGGGAATTTTTCATCTCGCGCACAACAAGGACCGGCATGGACGCCGCGGCTCCCGTCGTTCCGGGAATCAACCGCAGCACCGGGCGACAAAGCCAGGCCCTGTTAACGTCTTGCTAACCATGTCGACGGCACCATCCGGGGCGGAGGGGCAGAAGCGGGGATCGAAGCATGACGACGATGAAGAGACTGGCCGCTGCCGGTGCGCTCCTCTTGGCCATGCCCGGCGCACTTTCGGCGAGCGACCTGGAGCCCTGGAGAAAGCCGGAAAACGCTATCGTCGTCGATGCCTACGAACTGAACGAGATCGATTGGCCACTGATGCTGACCGACAAACGTATCGTCGGCTTCATCTCCAAGGCATCCGACGGCCTGCCGGAGAGCTTTAATTGCAAGGGCGATCACGACGGCGACACGGTCGCGCACTGCAAGACCATGTGGCGCAAGTACGCGGTCAGCCGGGAACTCTACGAGACGCGCAGATTGCTGGCCAAGGCACAGGGCCTTTTGTGGGGCGCCTATCATCTCGCGCGTCCCGGAAATCCCGTCGACCAGGCCAATCACTTCCTCGACTACGCCAAGCCCCAACCGGGCGAGATGATGGTGCTCGATATCGAGGGGATCGACCCGGAGCAGTACATGTCGCTCGCCGACGCGCAGGTCTTCGCCGGCCACATCCGCGCGCGCACCGGACGCTACCCCGTTCTCTACACCAATCACTCGACAGCAAGATACATCGCCGCGAACCGCGACAAGTACCGCATACTCTCACGCCTGCCGCTTTGGTACGCGCGTTACAAGCCGGGCATCCAAGCCGTCTTCCCGCTCGGCAACTGGGACAACTATGCGCTCTGGCAGTTTTCCGCCGCCGCCAACTGCAACAAGCGGCGCTGTCCCTATCGCGTGAAGGGCACGCTGAACGACATCGACGTCAATGTTGTGCCGGTGAACCGTTCGGAGTTGGTGAAGATCTGGGCCTTTGGCGATCTTTTGCCGGAAAAGCCGTTCGATGCTACCGACGAAATCCGGGTCGACGAGATCGTGACGGCCTCGATCAACCGCGGGGCGGCAGACGAAGAGCCCAAATCGATGCCGGTAAAAATTGCGGCAGAAACGATTGCGGGCGTTGTCGCGGCTGCCAGCGCGAGTGTGCAAAACAAGGATGGCGGCGCCATCTCCGGAACGATTGCATCATCGGCAAACGGCGAACCCACGGCCGCGGAAGGCGCGGTTACACCCGCCGCGGCGCATCCAGGCACGGATCCGGTAACGCCTCTGAACTACCAGAACTATTAAGCAAATTCCGATCAGAAACGACGGGCAGGTCATCGCGGCCCGCCTGGGCGATCGAGCGCACGGCCTGACCCTGCCTTGCGCAGTCCGTCCATCGTTTCTGTTCGACGTAAGGGTGGCGTTAACCATAACAACGCATGATCCCCCTTCCGAAAGCGCCGCCTCCCGGAGTACCCTCGTGCAGCCTACGCCGAAATTTAAGTATTACGACGCCACCGCCCTCAAGCGCGCGCAAGGCAGGCAGTCACTCGCCCATACCGAGTTTCTTCGAACCGGAAAGCTGGAAACGCGTGGCGACTGGAAGCGGACCGACAAGCGGTACATGAGCTACCCGGAGGTTGCCGAGCAGACCGGCCGGAAACTGGAGAAGGCAGGCACCCTCACCCATGAGCGCATCAACGGCTTCCACCGGGCGATCCGCTTTCCAAAGCTGATCTTCCACCGCACCCTCGCCTCGATGCCTCATCTCGGCTATTGCCACGTCACTGTTTCCAAGACGAGGCTTGCCAAGCAAGAAGACGTCCAGTGGTCGTTCTACATGGCCAACTTCTATGCGGAGATCGGCGACGGCGAGCGGTTCTTCGAGGCGATCAGCCCAAAATTCTCGCGCATGTACTTCGCGGTGGCGACATGCCCGGCGAAGAGCGGCGACCGGCTGGAGATCAACCGAACGGTCGGCGACGACGGGGTGCTGTTCCACACCCACGACGCGAAGCTGGCGATGAAGAGCGTCCTGATGCTCGGTGCCCGCAACGAGGAATTGCGCAAGGTCATCCGCGCGATCTGAGCGTCGGCCTGCGCATCCATCTGAAGACGCGCTAGCGGACGACCGGACCGTTTGCCTTCTTCCAGGCGGCCATCCCGCCCTCGATGTGGCAGGCGTTGGTCAGCCCGGCATCCTGGGCGGCCTCGACCGCCATGGCCGAGCGTTCGCCGAAGGCGCAGTAAAAGACGATTCGCCGACCGGTCGTGGCGGCGAGTTCATGCAGCATCCCGCCAGCGCCGACGTTCTCCTGCAGATCCGGATAGGGCGCGTGGAGCGAGCCAGGGATGGTTCCGTGCTTTTGACGCTCGGCCGTCTCACGCAGGTCGACGATCACGACATCGCGGCTGTTGCGCAACGCCAACGCCTCTGCCGCCGTTACCGCCCACCCCCTCCGGGCGATCTCTTCCTGATGGAGGCCGACCCGCATGTTGGCCGGAACGGCCACGTCCATCATCTTCGGGTTGGGCAGGTGCAAGTTGTTCATCACGTCGACGTACTCGTCGACGGAGCCGACCCTCAGCCTGGGATTGAACCGCTTCTCCTCACCGATGGTCGAGACCGTGTCGCCCTTGTAGTCGTGCGCCGGATAGACCAGCGTTTCCTCCGGCAGCTTGAGCAGCTTGTTGAAGATGGAGTCGTATTGCTGCCGCGGATCGCCGTTCTGGAAGTCGGTCCGCCCGGTGCCGCGGATCAGCAGCGTGTCGCCGGTGAACACACGCCCGCCCATCAGGAAGGAGTAGGAATCGTCGGTGTGGCCGGGCGTGTAGAGCACGTCGAGGCTCAGGCCCTCGATCGCGATCCGGTCGCCTTCGGAAACACGCATGGAAACGACATCGGCTGCCGTCTGCTCGCCCATCACCGTTATGCAATGGGTGCGGTCGCGCAACGCGCCGAGGCCGGTCACGTGATCGGCGTGCAGGTGGGTGTCAACCGCCTTGACGAGCTTGAGATCCAGTTCCTCCACCAGGCGCAGGTATCGATCGACCTTTTCAAGCACCGGGTCGATGATCAGCGCCTCGCCTCCCGACCGGCTGGCGATGAGGTAGGTGTAGGTGCCGGAGACACTGTCGAAGAGCTGGCGGAAAATCATCGGCACCCTCCATCAACCGTTCACCGTACCGGGATGCCGCCTGCCTCACGTCCCCGGCTGCGGCACGATCCGGATGTACGGCTTGGGCGCACGCCAGCCATCGGGATATTGTTTCCGCGCGTCGTCGTCAGATACGGAGCCGGCAATGATCACGTCCTCGCCCTGCTTCCAGTTGACTGGGGTCGCAACCTTGTGCTGCGCCGTCAGTTGCAGCGAGTCGATTACCCGCAGCACCTCGTCGAAATTGCGCCCCGTGGTCATCGGATAGACCAGGATCAGCTTGACCTTCTTGTCGGGGCCGATGACGAAGACGTTGCGCACGGTCTGGTTGTCGGCAGGTGTCCGTGTGGCCGGGTCGCCCGACACCGAGGCCGGCAACATGCCATAGAGCTTCGAGACGCTGAAATCGACGTCGGCGATCATCGGGAAATTGGGCGCATGCCCCTGCGTTTCCTCGATATCGCTCGCCCATCCGGCGTGACGATCGAGCGGATCGACGGAAAGGCCGATGATCTTGACGCCGCGCCGGTCGAATTCCGGCTTTATCTTCGCCATGTAGCCGAGTTCCGTGGTGCAAACCGGCGTGAAGTCCTTCGGGTGCGAGAACAGCACGGCCCAGGAATCACCGAGCCAGTCGTGGAACCGGATCTCGCCTTCGGTCGTCTGCGCCTGGAAGTCCGGCGCCACATCGTTGATAGCAAGCGTCACCACACACCTCCTCGTCTTTCAAAGACGATGATCAGGGAACGAAGGCGCACAAGTTTGCACCAATCGACCCATTAGGCAACGCTAATGTTGATTGATCAATACTACCGTATCGGGAAGACGATCGTGGGACCATCGCGCAAAAAATGCACCAGGATCCGGAAGCGACCTAGCCGTTCTTGTATAGCATCCAATCCTTGCCGTCGGGCCCGCCGTCGTTGCCGCCGCGGTGGACGACGAGGCGATTGCCGCCAGCCGACTGTGCCTGCTGCAGCGCCTTTTCGGCGAAGGTGACCAGATCGAAGGCATTTCCAATCCCGTCCACCATGCACACGCCGGCCGAGAACGTGAGGCAGCCGAGGTTGCGCGTCGTCTCGGGGTGTCGCAGTGGTGCTGCCGCAAAGGCCGAACGCAGCATCGCCAATAACCGGACGATCTCGTTTTCGTCGGACGTATAGAACAGGAAGCCGAAACGCAGCCCGTCGAAACGGCTGACAACGTCGGTCGCCGGCGTCGCTCGCTTCACCAGGGCGCCATAGTGGCGGATCAGGTAGTCGTTCAGCGCCTCGGACTGAGCGGGCGAAAAGCGCTTTGAGACATCAACATCAACGATGGCCAGGCCGCAGGACACCGGCAATTCGGGATGGGCGTAGACCTTGGCGACCGCCTTGTTGAAGGCACGGCGATTGCCCAGACCCGTCGCCGCATCGGCGAACTTGGTTGCCTCGAACGAAGCCAGGTCGCGCTGGATCGCGTCCATGTTCTCCGATTGCGCTGCGACGCTCGCCGCCATCGCGGCATTGCGGGTGGCCTGTTGTTCGGTCGCCTGGCGCAGCCGCTCGATCGACAGGCCAAGCGCGGAGGACGACTCCGGGCTATCGGCGGAGATCGCCTGCGATGCCTCTCCGATCAAACGGCCATAGTCGCTGAGCGAGATCTCCTCCTGCTGCAGCAACGCCATGAAGTTGGCCATCTCGTCGCGGACGGCGCCGGCCGAGCGTTGCAGCACGCCTTCTTCGTGATGGTGGGGGAGATACTTGCGGCCAAGCTCGTCCAGAGACGCTTGCGTCTTGAATTTGCCAAGAGCGACAAACTCGCGGACCAGATCAGGATTGGCGCCCGCATAGGCCTCGTAGACCAGTTCATAATTTCGCGGCAGCGCGTCGATGCCCATCTGGTGCATCGCTGTGGCGATACGCAAGGCAATGTCGTTCGTCGAGGATTTCCTCTGGTTCATGTTCATGCACCCACTCCCCTGTTCTGTCTGCATTACCAGCGATCGGTTACGAAGCATCTAACGCGCGGCGCCATTGGACGCGATTTTCCGCAAGCTCGTTCACCGTGTCCTTAAAACTTGGCATCCGGCCGTCAAAGGCTGTAAAGCGAGGGCCATCAAACGCAAAGAAGGGGCGAGATGGCAAAGGTCATCGACACGAGGATGGATCCCGAAGCAACCCTTGAGGAAGCAGTCGCGGTACTTGCGAGAGGCTTGCCGATCGCGATACCGACGGAAACGGTCTACGGCCTGGCGGCGGACGCGACCAATCCGGAGGCCATCGCCCGCATTTACGAAACCAAGGGACGGCCACGCTTCAATCCGCTGATATGCCACATGGCCGATCTGGAGATGGCCGAACGGTATGCCTGTTTTGATCCGCTGTCCCGCCAGATCGCCGAAGCGTTCTGGCCGGGTCCGCTGACGCTGGTCCTGCCGGTAAGGGCGAATACGTCCATTCATCCGCTCGTCTGTGCCGGGCTCGACACGGTGGGCATCCGCGTGCCCTCCGGCTTTGCCAATCGGTTGATTGCCGCGTTCGGACGGCCGCTCGCGGCACCGAGCGCGAACACGTCGGGGCGGATCAGCCCGACGAGCGCCGGCCACGTCAATGCCGATCTCGGCGACAGGATCGAACTGATCCTCGACGGCGGCGCGGCCAAAGTGGGGCTGGAATCCACCATCCTGAAGGTGGTCGATGGTGCCGTCCACCTTCTTCGGCCCGGCGGGCTCGACGTCTCCGACGTCGAAAGGCTGACCGGCAGCAAGGTGATCCGGCAGAAGAGCGCCGGAGCGACGATCGAGGCGCCGGGCATGCTTGCCTCACACTATGCGCCGGCGGCGGGCGTGCGGCTCAATGCCAGTCGCGTCGCTCCGGGTGAAGCGCTGATCCGCTTTGGAGGAACGGCGCTGCCGGGCGAGGAAAGTGCGGCCATCGTGCTCGACCTGAGCCCGACCGGCGACCTGCGCGAGGCGGCCGCCAACCTTTTCGGCCATATGCAGAAGGCGGACGCGACCGGCGCCCGCTCGATCGCATTCTCGCCAATTCCCGCCACGGGCCTGGGTGAGGCAATCAATGACCGGCTCGAACGCGCAGCCGCCCCCAGGAGTTGAACGAGGACCGCCATGACTGCACTCCCGGCTGATCTGATTTCCCGCTTTTCCGCCATCACCGGCGAGAAATTTGCACTCACCGATGCGAGCGCAGTCGCCCCCTATCTGGTCGAGACGCGGGGAATCTTCCACGGAACGACCCCGCTGGTGTTGCGACCGGGGAGCGTCGGCGAGATCTCCGAGATCCTCAAGCTCGCAACCGCGACCGACACCGCAATCGTGCCGCAGGGCGGCAACACCGGACACGTCGCGGGGCAGATTCCGCGGGAGGGTGCTGCCGATGTCGTGCTCTCGCTTTCCCGCCTGAACCGCATCCGCGACGTGGATCCGGTCGGCAATGTCATCGTCGTCGACGCCGGATGCGTGCTGGCCGACATCCAGAAGGCGGCCGAAGCGGCCGGCCGGCTCTTTCCTCTCTCGCTGGGATCGGAAGGCACGTGCCAGATCGGCGGCAATCTCTCGAGCAATGCGGGCGGCACCGCGGTGCTCGCCTACGGCAACGCCCGCCAGCTCTGCCTCGGACTGGAGGTGGTGCTGCCGACCGGCGAAGTGTGGGACGGGCTGCGGCGCCTGAAGAAGGACAATACCGGCTACGACCTGCGCGACCTCTTCATCGGCGCGGAAGGCACGCTCGGCGTCATCACGGGAGCGGTCATGAAGCTTGTTCCCCGTCCCGCTGGGCATGAGGTGGCCTTTGCCGGATTGCGCTCCGTGGCCGATACGCTGGCGCTGTTCGAATTGGCTTCGCAGCGCTGCGGTGAGGCGCTGACCGGCTTCGAACTGGTACCCCGGATCGGAATCGACTTCGCGTCGCGGCACATCCCCGGCGTCCGCGACCCGCTGCAAACGCGCCACGACTGGTATGCCCTGATCGACGTCTCGACCTCGGTCTCGGACGAGGCCGCTCGCGAGATGATCGAGGCGCTGCTCGCAGACGCCATTGAGAAGGAACTGGTCCAGGATGCCGTCATCGCTGCAAGCGGCGAGCAGCGGCGCGCGCTGTGGCACATGCGCGAAAGCCTGTCGCTGGCGCAAAGGCCCGAAGGCGGATCGATCAAGCACGACGTCTCCGTCCCCGTCTCCAGCATTCCGGCCTTCATGGCGGAAGCGGACGATGCCGTAACTGCGGTGATCCCGGGAGCGCGCATCTGCGCCTTCGGCCACATGGGTGACGGCAACATCCACTACAACATTTCCCAACCCGTCGGCGCAGACAAGCAGGCCTTTCTCGACCGGTGGAAGGACGTCAGCGCGGTCGTGCACGGCATCGTGCTGAAGTTCGGCGGCTCGATTTCCGCCGAGCACGGCATCGGCCAGTTGAAGCGCGACGAACTGGCCGAGATCCGCGCACCGATCGAAATCGACCTGATGCGCCGCATCAAGCACGCCTTCGATCCCGCCGGAATCATGAACCCGGGCAAGGTGCTGCAGACAGGCCTCTGACCGGACGCAAGCCGTGGCGCCCAGTCGGCCTGGCTACCTCCCGCCGCTTCGCAATTGTGCCACACTCCACAGCGTGTCGGCGCTGATGTTTCCGCCGCCACTGAGAACGGCAACGGCACCGGACGTCTCGCTGTAGTTCTCCAGGTCGTAGAGGACGGCGAACTTGGTGATCATCTTCGACACCTTTTCCGGATCTTGCAGATCCTTCAGGTCCATATAGCGCTTGATCAGTTCGGCCTGAGCATCGATGTCGGCGCCGCCGATCTCGTCTGGGAGACCATGGAGGGTCTTGAAGACCTGATACAGGGCGTCATCGGCGAGAATGTCGTAGGCGCTGGAGATCGAATTCACGCTGCGCTCGAAATAGAGTGCCAGACGAACACCCGCATTGTCTTCGCCCGCTTCGACCTCCATGGCCTGGCGGACGTAATAGTCGAGGGTCTGATAGATGCCGCGACGTGTCTGGATCGCTGTGTCATGCGGACGCTCCACCTGGCCCGACGCACCAAAATTGAACGAGGCGGCGATGGTGCGGTAGCTCCGGTTGGGCTGCTGGTTGGCGAAGCTGTCCGGATCGTCGAGGTCGGAGGCAAAGATCTGCGCCATGAACCCTTCCGGGACAGTCTTCGGATCGATGTTATTTGCCTCCAGGACGAAGTTGACGAGCCGCGAATTGGCAAGAAACTCCTTGAGCGATCCGATTGTCTGGATCTGCTCGGCGTAATATTTCGCCTCAGCCTCCGCCTTCTTCTTGTCGTCTGCCGTGCCGAACCGGGACTTTTCGATCACATAGGCCTTGGAGACAATCTGGATCTCCGCCCCGGTCTGGGCCATGACGGGCACGTCGATGGCGCCCTTCTCGTCAAAATTGAAGGCCTTGGCCAATTCGAGATAGCGGCTGTCCTTCAGGCGGTACACATAACTCTTAGGATCGTTGAGGTCGCTCAACATGACCTGCTTGATCTTGTAGGCACTCTCGCTGCTCGGATTGAGACCGAAGGCATTGAGCGCGAGCTTGTAGATGCTCGGCGTCGTGAGGAATTCGTCGACGTTGGTGAGCAGCCCGGCCTTCACCTTGTATTCCCTGATGAGTTTCTCGTCGGCTGCATCGTCCGCGTCATTGTAGCGGGTCATGTAGAGACGACCGGCCTCGGCGGTCTTTTCGGCGCTCTGCGCCTGGTCGCCGGCCGCGAGCGTGCCGTCCGGCTGAAAGTTGAATGCCCTGGCCAGGGCGACATATCTCTCGTCGCCTTTGCCGACCGTATGGATATAGCTGCCTGGATCGTCCGGATCGCTGGTCAGGATGTTCTTGATCGTCGACGGCATGATGGTGACGCCGTTCAGATCGTAGGCAACCTTGATGTAATTCAGGACACGGGTGTCCCTAAGAAGCTCATCGACCGTGGTGGCGGTGGCAACGGCTCCCTCGAAGTGCGCCTTTGTCAAGAGGGCCGCGGCAGAGGTCACGCGCGGGGTGGAGAGCACATAGGCCTTGTTGGTGGCTGTCTTCTGCACCTCCGTCTGCGCCAGCGTGCCGGCCGGCAGGGTTCCGTCAGTATTGAAATTGTAGGCAGCCGCCAGCGCCAGAAATTTCTCCGCCGAGGAGATCTGGGCATTCCAGCCGGAAACTTTCGACTTCAGCGCCGCCTTTGCCTGGGCGGACAGGTCGGGATCGGCAAGCTGAGCGTTCGCAGCGGCGATCTTCGCCGTGTAGTCGACAATCGCTGCACCGAACGTCTGGTTCACATAGCTGTCGGGATCGTCGAGATCGCTCGTCAGCGCACCGCGCACGGCCTGGTAGGAAAACGTGGCCGGGTCGATGCCGAAGGCCGTGAAGACGTAGGCCCTCATCCGCTCGTTCTGAAGCAACTGGTCGACGGTCGTGACCTTGTCGACGACGATGTTGTAGTAGCGCGTCTCTTCCTGCTGCACCTTGCCGGCGTTGTTTACCGTCGCCGTATAGAGCCCGATCACCTCATCCAACTGGGCATCTGACTGGGCAACCGCGGTTTCGCTCTGAAACGAAAAGGACTGCGCAAAGGTACGGTATTTGGTATCGGTCAGACGATTGACGAAGCTGTTGGAGTCGGCCAGATCGCTTTCCAGGACCTTGCGCATGAAAGCCTTGGCATAGGCCATCTCCTCCAGCCCATACGCCTTCATCGCATAATTGTAGAGCCGGTAATCATCCAGGAATTCGTCGACCGAGCCGACCTTGCCGATGTTCGCCTTATAGTACTCGGCCTCGCGCGCATTGATTGTCTGCTGCGAAACGCGGTTCAGCGACGTCAGCAGATCCTTGGCGAAGAGATTATAGCTCGTATAGGTCGAAAGCATTGCAAGACTATCCCTTTTGCACCTTGCTGCAGCAGGCGGCGCACGCGTGCACCATTGCTTTTCCGAGCCTAGCCGGATTGCCTTGTCCGGGGCTGTCGAACCGACGCATTGACGAAACGGAAACCCTGACCAAGCGGCATTTTGCTAACCATCTGCCCGGGCAAAGTTTTCTTAACCGCGATTTTTAAGCGGAGCGGAAGATACGGCGCCTATTCTTCCCGTCACACACAGAGGGACGAAAAAGTCCCCGGAGAAGACCGGTCACCGGCTCTCAAGGAAGACAAGGGCGAAAGACATGTTGAACACCGTTTCCAAGCCGGCCTGGGCCGGAAGCACACTTCGGCTCGACCCCAAGCGGTTCCCCCAGCAGATCACCTATGCCCTGCGCAGCGATATGAGCGACGTCACGATCACGCTCGACGAGCGCGGCGCCGTACTGCGCAAGATCCTGCCCTCCAGCGGCCTGCCGCTTTCGTTTGCCCTGCCCGCCCGCGCCTTCAAGGGCGTGGCCGCTCGCGCGATCGACCACGGCAATGGCGAAGTCACGGTGACGCTCGAACTGCACCACGATGATCCGGACCTCTGCATTCCACTGCTCGTCGCGCACGACCTCTGCGATATCGCCGCGGACTGGCGCAGCTGGGCCGACGCATATCGCATCCCGATGCTGATGGTCGAGGCCGACGGGGTCGCCCGGCCGCTGGAGATGCACCTCGGCTCGCTTCCCGCCCGCCCGGCACGCAAGCGTCGCCACCACACCTACTTCGCCGATCGCCGGCCGCGCTTTCTCGTTCGCCGCTCGACCGGCGATCTCGGCCTGAAGATGATGATCGACGGCCGCGAAATCATCGCGCGCCGCTGAGCATGCAATGACGACATGAACCCATAGGGCGTTTGCGCTTCCTCCAGTCGCGACGACGACCTATCCTTTTGGCAATTCGGCTCGCGATCGCGCGCCGAAACGCCCATAGCCGGCCGCCCCCTGCGGTCGGCTTTTTTCGTTCGCTGCTCTCCCAGGACCACTTCTGACACCCGACAAGGGAAGCGCGCAGCGACCGCTTATCAGCAAGGCCCTCCCCTCTCGTCGTGCATATCCGGAAAGCCGATGCGGCGCTCCTTCAGGGGGTCGCCCGGCGCGCCACCGTTTCGGGCTGGTGATTTACACCCCGACGCTCCATACACCCCCGTCGGCGCCACTTGCTGCGTTACGGTAAAGCAATCAGAGATTGACAACCGGATATGAAACCGCACATTGCACTGCGGTTTTTTTCAACGTCGGGAAGTCACTATATGTCGCGTGAACTTGGTACTGATCGTGAATTGCAAGCAACCAAGGCCGTCATCGGCGAATTGGCGAAACATCTCGACGTCAATATCTGCCTGGAACTTTGGGACGGCACGATCATCCCGCTCGGTGAAGGCGCCCAGGAAGAGATCCGCTTCGTCATCGCTTCCGCCAACGTGCTGCGCCGCCTGCTGCGCCAGCCGTCGCTGATCAGCGTTGCCGAACTCTACGCGACGGGCGACCTCGACGTCGTCGGCGCCAACCCGATCGATGCGATGCGCCAGGTCGACCACTTGCAGTTCCTCTCACTGCCACGCAAGGTCAATAAGGCGCGCATGCTGAAGATGGCCCTGCCGATCCTTCTGAAGAGCTATTCCGTCTCCTCCTTCGTCAAGCGCTTCACGAAAAAGGCCGGCGTCACGCCGACCAGCGGCCGGAACGACAAGGAGATGATCGGCTTCCACTACGACCTCTCCAACGAGTTCTACGAACTCTTCCTCGACAAGGAGATGGTGTATTCTTCCGCCTATTTCCCAACGCCCGACTCCTCGCTCGACGAGGCGCAGTTGAACAAGCTCGACCTCATCTGCCGCAAGCTGCGCCTTGCGCCCGGCGACAAGCTGTTCGACCCCGGCTGCGGCTGGGGTGGCCTGCTCTGCTATGCCGCTCGACACTATGGCGTTGAGGCCTATGGCACGACACTGTCGGAGGAGCAGTTCGCGCACGTGAAGACCAAGGTCGCGAACATGGGCCTCGGCGACCGGGTCAAGGTGGAACTGCGCGACTGCCGCAGCCTCGCAGACGACCAGATCTTCGACAAGATCGCCCAGGTCGAGATGATCGAGCATGTCGGCATCGCCAACCACCAGGACTTCTACAAGTACCTGCGCAAGCACATGCGCCCGCGCGGCGTCTATTTCGGTCAGGCCAGCTTCCGCCGCAACACGGCGCGGCTGGAAGACTTCCCGCGGCTGACGCCCTACATGCAGTTCATCATCAAGTACATTTTCCCGGGCGGCGAGCTGGATCATATCGGCATGACGACGGGCGCGCTGGAGCAGGCCGGCTTCGAAGTGCACGAAGTCGAGGCCGTGCGCGAACATTTCGGCCACACGACGGAGCACTGGGTGCGCCGTCTCTACGACCGCAAGGAAGAGGGCGCTGCCCTCGTCGGCATGCCGCAGACGCGCATCTGGCTGCTCTATCTCTCGCTCTGCGCCCTCTCGTTCCACCGTGGCGCGCTCAACGCATTCCAGGTCGTCGCCACCAACCGCCGCTCCGGCGCTTCAGGCATCGGCTTCGATCGCACGACGATCTATGGCGGCGCACGCCGGGTGGATCCGGACGACGCGCGGGCGAATATCCTGAAATCCGCCTGAAACCTCAGGCGAAAGGCAATGCGGCGAGAAGGCCGATAAACACGATCAGACCGACGACCCCGTTGAACTTGAACAGCGCCAGGCACTGTTCGGGGTCGTCGATATCGATCGTCACGATCTGCCAGACCAGCATCCCGGTGGCGACGGCGAGCCCGAGATAGGCGAGGACGCCGACACCGGCGAGAGCGAACGACGCGAGGATCAGCAGCACAGACAGTCCATAAAGGGTGACGAGCCACTGGCGGGTTCGCTCCGCAAACAGCCGCGCGGTCGAGCGAACACCGATCAAGGCATCATCTTCCTTGTCCTGGTGGGCGTAGATCGTGTCGTAGCCGATCGTCCAGACAACGGCGCCGCCATAGAGCGCGATAGCGGCGAGCGACAGCGTGCCGAACTGCGCCGACCAGCCCATCAGCGCGCCCCAGGAGAAGGCCAGCCCGAGAAAGAACTGCGGCCAGTCGGTGAAGCGCTTGGCGAAGGGATAGATCGCGACGATCGCAAGCGAAGCTACACCAAGCATGACCGAGAAGACATTGAACTGCAGGAGAACCAGCAACCCGACCAGCGCCTGTAGGGCGATGAACAGCTTCGCCTGGCCACGCGTGACGCGGCCCGACGGCAACGGCCGCGAGCGCGTTCGCGCCACCGCCTTGTCGATCTCGTGGTCGACCAGATCGTTATAGGTGCAGCCGGCACCGCGCATGGCGATCGAGCCGATGACGAACAGCAGCAGGTGCCAGACAAACTGCGACAGTGAGTAGGAGGAAGCTGCCCGCGCCACGTTGGCGGCGAGTGCGGCCGACCACAGGCAGGGCCACATCAGCAGCTGCCAGCCGATCGGCCGGTCCCAGCGGGCGAGTTGCGCATAGGGCCAGAGCGAGCGGGGAAGAACGCGATAGACCCAGTTGTCGGAGGGCGCGTCGGCAACGCGTCCGGAATCGGGATTGATGCTCATGCACCTAGTTCGCAGTCCGGCTGGCTCGGGTCAAGGTCGATGTGCGGGATTGCCGATCCGGGCAGCAGGACGCCGAACCTGGCGTGCAGAGGCGTGTCATCGCAAAGTGAACCGCACCTTCTATTGTCACACCCCGATTCCCGCAAACGCAGCACTTGACGTTTAGCCCCCACCCGCTTAACCGGCGGGCACACTCAGATTGCAGGGGATTGGCCATGAAGGTTTTGTTGATCGGTTCGGGCGGGCGCGAGCACGCATTGGCCTGGAAGATTGCCCAGTCGCCACGCCTGACCACGCTCTATGCCGCTCCCGGCAATCCTGGCATGGCCGAATACGCGACGCTTGCAGCGCTCGACGTCGACAACCATGCGGCCGTCTCTGCCTTCTGCCGCGACAACGGCATCACCTTCGTCGTCGTCGGCCCCGAGGCACCGCTGGTGGCGGGACTGGCCGACCGGCTGCGCGCCGACGGCATCGACGTCTTCGGCCCCTCGGCCGCGGCCGCGCAACTGGAGGGCTCCAAGGGCTTCACGAAGGATCTCTGCGCCAACTACGCCATCCCGACCGGCGCCTACAGGCGCTTCACGGACGCGGCTTCGGCCAAGGCCTATGTGGACGAACAGGGCGCGCCGATCGTCATCAAGGCGGACGGGCTTGCCGCCGGCAAGGGCGTGACGGTGGCGATGACCGTCGACGAGGCGCTTTCGGCAATCGACGACTGCTTCGACGGCGCCTTCGGCGCGGCGGGAGCGGAAGTGGTTGTCGAGGCCTTCCTCGACGGCGAGGAGGCGAGCTTCTTCTGCCTCTGCGACGGCAAGAACGCCCTGCCGCTCGCCTCGGCCCAGGATCACAAGCGCGTCGGCGATGGCGATACCGGCCCGAACACGGGCGGCATGGGCGCCTACTCCCCTGCTCCCGTGATGACGGCGGAAATGGTCGAGCGGACGATGAAGGAGATCATCGAGCCCACCATTCGCGGCATGGCCGCCGACGGCCACCCGTTCACCGGCGTTCTCTTCGCCGGGCTGATGATCACGAAGAAGGGGCCGGAACTGATCGAGTACAACGTCCGCTTCGGCGATCCGGAGTGCCAGGTGCTGATGATGCGGCTTGAGAGTGACCTGCTCGAACTGCTCCACGCCGCGGCAACCGGCTCGCTCAACACGGTCTCCGCCACCTGGCGGGACGAGACGGCGCTGACAGTCGTGCTTGCGTCGAAGGGCTATCCGGGCGCTTACGACAAGAACACGCCGATCGGGTTCATTCCGGCGGACGGCGACACGACCAAAGTGTTTCATGCCGGCACAGCGCTGAAGAACGGCGAACTGGTCGCGACCGGCGGCCGGGTGCTGAACGCAACGGCGGTGGCGCCCACCGTCGCCGAGGCACAGGCCCGCGCCTACGCCCTGGCAGATCAGGTGAAATGGCAAAACGGCTTTTGCCGCCGGGATATCGGCTGGCGCGCGGTGGAACGCGAAAAGGTTTGAACCGGCCGACTTCGGCAAGCGGCACAAAACGACGCATCATTCAATTTTTACCAATTCTCCTGACCGGAACGTAACGGAAAACGCATAGTCTTTCCGTCGACCTTACGGGAGAACCAGTGATGCGTAGCCTCTTGCCAACCGTTGCATTTGCGCTTCTTGGCGCCCCTGCCCTTGCCTCCTCGATCGAACCGATCGCCTCCGGCGGCAAGGGCCAAGGTAGCATCCAGACGATTTCCTGCGCCGACTGCCCGGCACTGAAGGAAACGAAGCGGAGCAAGACCTACATCGTGCCCGACATCGAACCCGGCACGCAAAAGGTCGAGATCCGCGAAGTCGACGGTGAAAGAAAGGTCTTCCGCAGCGAGGCCTGGCTCGGCGGCTCGCCGGTGATTTTCGTCAGCAAGGCACCCGAAGAGGGCACGGGGAACACCGAGGCCACGGATTCGGCCGAAACCGGCAACATCATCGACCCCGAAGCCAAGACGGGCGCACTCGAAACCGGTTCGGCTGCAGTTGCCGCTACTGCCGCGGCAGGTTCGCAAGAGGCCGGTTCACGAGAGCTTGATCCGTCAGGATTTGAACTTCGGGTCAATTGACCCCATAGTAATAGCGTTCCCTGCCCCATCGGCCCCTCCAGGCTGATAGGGTATCTGCCGGCAAGGCAGATATCTTGCGCCCCTGAAGAGAAGCAGGGGCGCAAGCTTTATCAGCCGTCGGCATCGTCTTCCGCCAGGCGCGCGATGAGACCGTCGATCTCGGTATCGGCATATACGGCAATGCCGTGCCGTTTGAGACAGGCCGCCGTGACACCCGCGCCGGCCAGGCGCTTTCCAGAAAAACTACCGTCATAGACGAAGCCGGAGCCGCAAGACGGACTGCCGTCGATCAGAAGCGCATATCGGCAATCGTTCTCACGCGCGATGTCAAGAGCGCGCATGGCGCCCTCGACAAAACCCGTGGTCACGTCACCACCGGTCGCCTCCAGGACACGCCCGACACCGTCGAGGACTTCTTCTCCGGTCATCGCCGCCGCGATTTCGGCCGGCGGGCGCGGAACGGCAAAACCGCCCGCCAGCTCGGGACAGACCGTGACCAGCCGCCCCTCTTCCTGCCAGCGCGCTATCGCCTCGTGCAGCAGCGGCTTGGACGCGCCGTTGTAGCGAACCGGCAGGCCCATGAGACAGGCGCTGATGAGGATTTTTCCGGGCATCAGCACCTCTCCTTTTACCGGGAACCAGGCTTCCCAACGCGCAATGCTACGCGGTTCAGCGTTATCCCGCGATCTTCGAGAAATCCGCAACCGTGCCGGTGGCCGAGCGGATCGCGGCGAGCAGCGCCAGGCGGTTGGCCCGGATCGCCGCATCCTCGTCGTTGACGAGCACGTCATCGAAAAAGGTGTCAACCGGGGCGCGCAGCTTCGACAGCGCCGTCATGGCGGACTGGAAGTCCTCCTTGGCGACGGCGTCGGCTGCCTCGCCCGTGGCGACGACGATGGCATCGTGCAGGTCCTTCTCCGCGGCAATCCGGAACAGGTCGGAGGCAATGCCGTCGGCGACCACGGTGCCCTTCTTCTCCTCGGCGGCGAGAAGCTGCGTGGCGCGCTTGGTGCCGGCGAGCAGGTTCTGGCCGTCCTCGGAGGTGATGAAAGCCGTCAGCGCCTCGACGCGGCGGGCGACCATCAAGAGATCGTCGGCATCCGACGTCAGCACCGCGTCGATCAGGTCATGGCGGGCGCCGAGATCGCGCAGATAGACCTTCAGGCGGTCGTGGAAGAAGGACAGGAGATCGGCATCCTTGACGACCGACAGCAGCGGCAGGCGAACACCCTTCTCCAGAAGAATGCGGATGACGCCGAGCGCCGCCCGTCGCAACGCATAAGGATCCTTCGAGCCGGTCGGCTTTTCGTCGATCGCCCAGAAGCCGATCAGCGTATCCAGCTTGTCGGCCAGCGCGACGGTGATGGCGACGGGATCGGACGGTACGCGGTCGGACGGGCCTTGCGGCTTGTAATGATCCTCGATGGCCTCGGCGACGGCCTGAGGCTCGCCCTGCAGCAGCGCGTATTTGTGGCCCATGATGCCCTGGAGCTCAGGGAACTCACCAACGGCTTCGGTGCGCAGGTCGGCCTTGGTAAGCACCACGGCGCGATCGACGAGCGCGGCGTCGGCGCCGGTGACCTTGGCAAGCTGCGCCGCAAGCGCCCGGATGCGCTGCACGCGCTCACCCTGCGTTCCCAGCTTGGCGTGGAAGGTGACGTTCAGGGCGTCGAGCTTGGCCATGCGCTGGTCGAGCGGCTTCTTCAGGTCGAGGCCGAATTTTTCCGCCGAGGCGGCAAGCGTTTCCAGATCCGGCAGGTCGTGCTGGTCGCGGGTCCAGAAGTGGCGGGCGTCGGACAGGCGGGCGCGCACGACCTTGCCGTTGCCGTGGACGATCTCCTTGCCGCCATCCTTCGCCTCGATGTTGGCGACGAGAATGAAATGGTTGGACAGCCCTTCCCCGCCGGCCGGACGGGTGACGAAGCACTTCTGGTTCGTCTTGATCGTCAGGCGGATGATCTCCGCCGGGATCGCCAAAAATTCCTTCTCGAAGGTGCCCAAAAGCACCTGCGGCCATTCGACGAGGCCGGAGACCTCTTCGAGCAGCCCTTCGTCCTCGACCAGTTCAAGGCCGTTGGCAAAGGCGACATTGGCGGCATCCGCCGCGATGATCTGCTTGCGGCGTTCAGCGTCGAGGATGACGTTGGCCTTTTCCAGGCCGGCAACATAATCGGCGAAGCGGCGGACCGTGAAGGCCTCCGGGGCATGGAAGCGGTGGCCGTAGGTGACGTTGGACGCGACGATGCCGTCGATCTCGAACGGAATGACCCGCGTCTCCTCGGTTTCCGAGCCGAACACGCAGACGATCGACTGCAGCGGGCGGACCCAGCGCATCGCGCCCGGCCTGGCAGATGCCGCACCCGAACGCATCGACTTCGGCCAGGGGAAATTGCGGATGATGCCCGGCATCACCTCGGCGATGATCTCGTCGGCTGGCCGGCCCGGCTTGACGATGTGGGCGACGTAGAAATCGCCCTTCTTCGGATCCGAATGAACGTGGGCTTCGGAGATCGAGGCCAGTCCTGCCTTGCGCAAAAAGCCCTGGATCGCCTGCTCGGGAGCCGACGTTGCCGGTCCCTTGATATCCTCGCGCACGTCGCTCGAGCGCGCATTCAGGCCGCGGATGTCGAGCGTCAGCCGGCGCGGCGTCCAGTATTCCCGGGCGCCCTCGTAGGTGAGGCCGGCATCGACCAGCGCGTCGGTGACGAGCTTCTTCAGGTCGCCAGCCGCCTTGCGCTGCATGCGGGCGGGAATTTCCTCGGAACGGAGCTCAAGCAGAAGATCGGGCATTGGGGTGCTTTTCGTGGAGATCGTTGGACTGCGGCGGACTTAGCAAGCCCGGCGGCAAATGTCATCCGTTCGATGGCGGAAAAGTCTCAGGCCACGCCACTGCGCCTACCACCCGCCGCCGCCACCGCCGCCGCCACCACCGCCGGAGAAGCCGCCGCCGGAGCTGCCCGAAAAGCCGGACGACGAACTCTTGGGCGGGGGCGGCAGCGAGGATGTTATGGTGTCGGCCATGGAACCGGGGAAGTCGCCCATGCGATCGGCGAAATTACCGGAGCCGAAGCCGTCGCCGCTGTACCAGTTCGGATGGTACGCCGCTGCTGCCGCTGCCCCTGCTGCGGCAGCGGCAAGCCAGCGCTGGAAGGTCGCCGACCATGGCTTTTCGACGCCGAGCGCCACCGCATAGGGCAACAATGTCTCGTAGTGCTGCGGCGACATCTCCGGCACGCCCGCGAGATTCATCCGCTCCTTTTCGGCAAGCGTCAGGTACTGGCGCAGCCCGTCGATGCCGTCCATCATCTTCCGGCCGATCGGCGTCGGCGCGCCCATCAGGAAATAGAACAGCAGGTTCAGCAGGATGATCCCGCCGACTGCGGCAAGGATGGCGAGGTTGCCGCTTTCGACGCCGCTTGCGACCAGACCGGCAAGGACGGCACCGAAGATGCTCAGGAACACGAATCCGAAGAAGGCGACGATCACGACCGACATGATGCGCTGACCGAGGCTTCTGGCGCCTCTTAGCGATTTGCCGAAGGATACGGCGAAGACGGAGAGAAAGAAGGCCGCCGCCGCCGGGAAGACGACCAGCGCGATCCCGTCCTCGGACAGGTTGCCGAAAACGAGCAGCGCCAGCAGGCAGAGCGCCGACAGCACGACGCCACCGACGATATAGCCCCAGTTGGCGTGGTAGTACTTGCCGCGGTGCTCCGCTTCCATCGACTGGCGAAAGCGGGAACCGAGCGTCTGGACGCGGGTTCCGTTGGCCTTGTCGATGGTCAGGCTGTCGCCTTCGCCGTTCACCGATTTCAGCAGAACGCCCTCGCCCGTCGGAAGCTTGCCGTCCACCGGCTTTGCCGTGCGCGTGACGACGATCGACTGCTTCAGGTCGTTGAGCGTGACGTACCCCTTCACGGCGAGGTTCAGCAGGGCGGCCGACAGCGCCGTCCAGCCCTCGCCGCCGAAGCCCCGGTTGTCGATGTAGTTCACGAGCGCCGGCGAGGTGCCGTCCGGCGGATGCCACTGCGGTACGATGACGCCGCCGGCCGGGTCGCGTCCGGCGACGGTCCAGGCGCGCAGATAGTAGAGCGCGACCAGCGCCAGCCCGCCGATGCCGATCAGCGCTCCGGCATTGTCCTTGAGGAACCACAGCCGCTCCTGAGCAGCGCTCGGCCGGTCGATGCTGCCGGCTGGAAGCTTGACGCCGATCGTCAGCCCCTCGTGCGCGCCGAGCCCACGGGTCGTGACGAATTCGGCCTGGCTGCCGTTGAAATCGGCCCGCGCGTTCTTGCCGGTATCGCCATAGGCGCCGGTGAAAACGGACAGGTCCTGCGGCTCGACATCGTCGGGCAGCGTGACCGTCGCCGAGGCCTGCCGGATCGGAAACGCCCATTCCGTTCCGGTGACGTTCCAGAACAGTTCGTCATGGGCGTCGAAAAAGCGGATCTGGCGATCGGTCCGGTATGTCAACTCATAGGTGTGCGGCCCCGGATCGAGCAGCACATCGGAGGCGCCAAAATAGATGCGGATCGCCCCGCTCTCCTGTTCGGTGTGATAGGGCTCCGTATCGCCGTCCCGCAGCACGTCCAGGATCTCGAAGCCGACCTGCCGCTGCCGTCCCTGATCATCGACGAAGGTCAGCGGAAAGTCACGGTAGATGCCGCGGCGAATGAGATTGCCCTCGGCATTGACCTTGATAGTCTCGGTGACGGTCAACTCCCCATCCTTGGCCACGTCGATATCGGCATGGAAGGAGGAGATGAACTCCGCCGCCTGACCGACACCGGCCGTTAGAAGCGCAAACAGGAACAGGAGGCAGGTTGCGATCCGCGACATGGCCCGCTCCGGTTCCTAGAACTTCACCGTGGGGACGGCGCGGTCGGCGGCATTCTCGATCTCGAAAAAGGGCGCCTTGACGAAGGAAAACGCGGTCGCCAGCAGATTGGACGGAAAACTCTCGACCTTGACGTTCAGATCGCGGGCGGCGCCGTTGTAGTAGCGGCGTGACATCTGGATCTCGTTCTCGATGGTTTCGAGCGATTGCTGCAACTCGCTGAAGTTCTGGTTGGCCTTCAGGTCGGGATAGGCCTCGGCGAGCGCCAAAAGCTTGCCGAGCGCCTGGCCGAGCATGCCTTCGGCGACCGCCCGCCCGGCAACGTCGCCTGAAGGCACCGCCTGCGCCTTGTTGCGCAGTTCCACCACCTGCTCCAGCGTTTCCCGCTCGTGCTTGGCATAGCCCTTCACCGTCTCGATCAGGTTCGGGATCAGGTCGGCGCGGCGCTTCAATTGCACGTCGATGCCCGACCAGGCCTCTTCCTTGACCTGCCGGGCCTTCACCAGGCCGTTGTAAAGAAGGATCGCGTAGAACGCGACCACCGCTGCGATTGCCAGACCGATCATGATGTCCTCCGTTGAAATGGCGAAGCGTCGCGAAGGTAGCATTCACGCAGACAGAGGGAAGTCCCCCTGCCCGAATTCGCCCGGCAGTTGCAACAGGACATCAATCCGCGAGCAGAAGCGTCGCCGCCGCTCTTGCAGAAACGTTTCAGGCGGTCCGTTCGACCGAAGAAAAGATACAGCCGTGTTCCCCAGGGAACCGATGAAATCGGCGGTCGGCGCGACAATCGGGCTATCGAACAGCATCTGCCCACAAGGCTCACGACCATGAGAACGCTCGCAACCGCCCTCAATATCCTCGGCTTCACCGCTCTCTTCATCGCCTATACGGAAGGCATGCCAGCGGAACGCCCAACCGGCGTGCGCCGGGCGCTACAGACCTACGACTGCCAGCCGCAACCCATCGCCTCTCCTGCACCGAAGGTGCAAGAGATGGGCGTGAAAATTCGTGCAGAAGCGTGAGCGGAGAGAGGCGCCATGAACCCCACCCATTCGATGTGCGAACGGTCGACCGTCTACTACGCCGCCTTCTCGACCCAGTTCACGCCACCGGCGTCGGTCAGCAGGAAGGCTTCGCCGCAGGCTTTCGCCAGCGTGCGCACCCGCAAAATGTAGCTCTGGCGCTCGGTGACGGAGATGACGCCGCGGGCGTCGAGCAGGTTGAAAACGTGGCTGGCCTTGATGCACTGGTCGTAGGCCGGCAGCACGCACTTGTGGTAGCCGCTGGCCGTGTCGCCGGGGGCACCGGCGGCGAGCAGCGCCAGGCATTCCTTCTCCGCATCGATGAAATGGCGGTGCAGCATCGCCGTGTCGGCGAACTCGAAATTGTGGCGGGAGTACTCCTGCTCGGCCTGCAGGAAGACGTCGCCATAGGTGATCTTGTCTTCGCCTTCGCGACCGTTGAAGTTGAGGTCGTAGACGTTGTCGACGCCCTGCACGTACATGGCGAGGCGCTCCAGGCCATAGGTAAGCTCACCGGCGACGGGCGCGCATTCGATGCCGCAGACCTGCTGGAAATAGGTGAACTGCGAGACTTCCATGCCGTCGCACCAGCATTCCCAGCCGAGGCCCCAGGCGCCCAGCGTCGGGCTTTCCCAGTCGTCCTCGACAAAGCGGACGTCGTGCAGCAGCGGATCGAGGCCGATCGCGGCGAGCGAACCGAGGTAGAGCTCCTGCAGGTTCGACGGGTTCGGCTTCAGGATGACCTGGTACTGGTAGTAGTGCTGCAGGCGGTTCGGATTTTCGCCGTAGCGGCCGTCGGAGGGGCGGCGCGACGGCTGGACGTAGGCCGCCTTCCATGGACGGGGGCCGAGCGCGCGCAGGGTCGTTGCCGGATGGAACGTGCCGGCACCGACCTCCATGTCATAGGGCTGCAGAACCGCACACCCCTTGTCCGCCCAGTAATTGTGGAGCGTCAGGATCAGCCCCTGGAAGGAGCGCGTCGGGTGCATGTGGTCAGGCAGGGCGGCAGAGGTCATCGGTCCGGTCCGGATGGGTCTTTGGGATGCGCGGACAGGTGCCACGGCACGCAGGCAGGGTCAAGGGTGCAGCGGCCGCTTTCGCACCCCCCGCCGCGTCAATGCCGCTCGAGCGAACGGAAGAGGCCGGAGCCGGCCGGCTGCGTCGCGACCGTCGAGTCGCCGGGTGCCAGATCGGGAGCGTTGCGGAAGACCGTGCGCGACAGCGGCGTCAACCTTGAGCGATACCAACCGGCGAGTGCCTTCAGTTCCCCGCGCAGCGAAGCCTCTGCGCGCCAGCCGAGACCGGCGATGGCCTCCGTCAAGACCGGCGCACGGCTGTAGTCGGCGGGACGGCCGTTGTTGAAGGTCAAGCCGGAAACCGGCTCAGGAGCCGATTCCAGCACCATGCGGGCAACTTCCAGCACCGAGTAGGTCTCCGGTCCGGACATGTTGTAGACGCCGTTCCTCTCACCCCGACTGGCGACGGCGCGCAAGCCTGAGCAAAAGTCGGAGATCGCAAGGAACGAACGGCGCTGGCTGCCGTCGCCATGGATCGTCAGCGGCTTGCCGACGGCGGCAAGCTCGAGAAACCGCGGCAACAGTTTCTCGGCGTTCTGACGGGAACCGACGATATTGACCGGGCGCAACACGCGGATGTCGAGATCGTAGACCACGGATAGGCCGGAAAGCAGCATTTCGGCTGCGGCCTTCGAGGCGCCGAGCGGGTTGTCCGGCTGCATGGCTGCCGTTTCGGCTAGCGGCGCACTCGACGAACCATAGACCTCCGCCGTACTCACATGGATCATCAGTGGCACTTGGCGCCTGGCCATTGCCTCGGCGAGGATCTGGGTGCCGATGGCATTGGAGACGCTGAAGCGCTCGGGCGAAAGGAAGGATCGGTCGACATGGCTTTCGCCGGCCGCGTGCACGACCAGGTCGGCGCCGCGAAGCAGTTCGGTGACGAGATCGAGATTGCCGACATCGCCCTGGCGCAGGGTCACCCGGCCGGAGCGCATGGCGCGGTCGAGGTTGGTCATGTTGGCGGCATAGGTGAAGGCATCAAGGACACGGATCTGCGCGACCGGGCAGGTCTCGAGCAGATCGTCCACCACATGCGAGCCGATAAAGCCGGCGCCACCGGTGACGACGATGGTGCGGATGCTGGCGAGGTCGAGCGAAGCCATGGTGTCTGCCTTCCCGTTCAATGCAATCTGGAATGGCAGGTTTTCATGATTTTCACGGGCCAACGCAATGCGCGCTGGCGGATCGGCGGGCCTTTATACGGCGTTAACCTTACGCGATCTGGTTAATGATCCGAACCGGCACGGAAGGTGGTGGCGACGTCCCGAAACGGTACAAACGTCAGCTGGGCGCTCGCCTATTCGTCGTCCCTGCGGAGCCGGTATTCGCCGGTCTCGGGGTCCTTCACGAGCGTGCCGATTGCCCCGGTTTCGTGCTCTTTCTCCGCGGCACGGCGCTTGCGCGAAAGCCGTTCGGCATCGGCGACGAACTTGCGATAGCCGAGCCAGGCCACCGCCACGACGATCAGCAGGAATATGAGTTGCGGCATCTCCCCTCCCCGACCTATCGGCCGTAGCGCGACCAGAGCGCCTTCTCTTCGGCGATCTCGGCGAGCGCACTGATTCCGGCAACCGCGACCTGCTCGGCGGATCCCGCCAGCATTTCGGCACCCACACCTGGTATCTTTCGACCGAAAAGTCCGCGCGCCGGCGAAATCAACTGGAGCCTTGCATCGTCACCATACCGACGGCGAATTTCGGCGCGCATGTCGGCAATGCCATCGATCAGCCCCAGCGCCAGGCCGCGCTGCCCGGTCCAGAACAAACCGGAAAAGAGGTCCGGATCACTGGACAGACGTGGGCCGCGCCGCTCCTTGACCATGCCGATGAAAACGTCGTGAATCTCCACCTGCAGCGACTTGAGGTAGTCGATGTCGGATTCCCGCTCCGGCTTGAACGGGTCGAGGATCACCTTGTTCTCGCCGGCGGTGTAGACGCGCCGCTCGACGCCGATTTTCCGCAAAAGCTCCGGGAAGCCGAAGCCGCCGGAAACCACGCCGATCGAACCGACGATCGAGGTCGGATCGGCAAAGATCTCGTCGCCGGCAAGCGCGATCATGTAACCGCCCGACGCGGCGACATCCTCGACGAAGACGAGAACGCGCTTGTTCTTTTCGCTGGAAAGATCGCGGATGCGCTGGAAGATCAGGCGCGACTGCACCGGGGAGCCGCCAGGTGAATTGATCGCGATGGCAACGGCGGGCGCGTCCTTTATCGCGAAAGCCTTTTCGAGGATGGGGGCGACCGTCGCCAGATTGAGCGTGGTGCGGAACGGGCCTCCGCCCGCCATGATCGCGCCATGCAGTCGCACGACCGGGATTGTGACGCCTTCCTTGCGGAACCGCTTCGGCATCAACTTCCTGAAAAAGCCGGCCATGTCGTTATCGTGTCTCCGATGCATGCTTCATCGCCAGATGTATGCACGCAGCGGAAAAACGCAATGGTTTTGCAACAAAATCCGGCTGAATGCGCCAGCGCGCCGCACGTCAGACGCGTGCAACCGTCATCGCGCCCGCTGCCGGCCGGCCGTCAGCCGCGCATAACCCGTCCGTCCGTTGTTGAGATCGTCGACAACGGCTGAGAAACGGTGACTGTCGTCCTCGTGCATGACGAGCGGCGCGCGCATGGTCAGGCGCGCCCGCGAGCCCTTGATCGCCGTCACGAGAATGCGCACGGCGCTCTCGCCGGGACGCGGATGCAAGGCGGTGATTTCGATGCCGCCGAACCGCCGGCCGCAGGCATCGATGATCGCCGCAACCGATTCCGGCCGGGCGATCAGGGAGAGCTGGCCGCCCGGCTTCATGATGGCGCCGGCAGTGCGGATCCACTGTTCGAACAGGCCATCCTGCATCGCATGCGCCTCGGCCTTGAGCGCGTCCGGCGTGCGGCGGTCGCTGGCGTCGTTGAACGGAGGGTTCATGACGACGTGATCCTGCACCTCGTCCTCCAACCCCGCGGCAAGCCGCGCCCGGCCCGTCAGGGTGACGTCCGCCTCGACGACCTCGATACGACCGGCAAGCCGGCCGTTTTCCGGCAGTGCCAGGCTCTTGCGGGCGTAGTCGGCCATGACCGGCGAGCGCTCCACCAAGAGCACATGCACGCCCTCGATCCGCGACGCGACGGCAAGGCCCGCCGCCCCGGCGCCGGCGCCGAGATCGGCGACACGCATCGGCCCCTCTCCCACCACGAGCGAGGCGAGCAGCATCGCATCCATGCCGGACCGATGCCCGCCACCCTTCGGCTGCACGATGTGAAACCGGCCGCGATGAAAGGCATCGATGGTCTGGACGACGGCAACTTCCTCTTGCGCTGTCGTCACGGCCGCAACTCCGCGCCGAGCCCGGCATCCCGCAGGATCCGCCTTGCCTCGTCCTCGCGCTCCGCATCCACCAGCAGCCGTCGCGGCAGCATGCCGAGCGAACCCTCAAGGATACTCATGCCCTGGTCTGCGATCAGACAATGGATGCCGGCATCCCGCAACAGGCTTTCGGCGAAGGAGAGCAGGACTGCATCGTTGGCGCGGATCAGTTCAATCATTCGTTTTTCCAGCTATATTTGAGCTTCCGGGACAATTCGCCTCTTGCTCAGACAGCCCCCCCTTTCTATTGTCCCGCAACGGAATTGAACAGGAGTCCAGGCATTTGGGCGTCGTGATACCGCTTGACGAGGGCAAAAACAAACTGGCGTCGGTCAAACCCCTGGTGGACCTGACGAAAGCCGACATGGAGCGGGTCAACCAACTGATCCTGTCGAAGGCCGGTTCCGACGTCCAGATGATACCGGAAGTGGCCAACCACCTGATCTCTTCCGGTGGCAAGCGCCTGCGGCCGATGCTGACGCTCGCGGCAGCCTCGATGTTCGGCTATGAGGGCGACCATCACATCAAGCTCGCGACCAGCGTCGAGTTCATGCACACGGCAACGCTCCTGCATGACGACGTCGTGGACGAAAGCAACCTGCGCCGCGGAAAATCGACGGCCCGGATGATCTGGGGCAACCAGGCGAGCGTCCTCGTCGGCGACTTCCTGCTCGGCCAGGCCTTCAAGATGATGGTCGAGGTCGGCTCGCTGGAGGCGCTCGATGTACTGTCCTCCGCGGCGACCGTGATCGCCGAGGGCGAGGTGATGCAGCTCTCCGTCGCCAAGAACATGGAGACGACCGAGGACGATTATCTCGAAGTGATCCGTGCCAAGACGGCGGCCCTTTTTGCCGCCGCCGCCGAAGTCGGCCCGATCGTCGCGAACACCAGCCGGGCCGAACGCAATGCGCTCCGATCCTACGGCATGAACCTCGGGCTTGCCTTCCAGCTCGTCGACGATGCGCTCGACTATGGCGGCAAGGCCGCGGATCTGGGCAAGAACGTCGGCGACGACTTTCGCGAAGGCAAGATCACCCTTCCGGTCATCCTTTCCTGGCGGCGTGGAACCGCCGAGGACCGCGCGTTCTGGCGCAAGGCGATCGAGGGCGGCGAGAGCAACGACGCCAACCTTGAGCATGCCCTCGGGCTGATCACCCGCTACGGCGGCCTGTCGGACACCATCGCTCGGGCGCAGCACTATGGCACGATCGCCCGCGATGCTCTGGCACCGCTGCCGGCAAGTCCATGGAAATCCGCGCTCCTGGAAGTGATCGATTTCTGCATTTCCCGCGTCAGCTGATCGCAGAGACTTGCTTTCCGCTGTGCAGGAATTTCTTGCCGCACCGCGCCAAAAAAGCCATTCTCTCAAGCCATGAGTCCAGTTGATTTGGACAGGATCGCGATGTGCCGGCGGCCGCAGCTGCCGGCACCGCAGTTGTGAAAGGCATCTTTATGCGGCACTCCCTGATTATCAGGCTTCTTTCGGGCGTTGCCATCGTGGCCGGCGTTGCCTTTGCGGGCCTCCCGGCCGCCACGGCCCAAGATGCTCCTGCCGCCGCCACCGAGGAGACCCCCTTCGATCCGCAGAGCGTCAACAGCTTCTCCGGCGCTTTCCTTGCCGCCCGCACCGCCGATGTCGACAAGGACTTCGACAACGCCATCGCGCTCTATCGGATTGCGCTGCAATACGACCCGACCAACGTCGAGGTCAAAGAACGCCTTATGATCACGCTCCTGATGGACGGTCAGTTCGACGAGGGCGTGAAGTTTGCCGAGGCGCTGAAGGGTGATGCAGCCGTCGAGCGGATCACGACCATCGTGCGCGGCATGGACGCGATACGCAAGCGCGAGTACCGCACCGCGGATAAGATCCTGCGCTACAGCGGCCCGAACGATCTGGACCGCATGATGAACGGCCTGCTGGCCGCCTGGGCGAAGTTCGGCGACGGCAAGACGAAGGAAGCGCTTGCCACCATTTCGGACATGAAGGGTCCGGATTGGTTCGCGATCTTCAAGAACTACCATGCGGGCGCCATCGCGGCCGCCGCCGGTGACAAGGCCACGGCCCGCAAGCGGTTGAACGACGCCATCCTCGATCGCGACGGCGGCAGTGCGGCACCCGACACCTTCATGCGCGCCGTGATGACGCTTGCCCGCCTCGAGGCGCGCGAGGGCAACACGCAGAAGGCGCTTGACGCAATCTCGGTGGGTGACAACCTGATCTCCAACTACGCGCCGCTGAAGGCCCTGCGCGAGGGGGTCACAAAGGGCGAGAAGCAGGAACAGCAGGTTCGTACGGCAGCCCAGGGCGCTTCCGCCGTGCTCTTTTCAATCGGCGGCGCGCTGAACCGCGAAGGCGCGGAAGACATCGTGTCGCTCTATCTGCAGATCGCGCGCGCGCTCGATCCCGACAGCCCCGACACGCTGGTTCTGCTCGGTGGCATTGCGGAAAACCAGAAGAAGCCGGAACTGGCGATCGAGTACTACCAGCAGGTACCGAAGGATTCGCCGATGCGCCGCATCTCCGAGCTACAGCTCGGTCTGCAGCTCGCCGACCTCGGCAAGGTGGACGACGCCAAGAAGCACCTGAAGGCGCTGATCGAAGCGGACCCGCAGGACCTGCGCAGCTATCTCGCCTATGGCAGCGTCCTTTCCGATGCCAAGGAATACAAGGAGATGGGCGAGGTCTACGACCGCGCGGTCGAGGTGATCGGCAATGTGCCGAACCGCTCGCACTGGACGATCTTCTTCCAGCGCGGCATCGCCTATGAACGCCAGAAGAAATGGGAACTCGCCGAGCCGAACTTCCGCAAGGCGCTGGAGCTGAACCCGGACCAGCCGCAGGTGCTGAACTATCTCGGCTATTCCTGGGTGGATATGAACATCAATCTGGCGGAAGGGCTGGAGATGATCCGCAAGGCCGTCAGCGTCAAGCCCGACGACGGCTACATCGTCGATTCGCTTGGCTGGGCCTACTTCCGCCTCGGCCAGTTCGACGACGCGGTGGCGGAACTGGAGCGCGCCGCCGAATTGCGGGCGGGCGATGCGACGATTAACGACCATCTCGGCGACGCCTACTGGCGCGTTGGCCGCAAGCTGGAGGCGACTTTCCAGTGGAACCGCGCACTCGGTCTCAAGCCCGAGGAAGCCGAAATCCCCAAGATCAAGGCGAAAATCGAATCCGGCCTGCCTGAGCCCACCGATGCGCCGCCGGCCGCTGCCCAGGCGACCGACGGCAAGGAGCCGATCAAGACCCCATCGCTGAAGGTCACGGAAAGCGACAAGAAATCCTGATCCGGCAATGGCTCCCGATGAAGGCATGACCGGTTTCGTGCTGGCAGAGCCGGCACCCGCGAAGATCAATCTGGCGCTGCATGTCGTCGGCCTACGGGCCGATGGCTACCACTTCGTCGACATGCTCGTCACTTTCACCCGATTCGGCGACCGCATCGGCGTGGCGCCGGCGGAGGCGGACCGGTTCACGCTCTCGGGTCGGTTTGCGCCGCAGTTGCGGGACGGACCGGCGACCAGCAATCTCGTGCTCGAGGCGCGCGACCTGCTCCGGGCGGCGTTGCAACGCCGGGGCACGGCCACCCCGCCCGTTCACCTGCACCTGGAGAAGAACCTGCCCGTTGCCTCCGGGATCGGCGGCGGTTCTGCCGACGCAGCCGCCACCCTGCGCGCGCTCTTGCGGCACTGGGACGCCTCGCTTCCGGATATCGATCTGGCGGACCTGGCGCTGCAATTGGGCGCCGACGTGCCGATGTGCCTCTTGGCGCGGCCGCTCGTCGCCCGTGGCATTGGCGAACAGCTGACCATGCTTGACGCGCTGCCCTCTTTTCCGATCGTTCTCGTCAATCCCCTTGTCGGCGTTTCGACGCCGGACATCTTCCGGCGGCTTGCCACGAAGGAAAACCCGCGCCTCGCTCCACCAGCAGCCCTCGCCGGCGCGGCGGCATGGCTTGCAGCTATGCAATCCATGCGCAACGATCTGGAAGAACCGGCGCGCGCCATCTGTCCGGAAATCGACGCGGTGCGAACGGAGTTGATCAGAACCGGCGCCCGTCTGGTACGCATGTCCGGCTCTGGTGCCACCTGCTTTGGCCTGTACGATACCGGGGATGCGGCGCACCGGGCGGCCGCCGTGCTGGAATCGGCGCGGCCGGACTGGTTCGTTGTTGCGACCGAAAGTTATGAAGGAGGGGAACCACATGGCACGGCTTGACGAGACGAGACCCTTCATTCCGCTTTCGATCGCCATTCTGACCGTGTCCGACACGCGCACGCCCGCCGACGACCGCTCGGGCGACACGCTAGTGGAGCGGCTGGAGAAGGCCGGGCACCGGCTCGCCGCGCGCGCAATCGTGCCGGACGACAAGGCGGCGATCCGCGCGCAGGTCGAAGGCTGGACGAAGGATGCCGGCATCGACGTCGTGATCACCACCGGCGGGACCGGTTTCACCGGCCGCGACGTGACGCCCGAAGCGCTGGAGCCATTGTTCGAGAAGAAGATGGACGGGTTTTCGGAGGTGTTCCACCGCATCTCCTACGACAAGATCGGCACCTCGACCATACAGTCCCGCGCCACCGGCGGCGTCGCAAACGCGACCTTCATCTTTGTGCTGCCCGGCTCGCCCGGCGCCTGCCGCGATGCCTGGGACGGCATTCTCGCCGCGCAACTGGACTATCGCCACCTGCCCTGCAACTTCGTCGAGATCATGCCGCGCCTGGACGAGCACCTTAAGCGCAAATAGCCGCCGACCACCTCTCAGGGGCTATGCCCCGACTTTCTGCTGCATCGCGCGAACCGCCCAGGCCGGTACGATCTCGGCGACCAGTTGCCGGGCCGCGACGCCGGTTGCAATCCCCGCGAGGCTGGCGTTTGGCGCGGCAAGAGCAATTCCCTGCCGTTTCGAAAGGAGCAGTCCTTGCTCCAGCGCGGTTCGCCGACCGAGCAGCCGCCGAGGAAACGGCCGGCGATGATTGCGCGAGCCGGCAAAGCGCGCGGGCGCCTGGCTCGTGCCAATATATTCGCCGACGGCATCGATCCAACCGTTCAACGGCCGCGCTCCCGGTTCCAGCAGCAGCAGCCACTCGCCCCGCGCGGAACTTACCACCTCGTGCAAGTCCCAACGCGTCAGGAAAGTGCAGCCCGCAGCGTCTGCCACCTTGGCCGAGCCGTCGGACGAACCATGATCGAGCACGATGACATCCCGCACCAACCCCTCGACGGCGCCGGGAATAAGCGCCGACAGGGTCTGCGCCAGTTCGGGCTCGTCATTGTGGCATTCGATCAAGACTGTCAGCATTTGAGTCCAATACCGCATGGTAGCGAACAAAGCCACTGACGGCATTGGCGAATCCGCCTGGAGCTTCTGATGCCCGCACGGGCGGTGCCAACCGGTCGGGGGGCAATTGCACGGAAAACAAGTTTTGTTCTTGTCTTGTTCTCATTTCACTGTTAGGAATAAAGTCATTGGAGGGAAGAGATTCCCTCAATGGAGAACCCCGATGACCGAACTGCAAAGCCTCAGGGAGGGCGCGCTCGCGCCCGCCAATACGGTCGATATTGCCGATGCGCTGATGACGCAGACGGGTCTACGCATCGATATTGACCGGCGTCGCGGACGCGGGGCCGGCCTGAACTTTTCCGGCCGCTTCGAGCCGCAGACCCGAGAGAGTTTTGACGACGGCTGGGAATCATTGGAGGACCTGCCGCCGTTCAAGACCGAAGTGCAGGTGGAAAAGCCGCGCAGCATCATCACCCGCAACGAGTCGCCCGACGTCCCGTTCGACCGCTCGATCAACCCCTATCGCGGCTGCGAGCATGGCTGCATCTATTGCTTTGCCCGCCCGTCACACGCCTTCATGGGGCTTTCCGCCGGGCTGGACTTCGAAGCGAAGCTGTTTGCCAAGCCCGACGCACCGCGACTGCTGGAACGCGAACTTTCCAAGCCCGGTTACCGGCCTCGGGTGATCGCGATCGGCACGAACACGGATCCCTATCAGCCGATCGAAAAGGAGTGGCGCATCATGCGCCAGATTCTCGAAGTCCTGGAAGCCGCCGACCATCCCGTCTCGATCGTCACCAAGTCGGCCCTCGTCATGCGCGATATCGATATCCTTTCGCGCATGGCTGCAAAAGGGCTTGCCTGGGTCGGCCTGTCGGTGACGACGCTCGACCGCAAGCTGGCCCGCACGATGGAGCCGCGCGCGGCAACGCCTACGCGGCGGCTCGAAGCAATGCGTGCTTTATCGGAGGCCGGCATTCCGGTCAGCGTGATGGCGGCGCCACTCATCCCCGGCCTGAACGATCACGAACTGGAGCGCATCCTCGATTCCGGCAAGGCGGCCGGTGCCCAGGAGGCGAGCTATGTGCTCCTGCGTCTTCCGCTCGAAGTCAGCCCGTTGTTTGGGGACTGGCTGCTGCGGGAATATCCGGACCGCTACCGGCACGTGATGTCGCTGGTGCGCTCGATGCGGGGCGGCAAGGACTATGACGCCGAGTTCGGCAAGCGGATGAAGGGCGCCGGCCCATACGCCTGGCAGATCGCGCGGCGGTTCGAGCTGGCGGCCAAGCGGCTCAAGCTGAACCGAACCCGACGGAGCCTTTCAACCGATCTGTTCGTTCCACCGTCCGGCAGCGGCGTCCAGCTCTCGCTGCTCTGAGGTCACTCCTGGCGGTCACTCAAAGGCCTCAGAAGACAAAAGGCCAAAGCGTGATCCGACTGCCAAACGAAATCGACATTGCACCGTCCCCAGCAATGTCGTGGTTCCCTCGGTGCCGCCTCGCCGAGGGACTTGCAGGGAATCGGTCGGTCGTGCGAGGGTCGCCGCATGCCACGCCGCGCGACCACCGATTCCCCCCTCCTCTTCGACCTTCCCGAAGGCCCGGACTTCCTGATGGAGCTGGCCGCCCGCAAGGCCGGCCAATGGCCGGTCGCCGGTGCAGACGAGGCCGGGCGCGGGCCGCTCGCCGGGCCGGTGGTGGCGGCGGCCGTCATCCTCGACCCGGAGAGAATTCCGGATGGCCTGCACGACTCCAAGCAATTGACGGCAGCAAAGCGCGAGGCGTTGTTTGCCGAGATCCTTGCGACCGCCATGGTATCGGTTGCCTCTTCGAGCGCGCGCCGGATCGACCGCACGGATATTCGCAAAGCCAGCCTGGACGCGATGCGCAGAGCGGTGTTCGGCCTTCCCGCGCGGCCCGGCCTGGTCCTGACCGACGGACTGGACGTCCCGCCCGGACTTGCCTGCGCGGGCAAGGCGGTCGTCAAAGGGGACGCCCGCGTGCTTTCAATTGCCGCGGCGTCCATCATTGCCAAGGTCGTTCGCGACCGGATGATGACCTGCGCCGAAAGCACCTTTCCGGGCTACGGCTTCGACGCCCATGCCGGCTATGCGACCGAGCGCCATCGCTCGGCGATCGGCGAGTTCGGTCCCTGTACCCTGCATCGCATGAGTTTTCGGCCATTCAGGGTGGACGCCCAAGACTGACGCTGTCCGACCCGTACGCCGGTTGATGTCCGCGTCGAAGGAGATGGCTTCGGTTTAGGAAATGGACGGGGACAGTGCCCCTTCCCGACGAAGATAGACCCATTGCATCGCTTGCCGAAACGCATACAAGCCAAGCATTTTTCGGTGCGTGAACCGTTTCTGCCGCTGCTCGGCCCGTCACCCATCAAACGATCAACCAGCGTCCCGAAACTCAAGGGCCCTCGCCAACATCCGGTTTTCCTACGCAGGCGAAGTCGCCGTACGATCTCAAACGACAAAAGGCCGGATCGCTCCGGCCTTTCAATTCTCTTGGGAATCACCGACCCTTAGTTCAAGCGGGTCTTCACTTCCGCGACAGCCTTGTCAAACAGCGACTTGCTGGTGGCAGCATCGGACTTGCTCGAAAGCACGTTCTCGGCGGCGCTGATCGCAAGATCGACGGCGGCCGAACGAACGGCGTTGATCGCGTCGGCCTCGGCCTGCTTGATCTTCTGCTCCGACAGTGCGGTGCGACGGGTTACATACTCTTCCGTCTTCTGCTTGGCTTCGGCCGTCAGCGCCTCGGCCTCGCGCTGCGCGGTCGCCACGATGGCGGCTGCCTCGGCCTCGGCTTCCTTGCGCTTGCGCTGGTATTCCGCCAGCAGGCTCTGGGCCTCTTCACGCAGGCGCTTGGCCTCCATAAGCTCGTTCGAGATCTTGTCGGCCCGCTGGTCGAGGGCTTTGCCCATCGCGCCGGGGACCTTCAGGTAAACGATCAGCGCCAGAAAGAGGACGAGACCAACGAAGGCGTAGAAAGTTGCGTCAAATGCCATGGTCCGCTTCCTTACTTCGCTGCCGCCGACTTCACCGCGGCCGCGATCTCGGTCTTGGTGGTCTTGCCGCCGATGAGCTGTTCGATCACAGCCGCAGCGGTTTCTTCGGCGATCGCGCCGACGTCGGCGAGGGCCTTGTCCTTGATCCCGGCGATGCGGGTCTCGGCGGCGGCGATCTTGCCGTTGAGGCTTTCTTCGATCTTCAGACGCTCGGCGTCGGCCTTTGCCTTGGCGGCATCGCGAGCCTCGGCGGCGATGGCGTGGCCCTTGGTGCGGGCGTCGGCCAGTTCCTGCTCATAGGTCGAAATTGCGGTGTCCGCTTCGGTCTTCAGGCGAGCGGCCTCGTCAAGATCCTGGGCGATGCGGTCGTGGCGCGTCTCGAGGATCGAGCCGACGCGCGGCACGATGATCTTGGACATGATCAGGTAGAAAATGCCGAAGGTGATCGCCAGCCACAGGACCTGGGAGGGAAAGGTGGATGCGTCGAACGGCGGGAACACACCGCTCTCTTCGCCGTGGGCGACACCCGTCTCGGTGTGCAGTTCGCCGGTGGGAGCGGCAGCGCCTTGGGCATCGGTCGCCGGAGCAGCCTGATGCGCGTCGCCCGCCGGAGCAGCGTCGTGCGTTTCCGTCGTGGTCTCGGCCTGAGCGATCGTGAATGGGATGGACTCGGCCTTGGCCGCGGTCGCAGACATGCTCACCTCCAGGTGCACTCAAACAGTAAGCGGACCACGGCCGCAGCCGGCCGTGGTCCGGTCTTCCAGCCGTTATTAGACGGCGAAGAGCAGCAGCAGGGCGACGAGCAGCGAGAAGATGCCCAGAGCTTCCGTAACGGCGAAGCCGAATACGAGGCGGCCGAACTGGCCGTCAGCAGCAGACGGGTTGCGCAGTGCGCCGGACAGGTAGCTGCCGAAGATGTTGCCGAGGCCGAGGGCCGTGCCGGCCATGCCAAAGCAAGCGAGACCTGCGCCGATGAACTTTGCTGCTTCCGCTTCCATGATGAACTCCTTCGAATGGGTTGTTGCGGCTTAGATAGCGCTTCCGGCGGCAAAACCGGCCGGAAGCAAGCGACTGTATTCCTTAGTGCCCACCCGGATGCACAGCGTCGTTGAGGTACATGCAGGTCAGTACCGCAAAGACATAGGCCTGGAGGAAGCAGACGAGGAATTCAAGACCGGTGATTGCGACGGTCATGATGAGCGGCAGGATCGCACCACCGATGCCGAGCGCGCCGAGCGCGCTCAACGACGTAACGAAGCCTGCGAAAACCTTCAGCGTGATGTGGCCGGCCAGCATGTTTGCAAACAGACGAACCGAGAGGCTGATGGGACGGGAAAGGAACGAGATGATTTCGATCGCGACGACCAAGGGCAAAAGCACGCCGGGAACGCCCTGCGGCACGAAAATCTTCAGGAAGCTGAAACCGTGCTTGAAGAAGCCGTAGAAAATCACGGTACCGATGACCAGAAGGGCAAGGGCAAGGGTGACGATGATCTGGCTGGTGACCGTGAAGAAGTACGGCATCATGCCGAGAAGGTTCGCGGTCAGGATGAACATGAACAGCGAGAACACCATCGGGAAAAACTTCATGCCGCTGCTGCCGGCGCCTTCGCGCAGCATCGAGGCGATGAACTCATAGGACATTTCCGAGACGGACTGCATGCGGCTCGGAATGATGCCGCGCTGTGACGTCGTCATGTAGAGGAAGCCCGCGGCGACGGCGGCGGACGCCACCATGAACAGCGAAGCGTTGGTGAAGGAGAAATCGATTCCGCCAATTTCGATCGGAACAATCTTGTTGACCAGAAACTGATGGGTCGGATCGTTGGACACCGCTAATCTCTCTCGTTTGCCGCCCGCCGGACGGTTATTCCTCTAACCCGGACAGCGCTCAGGCGCCGTCCCCGTTCTTCTTGTGCCCGGCGTCTCTGCCGGCCATCCTGTCGACCGGATGCGGTGAAGCCACCATTCCCGCCGACCGCATCACGTTCAATACGCCCGCACCGAAACCGAGCAACAGGAGCACGATCATGCCCCACGGCGCAGTCCCGGCAAAGCGATCCACCAGGTAGCCAAGAAGCGCGCCCACGATGACCGCGGCGACGAACTCGCTGGAGAGCTTCATCGCAACCGCATAGCCCTTTCGGCTTTCGGCTGCCTTCTCCTCGGCTGCGTCGACTGCGCTATCATCCTTACGCCTTTGTGCGAGTTCCGCGTCAAGGCGCTGCCTGCGTTCTTCCAGACTTTCCTTCCGGCCGTCGCTCATGGCGTTTCCTTCCGTTTCCGCGGCGCGCTGCGCCCTATTGCGGACATATTCACGGTTAGGTTTTAAGCCAGCTTCAGGCCCGTTTGAAGTCGGGCGCAACATAGTTTTAGGGACTTGCATAGTCAAGGCGGGGCGGAGCTTTGACGGGCCCTAAATTTAACCAGCAAAATCAAAATATTAGAACGGAATCTGGGAATCACCCCCGGTTGAGCGACAGGGAATCGCCGGCGGCGCGGCCACTTGCCACGCCACCGGCAGCAGACTCAGATCCAGCCTCCACCATAGGTGCGGTAAAAGATGTGCTTGCCGATCTTGGCGACCCGCTGCATCGTCGGGCCCCAGTTCGGCTTGACATAGGTGGCGTGGTAGTGGGTGGCCGAGCCCACTTCCGGCAGCCAGATCTTGCCGGCGGTGACCGCCAGGGCGACCTCCTGGGCCGTCTTCCAATGCCAGGGCGCCAGCACGAGGTCGGGGATGCGGTCGCAGGTGAAGGAGAACTGGCAACCGGTGCGCAAATCCTGCCCCTGGTAGACCACACTGCAGATCGTTTTCGGATAGGCCGGATTGCGCACGCGGTTCAGGATGACCTGGGCCACGGCCGCCTGGCCCTTCAGCGTTTCCCCGCGCGCCTCGAAGTAGATCCCGTTCGTCAGGCACTTCTGCTCGGCCGCAGAAAACACGGTCGCGGGAAGCACGGTGGCGGCCCAGGCGTGGTCTTCGGGCGCAATCTCCGGGATGAACCGACCGCCGGCTGTATCCTTCTTCGTCAGGATCGAATCGAACGGCGAGACGCGGGCATAGTCGGCCTCGGGCGGGGCATAGGCGGTGGCAAGAACGTCGGCGCCCTCATTGGTAACCAGATCCGCCAGCATTGCCGGCACGCCGGGATCCTTCACCACCGGCTTTTTCCGGTAGAAGGCCGTGGCGATCTCGATTTCCTTGCCCTTGATCTTCGGCGCGATGAAACGCATGCGCTCCGCATTGTCGAAATCGGGTCTCATCAGCGATGCCTGCCGGTCGAGCACCGACCCGGCGGTAAAGGCCTTCGGCGGCGCCACCGGCGTCACTGCGACGATGCGCCCCTTCTTTTCACGGCGATTGACGCGGTCCTCGTCCGGGATGCCGCCCTGCCCTTTGTGGGCGGCGACCATCGAAGCCTCCGCCCCGCCGGGCAGTTCCAGTCCGGCGCCGCTGGAAAGCGCACCCGTCGTGATCGGGTCGTTGAAGGCGACATCGACCATGTGAATTGAACCGGCGGGCGAAGGGGTCATGACCACCTGCTGGCTCCCGCCCTTCCGGTTGACGCCGGAGATGAAGGTCGCCAGGTCGGAATGGCCGGCTTCGGCGGGCAACGCTGCGTAGAGGGAAAGTCCCAAGGTCACCGGGGCAAGCCAATCGCGCCGCCACAGGGCCGACCCCTTCACACGAACGATACGCATACGCACCGGCACACTCCGACAACACACGGCCAAGCGGCATCGCCACCCGACAAGCCGGGCGGTGAACCTGCAGGCGATCACTCTTGCTGAAGCCGACCCCGAGAAAGCGGGGCGAACCGGCTCGTTTCATTGACGGAGAATGAAGAATTAACCTTGATGGACGGTTAACGCCGGCAGCTCCAGAATGTCCGAAGCTGATTGGACAGCGATCGCCGCAATGGCACCGGCGTTCGTCTTGGCGGTGCGCCTCAGATGATGACCTGGGAGCCGAGCTCGACGACACGGTTCGTCGGCAGGCGGAAGTAGTCCGAGGGGTCGACCGCCGCATTTGCCATGGCGATGTAGAGGCGATCCTGCCAGTAAGGCATGCCCGAATGGCGATCGGGCACCAGCTTGCGCCGGCCGAGGTAGAAGGAGGTCGACATGATGTCGAACTTCACGCCCGACTTGCGGAAAAGCCCGAGCGCCTGTGATACGTTCTGTGTCTCCATGAAGCCGAAGCGGATCTGGATGCGGGCGAAGCGGTCTGAGATGCGCTCCATGCTGCAGCGGTCGGCCGGCAAGACCTTCGGCGTGTTGGTCGAGGTAACCGTCAGGATGAAGTTCTGCTCGTGCAGCACGTGATTGTGCTTGATGTTGTGCAGCAGGGCTGCGGGCGTGAAATCCGGATCGCTCGTCAGGAAGATCGCAGTCCCGCTGACTGAGACGGGAGCATGGGCGCTCTTCTTTTCGATCGACTTGACAAAGACATCCAGCGGCACCTCGATATGCCGCGTCTTGTCGCGAAGGAGCGCCGTTCCGCGGACCCAGGTCCACATGAGCAGCGTGCAAGCGGCCGCGATCAGGATCGGCACATAGCCACCGTCGTGGACCTTCAGCAGATTGGCGCCGAGGAAGACCAGTTCCAGTAGGAACAGCGGCAGCAGCACGAGCACGGCCACGGCGGGCTTCCAGCGCCAGCGCATGCGCAGGAACTCGAAGGCGAGTGCGGTCGTGACCACCATCGCCCCGGTGACGGAGATGCCGTACGCGGTGGCCAACCCCTCGGAGGAGCCGAACATGAACACAAGGGACATCACCCCGAAAAGCAGGACGGCATTGACGGCCGGCAGGTAAATCTGCCCGGTCTGGGTCGCCGAGGTATGGAAGATTTCCATGCGCGGCAGAAAGCCCAGGTGGATTGCCTGGCGTGCGATCGAGAAGGCGCCGGTGATGACGGACTGGCTGGCGATGATCGTGGCCGCGGTGGCCAGGATCACGGCGGGAAGCAGCGCCCATTTCGGAAACAGCAGGAAGAAGGGATTCTCGATCGCCTCAGGGTGCTTCAGGACAAGGGCCCCTTGCCCCAGGTAGTTCAGCGTCAGCGCCGGAAAGACCAGGCAGAACCAAGCCCACTGGATCGGCTTGCGACCGAAATGTCCGAGGTCTGCATAGAGCGCTTCCGCCCCCGTTACCGTGAGGAAAACCGCTCCGAGCACGACCAAGCCGAGATAGCCGTGATTGTAGAGGAAGGTCACGGCGTAGACGGGATTGAAGGCCGCAAGGATGCCTGGGTCGTCGCCCAGGTGCGCAGCGCCGGCAGCAGCCATGACGATGAACCAGAGCGACATGATCGGGCCGAAAAACCGCGAGACGGCATCCGTACCCCAGGATTGCACCGCAAAGAGAACGACGAGGATCAAGACCGAGATCGGCACGATATAGTCGGAAAGGTCGGGGGTGACGAGCTTCACGCCTTCGACAGCGGAAAGCACGGAGAGCGCCGGCGTGATCATGGCGTCACCGATGAAGAGCGCCGCACCGGCGAGCCCCATGAAGAAGAGAACGGCCTTGTGCCCGTTCGCTGTCTTCCGCAACAGGGCAAGGAGCGACAGCGTGCCGCCCTCGCCACCATTGTCGGCGCGCAGCAGGAAGAGCACGTATTTCAGGGTCACGATGATGGTCAGCGTCCAGATCACCAGCGAGATCAACCCCACGACTTCATCCCGGGTGACCCCATCGTACGAAATCGGGCGCAGTGCCTCGCGGAAGGCATAGAGTGGGCTGGTGCCGATATCCCCATAGACGACGCCGATCGAGCCGAGCGCGAGGAGAAACAGGGTACGCGCACGGCCACCACGGCCAGTTGCTGCGTGTGCTTCGATGTGCGACATCATTTTGAACAGGCTTTAGAGCCAGCCTTTCCAGCGAAAGAAGAAAAAGGGTATCACGGCTGAAGCAACCATCGCGCCGAGCACCAATGGATAGGCGTAGCTAACGTGCAATTCCGGCATGAATTCGAAATTCATTCCGTAGATCGAAGCGATCAGTGTAGGCGGCAGCAGCACGACAGAAGCGATGGAAAAGATCTTGATGATCTGGTTCTGCTCCAGATTGATCAAGCCCAGCGAGGCGTCAAGCAGAAACGAAATGTTGCTTGCGATAAAGTTCGCATGCTCGGAAAGCGATTGGATGTCGCGCGAGACGGTGCGGCACAGTTCCCGACTTTCCACGTCCGCCTGCAGCGGAGGCACGGTGTAGAGGAATGTCGTCAGCCGTGAAAGCGACATCAGACTGTCGCGTGTCTTCGCCACGAGCCGATGCAAGGCGGAGACCGCCACCAGTCGACCCTCGAGATAGCGCGGCGCTCGCCGATTGATATGGCGTTTGTCGCCGAACACCTCGAGCGAGAGCTGGTCTGCCCTTGCCACCGACAGTTCGAGAATCTCGGCCGTCCGGTCAACAATCGTCTCCAAGAGACGCGTGATCATCGCCGTGCCCCTATCGCAGCCTCCCGCCAGACGCGGCATCGCCGCCCGGAAGAGCTCAAATGACCGAGGTTCGGCATAACGGATCGTCAGCAGGCAACGATCCGTCAGGATGAAGGCGATGTCGGCCAGTTCCGGCTGATCGCTGTCAGCCTTCCAGACAACCGAGGCCGTCATGTAGACGGTGCCGTTTTCGGAGTAGAGCCGGCTCGACGGCTCGATATCCTTCAACTCGTCGCGCGTCGGCACATCGATATCGAGAAACTTCTCGACGAAGGCATCTTCTTCATGGGTTGGCGAGAGGAGATCGATCCAAACAATATCCGCCGGAACCGAACCGGAATCGGCCAGCATTTCGGGCGAAAGAAGCACAGCTTCCCCGCTGGATCGATAGACCGTTATCACCTGCGGGCGGCTCCGAAGAAGACCAAACGCGCACCTTTGCCCTAGTTGACGCCAAGCGGGTCGGCAAGGCGGATGCGCATATTGCGCAGCGCCGCTCTGAAATCAAGTCCCGCCCCGCTACAGTCCCGGTCGGGAGCGCCCGGCTTTAGTCGAAGACGATGCTCGGCGCGGCATGGGCGCCAGTCGCCTGCTTTGCCTTCAGTTCACTCCACACGCGCGCGGCGATGTCGCGATAGGTTTTCGCCGCCGCCCCTTCCGGGTTGGAGACGACGACCGGGGTCCCGGCGTCGGAGGTCTCGCGGATATCCATCGTCAGCGGCACCTCGCCAAGGAAGGGAACGCCGATCTTCTCGGCCTCCCTGCGCGCACCGCCGTGGCCAAAGATGTCGTAGCGGTTGCCGGTGTCCGGCGCGATGAAGTAGCTCATGTTCTCGACCAGTCCGAGCACCGGCACTTCGACCTTGTTGAACATGTTGAGACCCTTGCGGGCATCGATGAGCGCCAGATCCTGCGGCGTGGAAACGATGACGGCACCGGCAAGCGGCACCTGCTGCGCCATCGTCAACTGGGCGTCACCCGTGCCCGGCGGCATATCGACGACCAGCACGTCGAGTTCGCCCCAGGCCACCTCCCGCAGCATCTGCATCAGCGCCGACTGGATCATCGGGCCACGCCAGATCATTGCCACGTCCTCGTCGACGAGGAAGCCCATCGACATCACCTTGATGCCGTAGTTTTCCATCGGCTTGATGATGCGGTTTTCGATCTGCTGCGGACGGCCGGAAATCCCGAGAAGGCGCGGCATGGAGGGACCGTAGATGTCGGCGTCGAGAATACCGACGCGAAGACCGTTCGCCTTAAGCGCCAGCGCCAGGTTGACCGAGGTGGTCGACTTGCCGACGCCGCCCTTGCCCGAGGCAACCGCGATGATGGCTCCCACGCCGGGAACGCCGCTCTTGGCTCGTTGCGGCTGCTGGCCGTGTGCACCGTGCGCATGTCCCGCCTGCGCCTGTGGTGCCGGTCGCGACACCGGTGCCGAACCCGCACCCGCCTTCTTGTCGGCGGTCAACGCCACCATCGCGGCCTTCACGCCAGGGATGTCGCGCACCACACGTTCCGCCGCGGCGCGCATGGGATCAAGCTCCTTGGCCCGCTCTGCCGGAACCGTGATCGAAAAATAAACCTTGCCGTCGGAAATGAACACGTCGGAGACCATGCCCAGGTCGACGATATTGCCATCCATGTCCGGTCCGCGAACCGACTTGAGCTTTTCCAGTACCTGGTCTTTCGAAACGTCCGTCATGCCAACCTCGCCGATATTCGTTGGCGCTTTGATAGCGCATTCCCGGTCGAAGCGGAACGGTATTCAGCACGGCTCCCCTCTCCATGCCCGCCGGTGCGGCAAGATGCCCGGGTCATTGCCGGCGTCGCATGGATAGCACCGCACTGCAGCACTTCAGGTGATGAACCCCCGACGGATCGCCTTCACCACGGCCTGGGTGCGGTTCACCGCCTCGAGCTTGCGCGTCACCTGATTGAGGTAGTGATTGATCGTGTGTTCGGAGAGGCCGAGGATCTCGGCGATCTCCAGGCTCGTCTTGCCGGCGGCGGTCCAGCTCAGGCACTCGATCTCGCGCTCCGTCAACACCACCTGCCCGGTCTTCCAGGCGGCTCCGATCTCCGCCAGGCGGTTGAACACCTGTATCGAGATCATCTGCAGCAACAGCCGCTGCTCAAAGCTCAGCGTACGCTTCTCGCCAGTCCAGACGATCGCGCCACGATTGCCGAGCGCGTCATGGACCGGGAAGACATGCGCCGCCTGCATGCCATGCCCCTGCAGGAACTCTGCCAGGTTGGCCAGATCATCTTCTTGCGAGGCGCCTTCGATCCAACCCGCCAAGTCGAGGGAGAACGGGATCGTCGTCGCCCGCAGCTTGCGGATGCCAGGGCTGCGGCGAACCATCTTGAGGGCATCGTATTTTGCGATGACCTCCGCGGGCCAATTGCTGACGATGGAATGAGCGCCCAGCTTCTCCGCCTCGAACCCGGGCAGCAGGAAGGCGATGAAGTGCTTCAGGGAAAAGGATTCACCCGTTCGCCGCAGAAAACGAACCACGTCGAACTGCGTCTCAAGGCTCGCAATCTCGGCGCTGGCATCAGACCCGTTCGGTTCCTCGCGACCTATTTCTTCCGCCGTCATGTCGTTCTGCATCCATGCTCTGCGCGATCTGCAAGCTTCCGCTTGGATCTGCGTAAGTCGCGACCGACCTGTGCCTCGACCACGGTCAATTCAGGAGCCCGGCGCGAATTGCCTTGGCGACCGCCTGAACGCGATTGACGGCGTCCAGTTTGCGCGTTGCCCGGTTCAAGTAGTGATTGACCGTGTATTCGGACAGGCCAAGGATCTCCGACATCTCGGCGCTCGTCTTGCCGGCGGACGCCCAGGACAGGCATTCGATTTCGCGGCGGGACAACGATGCACGCACCCGCGCCCCACTCCGAAACTCGAGTACCCTGGTAAAGGCGAGGTTGGCGATGGCGTTCAGTTCCGCCATCTCCATGTGCTTCAGCACGGAGCGATTGCCGCCAAATGCGAGGGCGCCACGCTGCCCGAGGGGATTGTGGGCCGGGAAATAAGCACCGCGCGGCAGACCGTATTGCGCAAACAGGCGAATGGCGATCTGCGCCTTGCCATCATGCCGGTCGCTGTTGGTGCTGATCATGTCATAGGTGAATGGATTCGTGCTGCGCCGCAGGTGGTGAATGACCGGACTACCCAGGATCAATTCTGCCTGGTCGTAGCCCCGCAGCATCTCGGCAGGCCAGGTCGTCATCAGGACATGGGGGGAAATTTCGGTCGATGCGCTGTCGGGAACGTTGATCAGGAGGTAGCGGGACAGGCCATACCCCTTCGTCACTTCGGACAGCAGCGTCGAGACCTCGCGTTCCGAACCGACCTCGGCGAAGCGACGCGCCCAGTGAGGCGGTGTCTGTGGTGCCATCCCAACAAGCTGTTCGGTCATTCCAAGTCTTTCTGGAGCCAGCCGCGGCTTGCGAGCGTTAGCACGCCCATCGCGGCATCCTCCCCATTTCTCCCCCGAGAACATGCCTTGGCGCGCCATCTTCCTCGCAAGGCTACGACGAAGCACCCAGAAATGTTCACTCAGAAGTGGAAGCTAAACACGCCCCCCAAGTCCGTCCAGCGCATTTTGCTAATTTACCGTAAAATGGCTTCGGATTTTTGCCTCCGCACGTTCCCGGACTAGGTTCAGGATCAGCGCGATGGGCCAAGCCGGGCGGCGACTTCCTCCGTGATCGCTGCCGCCACCCTCTGCACCAGCGGCGCCCAGGCCTGCAGCACCTCTTCGCCGACCCGGTATGCAGGTCCAGTCACCGACACGCCTCCCACAAAGCTCAGTCCTGAATCGGATATTGCGGCGGCAACGCAGCGAATTCCCGGCTCGTGCTCTTCCCGATCGAAGGCGTATCCCGCCATGCGGATCGCCTCGAGTTCCACCCTCAGCGCCCCGAAGCTGGTGATCGTCTGCGCCGTGAAGCGCCGAAACGGGACGTCGCGCAGGAGATCGAGCAGATGCTGCTCCGGCAAGACTGAAAGGGCGGCCTTGCCTACCCCGGTACAGTAAGCGGGCGAGGCCTTGCCGATCTGCGAGGCCATGCGCACGGCCTGGCGGCTTTCGACCTTGTCGAGATAGATGATCTCCGAGCCTTTCAGTACGCCAAGGTGGACCGTCTCGCCGGTCAGTTCATGCAGTATCTGCAAATGCGGGGCTGCCAATCGGCGCAGGTCGCTGCGCGTCCAGGCGCTGGAGGCAAACTTCAGCAGGCGAAGGCCGGGCTCGTAGCAATGGTCGGCGTTCAGCTCGAGCAGCCCCTCCTCAAGCAAATGGCTCAATTGGCGGTGCAGCGTGCCGCGCGGCTGCCCCGCCAATTCCAGGATCTCCGTAAAGCGCATCGGCCGATCCGAAAGCGCGACGAGTTCAAGAACGGCGACCGCCTTGCCGAGTGTCCCCGTGCTCGAGGCCCCCGATTCCACCCCGTTCCGCCTAGCCATGTTCCTCTCCGCGCGACTGCTTGACAACCTCGAACCGGTGAACATAATTCCATATATTCAAACTGAATTCCATATATTGGAACTCATACCGCGTTCATTCCGAAGTCGGCAAGGAGACGTCATGTCCGCGACCGCCGCAAGCTATCCGGAGCTACGAGGTCGCGGTGTGCTGATCTCTGGCGGCGGTTCCGGCATCGGCGCGGCCCTGGTCGAAGCGTTCGCCCGCCAGGGCGCCCGCGTCGCCTTCGTCGACATCGCAGAAGACGAAAGCATGGCGCTCGTCGATCGCCTCGCCGCAGCGGTGTCCCACCGGCCCTTGTTCCTCAAGGCGGACATTCGCGACATCGAAGCCTACCGGTCGGCAATTGCAGCTGCCAGCGCGGCGATCGGTCCGGTTCGCGTGCTGGTCAACAATGCGGCACGCGACAGCCGGCATGACCTTGCCGAGGTCACGCCGGACTATTGGGACGAGAACCAGGCGGTCAACCTGCGCCACGTGTTCTTCGCGATCCAGGCGGTGGCACCGGCGATGCGCCAGGCCGGCGGCGGCTCCATCATTAACGTCTCCTCGATCGCGTTCATGCTGAACATGGGCGAGGTGCCGGCCTACGCCGCGGCGAAAGCCGGCATCATCGGCCTGACGAAATCGCTCGCCGGCAAGCTCGGCCCGGACAATATCCGGGTCAACGCCATCTTGCCCGGCATGGTGCTGACCGACCGGCAGTTGCGCCTGTGGCTCGACGAAGAGGCGATCGCCGCCATGCTGAAGGAGCAATGCCTGAAACGGTCGCTGACGGCCGGCGACATCAGCGGCCCCTGCCTGTTTCTCGCATCCGACGCATCGAGCGCGATGACTGCGCAATCCATGATCATCGACGGAGGAGTATTTTGATGGTGAAACCGGCCTACGTCGCAGTCGACTGGGGCACCTCCAGTTTTCGGCTGTGGTTGATCGGCAACGACGGCAGCGTCCTTGATGAACGGCGCAGCAACGAAGGCATGGTGGCGGCGGCGACGACCGGCTTCGGCACTGTGCTGGCCAACCATCGCGAAGCCGTCTTGGCCCCGGCAGATCTGCCCGTGATCATCTGCGGCATGGCCGGCGCCCGGCAGGGCTGGGTCGAAGCCGGATACATCGATGTTCCAGCAGCGCTTTCCACCATCCCCTTCGCCGCCGCGCGCGTGCCCGATGCCACCGCCGACATCCGCATCCTGCCGGGACTTGCGCAGCGCGACAGGGCGCATCCCGACGTCATACGCGGAGAAGAGACGCAGCTTCTCGGCGCGCTCGCCGATCTCCCCGACGGGCATAGCCTCGTCTGCATGCCCGGCACGCACAGCAAATGGGTGCATGTTTCGGACGGCATGGTGACCCGATTCCACACCTTCATGACGGGGGAGCTTTTCGACGCCGTTGCAAGCCACACGATCCTCAAGCACTCGATCGCCGATACAGGTGCGGTCGACGGTGGCAGCGACGCCTTCCGGCGGGCGGTGGAGGAGGTCATACGCAACCCGGCCACCGCAACCAGTCTTCTCTTCGGTGCCCGGTCGGGAACGCTCCTTCACGGTCTTGCCCCCACGGATGCGAAAGCGCTGATATCCGGCACCCTGATCGGCCTTGAAATCGCCGGCGCGCTTGACGCTGCGGAGCCGGGGGCGCCCGTGGTGCTCGTCGCCTCCGGCGCCCTTGGCGCGCTTTATGAAAGCGCGCTGGATTGCGCCGGGGTCGAGCCGGTGATCGTCGATGCAGATATTGCCGTGCGCGCCGGGCTCGCCGTGGCGGCCCGCAGCCTCTGGGCTCTTTGAACAGTCTTGCGAAGGAAGGTCACCCTATGAGCCGCATTCCCTTTCCCGCGATGAAGCGGCCGCTCATCGCCATCCTGCGCGGATTGAAGCCCGCCGAGACCGAGGGCGTCGTCGGCGCCCTGATCGAAGCCGGCTTCACGGCGATCGAGATCCCGCTCAACTCGCCCGATCCGTTCCGTTCGATCGAGACCGCCGCGAAAATGGCGCCGAGCGACTGCCTGATCGGTGCCGGGACCGTATTGACGACAGATCAGGTCGAACAACTCGACGTCGTCGGCGGACGCCTGATGGTGAGCCCGAACGTCGAACCGGCGGTGATCTCGCTCGCTGCGGCCAAAGGCATGGTGACGATGCCGGGTGTCTTCACACCCACCGAAGCGCTCGCCGCGGCCCGTGCCGGTGCGACCGGGTTGAAATTCTTCCCGGCCAGCGTGCTCGGACCGTCCGGCATAAACGCGATCCGCGCCGTTCTACCCGCCGATCTCGAGATCGCAGCGGTAGGCGGCGTTTCCGAGGCGAACTTTGCCGACTATGCGAAGGCCGGCATCAGGAGCTTCGGCCTTGGATCGAGCCTCTACAAGCCGGACATGGCCGCTGCGGACGTTGCCGCGCGCGCCCGTACGACGATCGCAGCCTATGACCGCGTCTATGGAGCCTGACATGACGGACATTGTACCCTTCACCGGCCAGACCTTGTGCCAGGTTAAGAGCGAGCTCGGCGAAGGGCCGAGCTACGATCCCGCGACCGATACCGCCTGGTGGTTCGACATCAAGGGTCGCAAGCTACACGAACTGCACCTGTCATCCTCGACGAAGCGAGTCCATGACCTGCCCTTGATGGGCAGCGCCATCGCGACAATCGATCCGTCGCGCCAGCTGATCGCCTCCGACGACGGACTTTTTGTTCGCGACACAAATTCGGGAAAGCTCGAACACTTTGCTGCGATCGAGGACAAACCCGGCAACCGGTCCAACGACGGTCGCGTACACGCGAGCGGGGCGCTCTGGATCGGAACGATGGGATATGACGCCGAGAAGGATGCCGGTGCCATCTACCATGTCGCCGGCAGCACGGTGACGCGGCTCTTTTCCAACATCACCATTCCGAACAGCATCTGCTTTTCGCCGGACGGCGCCACCGCCTACTTCACCGATACCACCGTCAACGATCTGATGCGCGTCGCGGTCGATCCCGCGACCGGCCTGCCAACCGGTGCCCCCGAGGTGCTGAGCGAGCAGAAAGGCTACCCGGGCGGTATCGATGGTTCGGTCTGCGATGCGGACGGGCTGATCTGGAACGCGCGCTGGGGTACCGGGACTATCGACGTGTACCGGCCGGACGGCATGATGGTCCAGCGCTACGCCGTGCCGGCGACGCAGGCGAGCTGCCCGGCCTTCATCGGCGCAACCGCGGATCGGCTGCTCGTCACCTCGGCCTGGCAGGGGATGGGCGAAAAGGCGCGCGCAGCGGACCCGGAAGCGGGCCGCACTTTCGAACTCGGCATCGCCGTCAAGGGACGGTTCGAGCCGGCCTTCCGGCTCTGAACCCGGCACAATCGGCGCTTTTAGTTACAGCTTCGGCTTGGCATCCGAAGCTGTTTTCATTTGGGAAACGGCCTGGAGATACCAATTTCCGCGGGAACCATTCCTCAGCAAGCGAGTTTTGCAAACATCAGCTGGTGCGGACGGAGGCAGCAAGCGTCCTCCGCCCTTGATACCCAACGCAGAAGAAAGGCAGGCTCACAATGACCAAGAAGCTTCTTACTTCCGTTGCTGCTGGTGCGATTTTCCTCGGAGCGGCCGTCGCCCCGGCAGCGTTCGCGCAGGATACGACGCAACCCGCGCAGCCTGAGACACAGACGCAGACGATGGGTCAGCCCGCCACGCCTGACGCCAGTGCGGATCCCGCCAAACCAATGGACAATGCAGCGACTACGACCGCTCCATCCGCCGATCCGGCGATGACGACTGTGATGGACAAGACCTATCTGACCGAGCAGTCGGCGGATCAGGTCAGCGCCAATACCTATATCGGCCAGTCCGTCTATAACGCAGCGGACGAGAGCATCGGCTCGATCAATGACCTGATCATGGAGAAGGACGGCGGCATCACCGCTGCAGTCATCGGTGTCGGCGGTTTCCTGGGGATCGGCGAGAAGTGGGTGGCGGTGCCGTTCGGCAACATTGCCATTAGTCAGGCGCCCGATAGCGGCGAGGTCAAACTGACCACGACCGAAACGGCGGAAAGCCTGCAGGCAGCGCCGGAATTCAAGACGCTGTCGCAGAAGGTCGCTGAGCGCTCCACGGTCGATACGACCGCAACGGGCTCCACGACGATGACGCCGGCTCCGGCGACATCAGCACCAGCTCCGACGACGGAACCCGCAAAGTAAGCGGGCAACAGGAGTGAAAAGCCCGGCAACACGATGTGTTGCCGGGCTTTTCTTTTGGATTGGCCGACTGTTCGCAGGATGCGATCAGTACCACGCATCGGCCATGCCGGCCTTGCGCCGCTCGACATAATCGCAGAGCGCCTCGTCGACGGCTACATCCAGGGGCGGTGCTTCATACTCCGCAAGCGTCTTCTTCCACTGGCGATTGGCGCGCGTGGCGATATCCGTGGAACCACCTTCCTCGCTCCACTTCTCGAAGGGCTCATTGTCCGACAGCGTCGAATCCCAGAAGGCCGTCTGGTAGTTGCGCATCGTGTGATCGCAGCCAAGGAAATGACTGCCGGGGCCCACCTGCAGGAAGGCGTCCATCGCGAGCGTGTTGTCGTCGACGGTGACACCGGCGAGATAGGAATGCAGCGCCCCGCACAGGTCCGCGTCCATCACGAACTTCTCGTAGGACATGGCGAGCAGACCGTCGAGGAAGCCGGCGGAATGCAGGATGAAGTTGGCCCCGCAATGGATCGCCGACAGCATCGACATCAGGCCTTCCTGCATCGCCTGGCCGTCCGGCAGCTTCGAGTTGGAGAAGTTGCCGGCGCATCGCAACGGCAGCTTCAGCCGGCGGGCGAGCTGGCCGATCACCATCGAGCCGATCGCCGGCTCGGGCGTTCCGAAGGTCGGCGAGCCGGACCGGAGCGACATGGAGGAGAGGAAGTTTCCGAAGATCACCGGGGCGCCCTTGCGCTCCAGCTGCGTCAGCGCACATCCGGCAAGCGTCTCGGCGAAGGACTGCGCGATCGCGCCGGCATTCGTCACCGGCCCCATGGCGCCGCCGAGGATGAAGGGGACGATCACCGCGGCCTGGTTCGCGCGGGCATAGGCCCGTAGCGACCGCGTCATCGTGCCGTCCCAGACCAGCGGCGAGTTGACGTTGACGTTGCCGAGAATGACGCAGTTCTGGTCGACGAAATCGGCGCCGAACAGGATGCGCGCCATGTCGATGGAATCCTCGGCCCGCTCCTCCGCCGTGATCGACCCCATGAAGGCACGGTCGGAATACTTGATATGGCTGTAGACCATGTCGAGATGGCGCTTGTTGACCGGCACGTCGACCGGCTCGCAGATCGTGCCGCCGGAATGGTGCAGCCACGGGCTGGACTGGGCCAGCTTGATGAAGTTACGGAAATCCTCGATCGTCCCGTAGCGCCGCCCCTTGTCGAGGTCCATGACGAAGGGCGAACCGTAAGCCGGGGAAAAGACGACGTTCTTGCCGCCGATCTCGACATTGTTGGCCGGATTGCGTGCAAACTGGGTGAATTGCGCGGGCGCGGTCGAGACGATCTCGTTGAGCATGCCCGGCTCGAAGCGCACCAGCAAGCCATCGACCTTCGCACCCGCCCGCTTCCAGTGGTCGATCGCGGCCGGATCGTCGCGGAACTCGATCCCGACCTCGGCGAGGATGCGGTCGGCGGTTCGCTCGATCTTCTGCAGATTCTCCTCGGACAGGATGTCGTAGGTCGGGATGTTGCGCTGAATGTAGGGGACGCCCTTCACATTTGCGGAACCCTCCCGGCGCTGCGGCCGCCCCCCCCTTCCGCGCCGTGTCGCGTTTTCAACTGTCGCCGTCGCCACCATGTCTTCCTCCATAACTGCAAAGGAGGCTAGACGGGAAAAAGGCCCATGTAACGCTGGAAAAAACTTGGGGCAGATATAAGCTGGATTTATGGAAACACTTCGTCGCCTTCTGCCCTCGGCCGCCAGCCTGATCGTCTTCGAGGCTGCCGGGCGGCACCAGAACTTCACCCATGCGGCCAAGGAACTCGGCATGACCCAGGCCGCCGTCTCCTACGCAATCCGCGGGCTGGAGGAGCAACTCGGCGTGCCGCTTTTCCATCGCGTCCATCGTGCCGTTGCACTCACCGACGCGGGCGAGCGCTTCCACACGGAGGTATCGGTCGGCCTCTGGCGGATCCAGAAGTCGGCTGAGGACATCCGCGCAAAGGGGCGCGAGGTCAATGTGACGCTCGCCGCCTCCACCGCCTTTGCTTCCATGTGGATGTTGCCACGACTGGCAAAGCTGCGCGAGGACCTGCCGGAAATCGATCTCAGGATCCAGACGAGCGTGCGCGACCTTGATCTGGAGGAGGAGCCGATTCCGCTCGGCATCCGCGGTGGCGATCCCGCCAAATGGCCGCGCTACCATGCCGCCCTGCTCGCGCCGGAGGTCATCACCGCCGTCGCCAGTTCCGCCTTTATCGACGCGCATGGCATGCCGAGGACGCCGCAGGACCTGTTGCGCCAACCTCTGATTCATCTGGAGGAACCGGTGCGGCAGGCCTGCGATTGGCCGGAGTGGTTCGCAAGCGCGGGATTGCGCTATCCTGCACAGTCCCGGCGCCTCGCCATCAACGACTATGTGCTCGTGATCCAGGCCGTGCTGGCGGGCGAAGGCATCGCGCTCGGCTGGCAGCACCTGATCGCGCAGCAGATCGGATCCGGCGCGCTGGTGCCGGTCGGTGGCCACGTATTGGAGACAGGGCTGGCCTTCTATGTCGTCTGGCCGCGTTCGCGGGAACTCAACAGCCAGGCGCGGCGCGTGCGCGACTGGCTGCTGGAGGAAGGCAGGCGTTAGCGCCTGCCGGCAGAAGCCGCCTTCAGCGGCCCATGACGGGCTTCACTTCCTGGTGGAAGAAGCGGAAATAGGAGGAGATCTGCGCCAGCGCGTTGGTGTTGAGCTTGTATTGAAGACCGAGCCGGCCGTTGTTGTACCAGCGAACCGTTCCCGTCAACTGGCCCAGTTCCTCGCTTTCGATGGTGACGATCTGGCCGGGCATGATCCGGATCGGCTTTTCGATGTCGAGTGCCATGCCGGTCGGGGAAAGGTCGACGACTCTTGCACGGCTTTTCTCGTGCATCACCTTGACCGTCACGAAAATGCGGACCTTAGAGCGGTCGTTGGTCCTGACCGGCATATCCTTGATGTTCTGCAGCATCCCGTTACCCCGTTTTCTTATTTGGATGCCGTTACGTTAGGTCAGGCGAATTTATTTCCGGCTAAGGCGAATGGCAAACAAATGATTAAGCGCTCACCCCCGGAACGGGGCCTCAGCCGTGGGCCACTTCGGGCTCGACGCGCATGTAGCGTTCGGCCAGGAATCGCATTGTCGCGACTGCATCGGCAGGCTTGCCGTAGAAATAGCCCTGCCCCATGCCGCAGCCGAGTGCCTTCAGCTTGAGCGCCTCGGAGAAATCCTCGATCCCTTCCGCCACGACCTCCAGGTCGAGCCCCTCGCACATGGCGACGATCGCCTTGATGATGTGTTCGGACACCCGGTCGTCAGAAATGCGTGAAACGAAAGCGCGGTCGATCTTCACCTTGTCGAAGGTGAAATCGCGCAGGCGGCCGAGACTGGACTGACCGGTGCCGAAATCGTCGAGCGAGACCCGCACGCCGGCACCGCGCAGCTCCGCAACGATCTTCTGTGCCGTCGCCGCATCCGTCATGACCGCCGTCTCGGTGATTTCGAGTTCCAGCCGCCGCGGGTCCAGCCCGACCCGGTTGAGGATCGCCAGCGTCGTCAGGCTCGTCTTCGGGTCCATCAGTTGCGCCGAGGAGAGGTTGAACGACAGGAACAGTTCCTTCGGCCAGGACAGGGCCGCTTCCGCCGCCTTGCGAAGCAGCGTTTCGGACAGCGAGTCGATAAAGCCGCGCTCTTCCGCAAGCGGCACGAAAACGGCCGGGGAAACGTAGCCAAGATCGGCATCGCACCAGCGCGCAAGCGCCTCGAAGCCGACCACCATGTCGTTGCGGAGGCTGACGATTGGCTGGAAATGCACATCGACCTCGTTGGCCATGATCGCGTTGCGCAGCGCCTGCTCCAGATGGGTCGCGCGCTTCATCTCCTGGGCAATTTCCTGCGAATAGACCGTCACTTGCCCGCGGCCACGACGCTTCGAACGATAGAGGGCGGTGTCGGCGCTCTTCAGGAGGTCCGTGAATTCCTCGCCGGCAAAGGGGTAGATGGCAAGTCCGAAGGACGCGGACAGCCGGACATTGCGGTCGCCGAGGTCGAATGGCGCCGAAAGCACTTCACGCAGCATGTGGGCCAGCTTTTCAGCACCCTTGCGCTCGAACACGAGCGGGAAGAGGAAGGCGAACTCGTCGCCGCCATGGCGGGTAACCGTCGCTCCGTCCGGAATGCAGGCTTTCAGGCGATGGGCGACCTGGCAGAGGATCTCGTCGCCGGCCTCGGGTCCGAACAGATCATTGATCGGCTTGAACCCGTCGAGATTGGCAATCCCCACGGCAAAGGGGGCAGGATCTTCCGCGCGTTCCGCGGCCAGCTGGCGCACCTTGTCGCGCAGGCGGTAGGTATTGCCCAGACCCGTCAGCGGGTCCGTGTAGGCCATGGCATGCAGATCGCTTGGAGAAACGTCCGTATCCGAATACTCACCCGATTTCATTTACCGACTTCCCGACACGTACTGTCTCCGAAAGACAGAATGAGGCACGAGAATTAACAAAGGCATAGCAAGCGGTTACACTGTCGCCCCACGTCACCCCCTGAAAAATGGGGGTTGACAGGGATACGCGCCCTCAGGCGGCGTTCTGGGCGCGTTTCTGCGTCACGAACCGTTTATAGATGCTTTCGATCATGTCTGGGCTGACCGGTTTGGTGATGTAGTCGTCCATGCCGGCATCGAGGCAGTTCTGCATGTCCACGTTCAACGCCTGGGCGGTGACCGCAACGATGGGCGTACGGGTCTGGAGCGCCTTTTCCGCCTCGCGGATCTCGAGCGTTGCATCCAGCCCGTTCATGACGGGCATGGCAATGTCCATGAGCACCAGTCGTGGCTGGTGCTTGCGCCACAGGGCGACAGCCTCCTCGCCGTTCTCGGCGATCCGGTGCGATACGCCCATGCCCTCCAGGATCTGCGAAAAGACGAACTGATTGATCTGGTTGTCCTCGGCGACCAGCACCTCGATATCCCCCTCCACGATCGGGGACATCGAGTCGGCGTCTGTCGCAATATACCAGTCATCGAACAGCGCCGAGGGGGCGACGACATCGATCGGCATGGCCTCCGCCACCACCGCATGCGGTTCCACCAGCGCCCGAAAGAAGTCGACCCCGATCCGGTCTGGCGTGATAACCCGCACCGGCACGCCGCCGGCCTCGGCGATGGCCTCGAACCCATCCATGGTGTCGTCGAGCAGTATGAGGTCCAGGCCGACGCCACAACTGTTTGCGACGTCGAGAAAGGTATTGAACTCTGCAAGGGAGCGGACCGCACAGCAGTCGGCACCGCGCGCCTGCAACTCGCCGATCAGCAACTCTTCAGTCCGGCGCGTCGGCGTCACCAGCAGGATCCTTTTGCCGGCAACATCTGCCTCGTCATCCTGACACCACTGCTGCAGCAACAGCCGCGTTTCTGCCTCACGAGCCGGATCGAAGCAGTTTTCGGCTTTCACGAATTGGGTCGTCACCCGCAAGGTGAAGCGATTTGCCGCCAACTCTTCCTTCGGATCGACGATATGGGTGACGTCGTCCATAAGCGTGACGAGGAAGGAGTTGTCCGGCGTGCCGATCCTGTACTTGCGCGTGACCACGTAGAGGTGGCTGCCGTCCGTTCCGACGATATGCTCTTCGCTTCGGGACGGTATGCCGGTTTCGAGAACGCCGCGGTCGCTTGCGTCGATGCGCATCGCATTTTCGGCATCGACAAGATCCCAAACCGTGTGGCCGAGGATTGCCTCACTCTCCACTCCGTGGATGGCGCAGAACGCCTTGTTGACGGCGAGATAGACGAGGTTTCGGTCCTTGATGATGAGCGGATGCGGCAGCGTGTCGAGGACGTGCTCGGTCAGCGCGACCCGTTTCAGATCGGCGCGCCATTGCTCTTCCTGTTTGCGCTGTTCCGAGACATCCGTCAGGGTCGATATATTGTAGCCGTTCGGCAGGCGGCGTTTGCGAAAACGTACCCAGCGGTCCTTGCCGAGTCGCTCCACCATCTCGTGCTGTTCGCGCCAATGGGCGGAAATGCGCGCCGAGATCCATTCCTCGCGATTGACCACCCTGTGTCGCTGTTCGGCGGGGATACCGTAGCGGATGCCCGCGTCGAAGACGGCGCCCAGCACATCGCGCAGGCGCGCGCCGGGCCGCAAGACATCGGGGCTGATCGGCAGGAAACGGTGCATCTGACGGCTGGCGAAGACGAGGCAGTCGTTCCTGTCATAGATGAACGCACCGACGCCCAGGAGGTCGCAGGCCGCGTCGAACATTCCGGATTGGATGTCTGCGTCGATGGACGTACCATCGTTCATTCTCTGCAGTCCCCGCCGTCCATGCGATTATTCAACCATGCTGATCAGGCAAAATGCCCTTGGACGCGAGGAAATTCAGCGGCCAGCAGCGCTGAAATGGTCCGCCGGTGCGATCCGGCCGGCTTGTGCTCATACAAGCGAGAGCGACAGATTCGCAGCATTTTATTAAAGTCGACTTAAGCGACGAAACGACAGGGACATTGGCTGTCAGCTGAAAAGCCGGGAGAAGCAGGGCCCGGGAACTTTGGCCCTTTCCACGCGAGCACGAATCCCGGAAAATACGACCATGACGATACGCCAGCTCTCCGAAACCCTGATCAACCAGATTGCCGCCGGCGAGGTCATCGAGCGGCCGGCGAGCGCGACCAAGGAACTGATCGAAAATGCCATCGACGCGGGCGCGTCCCGCATTGAGATCGCCACGGCCGGCGGCGGCAAGACGCTCCTGCGGGTCAGCGACAACGGCTCGGGGATGTCGCCCGGCGATCTGGCGCTTGCCGTCCGGCGCCATTGCACCTCGAAGATCGACCACAGTCTCGACGACGTGCGCACGCTCGGCTTTCGCGGCGAGGCGCTGCCCTCGATCGGCTCGGTGGCGAAGCTGTCGATCCAGAGCCGGACGGCCGATGCCCGGGAAGGCTCGGAGATTGCGGTGGTCGGCGGCCGCGTGGAGCCGGTGCGGCCGACGCCGGCCAACCGCGGAACGGTGGTCGAGGTGCGCGACCTGTTCTTCGCCACACCCGCGCGGCTGAAATTCATGAAGAGCGAGAAGGCGGAGGCCGCCGCCATCACCGAGGTGGTGCGCCGCATGGCGATCGCCTTCCCGGCGGTCCGCTTCGTGCTCTCCGGACCGGACCGCTCGACGCTGGAACTGCCGGCCACCGGAAGCGACCGGCTGGCCCGCATAGCCCAGGTGCTGGGCAAGGATTTTCGCGACAATGCGATCGAGATCGACGCCGAGCGCGAAGGCGTGCGGCTGACCGGCTTTGCCGGCGTGCCGACCTTCAACCGCGGCAACAGCCTGCAGCAATTCGCCTTCGTCAACGGCCGGCCGGTGCAGGACAAGCTGATCTGGTCGGCGCTGCGCGGTGCCTATGCCGAGACAGTGCCGAGTGGCCGCTATCCCGTCGCCGTCCTCGAAATCGCCATCGACCCGGAACTGGTCGACGTCAACGTGCATCCGGCGAAGTCGGACGTTCGCTTCCGCGATCCCGGACTGGTGCGCGGCCTGATCATCGGCGCAATCCGCCAGGCATTGACGCGCGAGGGCGACCGCGCCGCCACGTCGGGCGCGGCCGGCTTGATGCGGGCATTCCGGCCGGAGACAGCTCGCCCTTCCCAGCCCTGGAGCCCGTCGACGTCCCCTTATCGGCCGCTCGCGGACCAGCCTGCCTTGAACGGTTTCTCGGAGATCCGGCAAGCCGGCTTCGACCAGGCCGGCTTCGACATGGGTATCCAGCCCTCGGCGCGCGCCGAGCCGATCCCGACCATGGCCCCGACCGCCACTGAGGCGGAACCGCAGCGCCATCCGCTCGGCGCAGCGCGGGCGCAACTGCATGAGAACTATATCGTCGCGCAAACCGAGGACGGCCTCGTCATCGTCGACCAGCACGCCGCGCATGAAAGGCTTGTCTTCGAGGCGATGCGCACCGCGCTGCACGCACACCCGATCCCGGCGCAGGCGCTTCTCATTCCGGAAATCGTCGATCTGCCGGAGGACGACTGCGACCGCCTCGTCGCCCATGCGGAGGCTTTCGCGCGACTGGGGCTCGGCATCGAGCGCTTCGGGCCCGGTGCCGTCGCCGTCCGAGAGACGCCGGCTATGCTCGGCGAGATGGATGCGGCCGGCCTTGTCCGGCAGCTCGCCGACGAGCTTGCGGAATGGGACACGGCGAACGGGCTTGCCAGCCGGCTTGACTATCTTGCCGCGACCATGGCCTGCCACGGTTCGGTGCGCTCGGGGCGGCGGATGCGGCCGGAGGAGATGAACGCCCTTTTGCGGCAGATGGAAACCACCCCGGGCTCCGGCCAGTGCAACCATGGCCGGCCGACCTACATCGAACTCAAGCTTGCCGATATCGAGCGACTGTTCGGCAGAAGCTGAAACTACTGGCGTTCGGCGACCCGCCGCGATATGGCACTGGAATGACGGCCATGCCTGAGCACAGGGCGAGACGGCAACCAGGAACCTGCCACCATGAGCGCCTCGCGACGCCCCTTCCCGGCCAGCAGGCGCAGGCAACAGGAGACGCGGACGATGAACCGAATTGAAGGAAGCCGTGAGGCCAAGATCCGTTACCTCGACGGCGATTTCCAGATCCTCATGCCCGGCGCTTACGTCGTCTGCGCCGTGACCGGAGAACAGATCCCCATCGATGAACTGCGCTACTGGAGCGTCGCCCGCCAGGAGGCCTATGTCGATGCGACCGCCTCCCTCGAAGCGGAAAAGCGAGCCGGCGCGCTGCCAAATCAGACCCGCTGATCCCGGTCAGCCTGCTACGTGCCGCGCCAACGTGCAGCGTCACGGGCTTCGTGGTGTCCCGAGCCTGCGCTTGCGGGCGGACTCCAGGGCCGCCTCGATGATCTTGTCCGGTGCGCGCGGGTCGTCGAAGCGGATCTCCACCTCGATCACGCGGCTCTTCAGCCTCAGCTCCTCCGATCGCCCGTGCCCACCCGCCAGGCGTACGCTGTCCTTGGCCGTCGTCACGATGCCGTAGCCGTGTGCCTCGGCATGGTCGAGGATGTCGGCGACCTCGTCGTCGGAGAGGTGGTGGTGATCCGGAAAGCTGCGGGTGACGTAGAGCGACGCGCCGGTGCTCTCGGCGGTGCGAAAGAACTTCTCATTATCCGCAAGCCCCGACCATGCAAGCACCGGCCTGTCGACGAGGTCCGCCACGTCGACGGTCGCAAGCGTTGCCGTATGGACCGCCTTGCCGGCCCGCGCGCCCTGCCGGATCAGCGCGTCCGCTGCATTTCCATCGCCGATGACCAGAAGGGCCGATGCCTGGTGCATCTGTTCGGACAGCGGCGCCCGCACGGGGCCGCTCGGTATCATGTAGCCGTTACCGATGCCGCGCCGCGAGTCGACGACGAGCAGCGCGTGGTCGAAGACAAGCCGGGCACTCTGGAACCCGTCGTCCATGATGATAAGGTCGACGCCCTCATCCACCAGCCGCCGCGCCCCGCCGACGCGACGACGCGAGATCACCGTCAGTGCCTCGCGCGCCAGGAGCAGCGGCTCGTCGCCGACGTCGCGGGCGCGGTGGCGGTCCGGATCGACCACGGTGATGACGTCCAGCGATCCGCCATATCCGCGGCTGAGAAATCCGGGACGCAGGCCGCGCGCCTTGGCGGCCCGGGCAAGCGCAATCGACGTCGGCGTCTTGCCGGCGCCACCGACGGTGAAATTGCCGACGCAGATGACCGGGACGGGGATGGCAGTGCGGCGCGCACGCCGCATGCGGGCCCCGGCAATCAAGCCGTAGAGCCGCGACACCGGCCACAGCGCGTAGGCGCGCCAATCCGGCTTCGTCCACCAGAACGGCGGAGCCTCAGAAACCATTCCACCCCCCGATCCGATCGCTTTGCGACGGCAAGCCCCAGAAGTCATGGCTGCGTAAGTCTCGCTTGCGGCGCATTTCGGTGCGCATGCCCGCCGCAATCGCACTAACAATGCCCGGAAAATGAAGGAATGCAATGGTTTCAGGCGACTGCCCGGCGCGGTGCCCCGTCATCGGGCAACAGGGCGGGAAGCTCGGTGATGTCGTTGAGGCAATAATCAGAAGCCGCCGACAGGGATTCCCGCGAACCGGTCCCGGTGAGGACCGCGACCGTCAAGCCGGCACCGGCACTGCGTCCCATGTGCAGGTCGTGATTGTTGTCGCCGACGACGGCGACCTCATGCGGGTCCAGACCGGTCGCGGCACAGAACCCCATCACCATGCCCGGCTCGGGCTTGATTCCAAAGCCGCTGTCGTAGCCGGCGACGTAGTGGAGATACTGGTCGAACCCGAAGCGGCGCGCCGTCTGCCGGATCGACTGCTCGTTGTCGCTCGAGGCAACGCCGAGGCGATAGCCCTTGGCGTGCAGCGCGGCGAAGAACCCGGCGAGATCGGTGACGGCCACGGCCATCGATGCCGATTGCGCGAAAAGGCCGTCGAACAGTGTCGAAAGCTCCGCCACCGTCATCGGCGAACCGGCGGCAACCATGCCTTCGGCAATCTCGACGGTATTGCCCGCGGCAAGCAGCGTATCGGGGGCGACATGACCGGTATCCGGGTTCATGCCTCCGGCCACCAGCAATCGGCGGGCCAGATCCTCGTCGCCTTTGGCCGCGAGGCGCGCAAGCTCGTAGTTCACCGGAACCCAGCTCTTCGCGTAATCGAGCAGCGTCCCGTCCTTGTCGAACAGGATACCGGAAATCGTGTGTGTCTTTTCCATGGAGTTGCCGCTCATCAGGCCTCGCGCGGATGAAGCCGCGCCTTTACCGTCAAGGGGTTGAGATAGGGTTCGAGGCCACGGACCGTTTCCGTCAGCGCCCCACGCATTTCCTGTAGGGAGTCCTGCCCGGCGGCGATCATCTTGTGGCGCATGTCATCGTTGACGAGGAGATAGCCGACGCCCTTGGCCAGCATCTCGACATCACGCACCATCCTGGCGCAGCCACTTTTGGCAAGCTGTTGATAGCTGTCGCGGAAATTCTGAACATTCGGGCCGGAAAGAACGGCGCAGCCAAGCATCGCCGGCTCGAGCGGGTTCTGCCCTCCCTCGCCGAAGAGCGAGCGGCCGACGAAAGCGATCTCCGTCATGCGCAGATAGAGTCCCATTTCGCCGATCGTGTCCCCCAGGAAGATATCGGTGTCCGCCGTAAGCGGATCATTGCGCGTCCGACGCGCCACCTTCAGCCCCTTGGCGACAAGCGCTTCCTCAATTGCGTCGGCACGCTCAGGATGGCGCGGCACGATGATGGTGAGAAGCTCGATGTGCTGCTTGAGCGCAGCGTGAACATTTCCGGCCGCCAGTTCCTCGCCCTCGAAGGTGGAGATCGCCGCCCAGGTCTTCCTGGTGCCTAGCTGGCTGCGGTAGGCGGCAAGAACGGCGGGATCATGCGGCGGTGCGTCCGTATCGACCTTCAGATTGCCGGACACGAGCACCGGCAGGGCGCCGAGCGTGCGGAAGCGTTCTGCGTCCGCGTCCGACTGGGCGATGACAAGGGCGAACTTCTCGAACAACGCGTCCGCGATCGCCGGGCGCTTCTGCCACCGCGCAAAGGAGCGGTCGGACATCCGCCCGTTGACGAGCACCTGCGGGATGTGCCGCGCGCCAAGCTCGAGAATGGTCATCGGCCAGATCTCCGACTCCACCATGATCGCGAGATCCGGGCGCCAATGGTCGAGAAAGCGATTCAGGACGGGTTTCAGGTCGAGCGGCACATACTGATGAATGACGCTGTCGCCCAGCCGCTCGCGGGCCACACGAGCCGAAGTCACGGTGCCGGTGGTCAGGACCACGCTGATCCCCCGCCGGCGCACTTCCCGGATCAGCGGCGACACCGCGTTGGTCTCGCCGACGCTTGCCGCGTGGATCCAGACAAGCGGTCCGGCCGGTCGCTCGACGCTTGCGCGACCGAAGCGCTCGCCCCGGCGGCCGCGCTCCTCCTTGCCCTTCGCAGCCCGGAACGCCAGGTAGGGGCGCATGACCGGGTAGAGGCCGAGGCCGACCCAGCGATAGGCGGACAGAGCCAGGCGCGCGAGAGCATTGCTCATCGGCACCTGCCGGCTGCGTTGATCCGTCCGAAAGCGTTCATGGGGGGTCTCGGTCATTGGTTGCCCCGCGGCATCAAGAGCAGCCGCGAGGCAAAATGAAGGCGTCAAGCGTTCTCTGGATCGAGCAGCTTGTGCATATGCACGATAAAATACCGCATGTGCGCGTTGTCGACGGTTTGCTGCGCCTTCGACTTCCACGCCACCAGGGCGCTCGCATAGTCGGGATAGATCCCGACAATATCCAGGTTTTCGAGGTCGCGGAACTGCACGTCCGTCAGCGTCGTCAATTCGCCGCCGAAGACGAGATGCAGGCGCTGCTTGTTGTCGCCGGTCTCTGCCATGATGTTCTCTTCAATTGTGATATAATTTCACATCGGATTTGGGCCATCCGCGCAAAAAGGTCAATGGCCGGCAAGGTCGCATGAGGCGCTTATCAACCTTCCGAGCCACGCATTTCCGGCCGCGCACAGGACGTCGTGGCGGACTTCGGGCCGGTTGTAGGTGAGCGCGGCACCATCGAGCGTTACCAGTCCACCGCCCGCATTGGCGAGAATGAGGTCGGCGGCGGCAAGGTCCCAGTCGTGCGAATTGACCTTGACCAGCGTGCCATCGATCCTGCCATCCGCCACCATCGCCAGACGATAGGCAAGCGAGGGCACGTGCGCAATGCGCTGGATCGTGCCGAGGGCGCCGAGCACGCCTCGATCCAACCGCGACACCATGTCCTCCCCCCCCGCCAGTCGCAAGGGGCGCTCTCCATTCGGTTCGGACACGCGAACCGGCAATCCGTTCCTCAGGGATGGTCCGCCGATCCGTGACGCAAAGACCTCGTTTAGCGCGGGCGCCACGAGCACGCCGGCAACGGGCCGGCCTCGATGCACCACAGCAGCGCTGACGCACCACTGATCCTTGCCGGCGATGAAGGCGCGCGTTCCGTCGATCGGATCGACCACGAAAAGCGTTTCGCGGGACAGACGCTCGGGATCGTCGTCCGTTTCCTCCGACAGCCAGCCATAGTCCGATCGCGCCGAAAGCAGGGCTGACTTGAGGATATCGTTGGCAGCGATGTCGGCGGCACTGACGGGCGAACGCCCTTCATTCTTCCACCAGACGTCCGGCTTGTTGCAAAAATACTCCATTGCGCGGACGCCGGCAGCCCGCGCCGCTTCGAGCAGCAGCGCCAGGTCGTCTTCCCACCGGGCGTGATCTTCGCCGTCCGGCATGTGCGCTCCAGTTTCCATTCGACCCCGGCTTGCGGCCATGCTCACTTGCCTGCGAGAGTCATGCCCTCGATCGCAAGCGTCGGCGCGGCCACGCCGAACTTCCTGTCGATATCGTTGGCCGGCGTCATGCGCATGAACATGTCCGTGAGGGTAGATGCGATCGTTACTTCCGAGACCGGGTAGGCCAGTTCGCCGTTCTCGATCCAGAAGCCGGAGGCGCCGCGGCTGTATTCGCCTGTCACCATGTTCACACCATGCCCGATGAGCTCCGTCACGTAAAAGCCCGTGCCGATCGAGCGGATGAGGTCCTCGGGCAGGATATCGCCCGGTTCAAGCGCGAAGTTGGTGGAGGCCGGGCTGACGGCGGTGCCGCCGCGCACGCCGCGCCCGTTGGTGTGCAGGCCCAGCTCGTGCGCCGTCGAGGTCGACAGGAACCAGTGGTTCAACACCCCATCCTCGATCATGACCAGGCGCTCGCCTGTGACGCCCTCGCCGTCGAACGGGCGCGAGGACGAGCCGCGGACGACCAACGGATCGTCGGTCACCGAAAGCCCGGCCTTCAGCACCTGCTTGCCCATCTTGTCGCGCAGGAAACTCGTCTTGCGCGCCACCGAGGCGCCATTGATGGCGCTGGCGATGTGACCCGCCATGCCGCGCGCCATGCGCGGGTCGAACACGACGGTAACATTCTTGGCCGTCGGCACCTGCCGGGGGTTGAGACGCTTGACGACGCGCTCGCCCGCCACGCGGCCAATGTCGCCGACATCGCGCAGATCGGCGAAATACAGCCGGCTGTCGAAATCGTAGTCGCGCTCCATCTTGGTGCCCTCGCCCGCGATCACGCTAACGGAGCGGCCGAAGCGGCTGGCGGAATAGGCGCCGGAGAACCCGTGCGAGGTGGCCAGCACCAGCCCGCCCATGCCGGCCGAGGCGCCTGCGCCGCTGGAGTTCGTCACGCCGGCAACCGCCAGCGCGGCTTCCTCCATGGCAAGGGCTGCTCCCGCCAGATCGTCGGAAGAGACCTCGGTCGGGTCGAACAATTCGAGGTCCGGCCAAGTCTTCGCCAGGTCCGCCGGATCGGCCAAGGCGGCGAAGGGATCCTCAGGTGAGGCCTTGGCCATCGCAACGGCACGCTCCGCCAGAAGCTTAAGGTCGAAACCGGGATTGGCCGAAACGCTCGCCACACGCTTGCCGATGAAGACGCGAAGCGAGAAGTCGTCGCTCTCCGACGCTTCCGTTCCCTCCACCTTGCCGAGGCGGACCGTGACGGAGCGGGAGCGGCCGCGCACGACGACCGCGTCGGCCGCTTCGGCGCCTGCTTTGACCGCATGGTCGATGAGTTCTCCGGCGCGGGCGAGAAGGCTTTCGGAATCGATGATCTCGGACATGATTTGGCCTTTCATTCCTGCCCCATTTATTGTGCACTGGCAGAGGCATCAAGGGTGGAACCCGTGATTCTTGGCCAGCACCGATCTAACATACCGAAGGACGCGCACTCGCATGGCAAATACGCATGCCCTGTTTGCCGAAGCATTGCTCCTGCTCGGAGGCGCGGTTCTGGCTGCGCCCATCTTCAAGAAGCTCGGGCTCGGCACGATTCTCGGCTACCTCGCGGCGGGCGTCGTGATCGGTCCGATCCTGCACTATATCCACGACGGCGAGGAGATCCTGGGGGTGGCCGAACTCGGCATCGTCTTCCTGCTCTTCCTTATCGGGCTGGAGTTGCAACCCTCGCGGCTGTGGCAGATGCGCAGGGAGATCTTCGGCCTCGGCACCGCACAGGTCGTGGCGACCGGAGTGGTGTTGACCGGCCTCGTCCTATTGATGGGCGTGGAGGAGTGGCAGGCGGCGCTGATCATCGGCTTTGGTCTTGCCCTTTCCTCAACCGCGTTCGCGCTGCAGATCCTGGACGAAAAAGGCGACACGAACACGCGCTACGGGCAGCGGTCCTTTTCGCTGCTGCTGTTTCAGGATCTTGCCATCGTTCCGCTGCTGGCGCTGATCCCGCTGCTGGCCAAGCAGACACCCGAAGACACGACCACAGCATTGCAGGACTTCATCGTCGCTATCACGGCCATCGCCGCGATGCTGATGATCGGACGCTATGTGCTCAATCCGTTGTTCCAGGTCATCGCCCGCACCGGCGCGCGCGAGGCGATGATAGCGGCGGCCCTGTTCGTGGTCCTCGGCTCGGCCACGCTGTTGCAGTTCGCTGGGCTGTCGATGGCCATGGGCGCCTTTCTCGCCGGCGTGCTGCTTTCGGAATCATCCTACCGACACGAGCTCGAGGCCGACATCGAACCCTTCCGCGGGATTCTGCTCGCCCTCTTCTTCATGGCCGTCGGGCTGTCACTCGACATCGACGTGGTGTTCCGGAACTACCAGGTCATCCTCATCGCTGTGCCGGTGCTGATGCTGGCCAAGGCCGTCGTGATCTATCTGATCTGCCGCATGGGACGCTCGCCGCACAACGATGCGGTGCGGGTCGCGCTGCTCTTGTTGCAGGGCGGGGAATTCGGCTTCGTGCTGTTCACCGCCGCTGCGGCCGCGGGCGTCTTCTCGTCAGCCGTCGCCTCGCTGCTGGTGGTGATCGTCACCGTCTCGATGGCGCTCACTCCGATCGCCTCGCTTCTGGTCGGCGTGCTCATCCGCGAGGACGGCCGCGAGGAGATCGAGGAGGACTTCGAAGGCGCCGGGTCGGACGTGCTGATGATCGGTTTCTCCCGCTTCGGCCAGATCGCCTCGCAGATCCTTCTGGCAGGCGGGCGCGACGTCACCGTCATCGATTTCTCCGCCGACCGCGTCCGGCAGGCGGCGAGCTTCGGCTTTCGCATCTACTTCGGCGACGGGACCCGCAAGGAGGTGCTGCGGGCTGCCGGCATCGAGAAGGCAAAGATCGTCGCCGTCTGCACCCACAAGGCCGACATCACCGACCGGATCGTCGATCTGGTGCAATCCGACTACCCGAACGCGCGGGTCTACGTCCGCTCCTACGACCGCATCCACACGTTGTCCCTCCGGGCCCGCGGCGTGGATGTCGAGGTGCGTGAAACCTTCGAGTCGGGTCTGCTGTTCGGTCGCAAAACCCTGGAGGCACTCGGTGTCCACGACGACGAGGCGCTGGCGATCAGCGACGATATCCGCCACCGCGACGAAGAGCGCCTCATCCTGCAGGCGGCGGAAGGCCTGACGGCGGGCCGGCACATGCTTCATTCGCGCCCCGTACGGCCGGAGCCGCTGATCAAGCCCAAGCATACCGAGCAGGTAGCGGACGACGACGAAGACGAGGACATTGCGGTCATGGCGCAGACGGCCGCCGACTGACGCTGCCTGCTATTCCGGGCCGTTGGCTTTTGAGGAAAGCCGCTTTTCGAGCGCCCGTTTGAGATCGTCGCGCACGCCGGCGGACTGAACGAGGATGTCCTTCGCGCGCATGAAATCGAGAACCCTGAACCGACCGACCTCGGGCTGCAGGAAAATGTCGGGCCGGCCTTGCTTCAGCTTGAGCGCGATCATCGAGCGCATCGTCAACTGGCTTGCTCCGTAGAGACTGTCGATGCTGTTGGGGATTGCGCCTTCGTCACCGGTCGGCCTGCCGACAACATCGACACCGATGGTAATGTCCGCCGCTCCCATGAGATGATCGAACGGTATCGGGTTCCACAAGCCGCCATCGATGAGAATGCGCCCGTTGATGCGCACGGGAAGAAAGACGGCCGGAAGCGAGGCGGAGGCCGCAAGCGCCGGATACAGGGGGCCGCGTTCCAGGACACGCTCGCACTGCTCGTAGAAATCGGCCGTGATGACCTTCAGTGGAATCTGCAGGTCCTCGAACCGATCGGGTATCTGCGGGTGCAGGAAGGCCCGCAAGACACGCTCCAGATTGAACTGACCGATGCGAAACTTGCTTGTCCAGGCTTCGGCGAGAGTGGCTGGCCGCAAGCCCCAGATACGGCCAAGCGCTTCGCTGGGGCGACCGACGGCGGCAAGCGTATGCTCACGGATTTCCTTGCCGCTGAGGCCCGCCGCCATTGCCGCTCCCATGATCGCGCCGATCGACGACCCGGCGATGAGTTTCGGCCGAATGCCGAGCTCGTCTAGGACCTCGATCACATGGATATGCGCAAGCCCCCGCGCACCACCGCCACCAAGGGCGATGGCAACCGTCGGCGTCGCTTGCCGCGCATTGCTTCTTGAGGCGTCCGGTTTGGGGGCATCGTTCAGCATCGAACCTCCTCCGCCCGTAAGTCGTCAGGCGGGCGTATACCGGTAGAAATGCATCCGCGTGTCGCCGAACGTGCGGACCTCCAGCGGCTCATAGCCGTCGACGGCGGCGGGCGTCACATCCGCCCGCTCTTCCAGGATGGCAAGCGCTCCGGGCACAAGCCAACCGCCTTTTGCCGCAGCGTCAAGGGCCTTCTCGCCCAGACCGAGAGCGTAGGGTGGGTCGGCGAACAGAAAATCGAAAGGCTCCATCGTCCCGACCCCACCCAGTGACGTCGCATCGCGCCGGAAGATCTTGGCCTTGCCCTGCAGGCCGAATGCCTCGATGTTGGTATGGATCAGGCCGCGCCCCTCGACGCCCTGCTCGACGAACAGCACGGCGCGAGCGCCGCGCGAGATCGCCTCGAGACCGACGGCGCCAGTTCCGGCAAACAGATCGAGGACGCGGGCGCCGTCGACATGCTCGGGATAGGCGTGCGCCAGGATGTTGAAGAGGCTCTCGCGCGTGCGGTCCGCGGTCGGCCGGATGTCAGCACCCTTCGGCGTGGCTAGCGCGCGGCCGCGCAATGTTCCACCGACAATCCGCACGACGCGTCAGTTCCCCCGGCCGCGCGGCTTGCCGCCGGTCGGGCGACCGCCACCAGGCTTGCCAGCCGGTCTACCACCACCAGGCTTGCCGCCCGGACGGCCACCCGCCGACTTGCCGAAGGACGGTTTTCCTCCAAAGGACTTGCCGCCCGGCTTGCCGCCGAACGACCGCTCACCGCCGCGACCGCCGGAAGGCTTGTCGCCGAAGGAACGCTCGCCGCCTCGGCCACCGGAAGGCCTGTCGCCGAAAGAGCGGTCGCCCCTGTCGTTTTCACGCCCGCGGAAGGGCCTGTCCTCGCGCTTGCCGAACGGCTTGTCCCCACCGCGATCGCCGAAGGGTTTGCCACGCGGCTTGCGGTCGTCGCGTCCAGCGCGATCACCAAAATCACGCGGAGCACGCGCGTCGCCGGCCCCGGAGCGCGGGCGACCGAATCCACCGCCGCGATCGTCACGCGACTGCGCTTCCGGTTCGCTGGCGCGGATCCATTCGCCGCCTTCATCCCCGGCGCCGAGAACACGCGGGCCGCGCCCGCCACTGTCGCGGTTGCGGTCCCGATCGCCGCGTTCCTCGAAACGGCCGCCGGGCTTTTTCCGGTCAGGATCGAATTTGTGCTTCGTCTTCGTCGCCTCGCCATCGCGGGTCCGGCCATAGCGCTTGGTCTTTGGAGCGCCTTCCGGCCGGTCACGCGGCGTGCGCTTCACAGCCTCCTCGCTCTCGGCCGCCTGCGGCTTCTTCTCCGCTACGGGACGGGCGCCAGGTGCCATCCAGACGTTCGACTTGCGGGCACGATTGCCCGGCTCGTGCTTCGGCCGGTCGGAAAAGCGGTCATCGTCGCGGTCGCGTCGATGCTTGTCTTCCCTCTTGTCGCCAAACCGGTCGTCTCGCTTCGTGTCCAGGCGCGCCCGCGCCTTCTCCCGACGGTCACCGTCCTTTTCGCGGAACGGCTGACGCTCCTCGCGGCCACCCCTCTGGGCGTGTGCGGGGGCTTCTTCCCTGTCGTCGTGCTGGTGCTCGAAGAGCGGCGCCTCGAAGTTCGCCTTCGCGTCCTCGATCAGCCGCGGACCGAGCTGATCACGCAGCGTGCGGCCGCGAACTTCCAGCGCCTGGCCTTCCGGGAGGTCGCCAAGCTGGAACGGTCCGAAGGAAATACGGATCAAGCGGTTCACCTCGAGGCCAAGCGCGCCGAGCACGTTCTTGACCTCGCGGTTCTTGCCCTCGCGAAGCCCCATCGTGATCCAGACGTTCGAGCCCTGAACCTTGTCCAGCGTCGCCTCGATGCCGCCGTAGAGTACGCCGTCGACGGCGATGCCGTCCTTGAGCCGATCCAGCGCTTCCTGGTCGATCTTGCCGTGGGCACGCACGCGGTAGCGACGCAGCCAACCCGTGGTCGGCAGTTCCAGGACGCGCGCGAGACCACCGTCATTGGTCAGAAGAAGCAGGCCTTCGGTGTTGATATCGAGACGGCCGACCGACATCACGCGGGGCAGGTCCTCCGGCAGGTGCTCGAACACGGTCGGGCGACCTTCGGGATCGGCATTGGTCGTCACCAGGCCGCCGGGCTTGTGATAGAGCCACAGGCGCGTGCGCTCGATGCCGCGGATGGGAACGCCATCCACCTCGATTTGATCTGAGAAGGTGACATTGACGACCGGCGTGTCGAGCACGACGCCGTTCACGCTGACCCTGCCGTCCATGATCATGCGCTCGATGTCGCGGCGCGAGGCCACGCCGGCGCGCGCGAGCAGCTTGGAGATGCGTTCGGGTTCCTGCCCGGTGGTCGGGCTGGCGGCAGCCGCCGGCGCGCTCGTTCCGGCCTTCTTGCCGAAGTCCCGCTTTTCGTCCTTCCACGATCCCTGCGGTTTGGAAGAACCCCGTTCGGACTTGGCGAAGCCGGCCGCCTTTGCGCCTGCGCCGAACGGCTTCCTGCCATCGGGCTTGCCGGCGCCGTCACGCGGCTTGCGATCGCGGTCGAAGGGCTTTGCGCCCGGCCGTTTTGGCTTGTCTCTGGATGTCATATGTTGTTTGCCTACCGTTTTGGCGTGTCGTATCAGGTCAGGCGACCGGGGTTAAGAGAAATTGTGAGCGGGCATGACGAATAGGTTCATGGACCAGGCATTGGCGGAGGCACATCAGGCTGCAGAACGCGGTGAGGTGCCGATCGGCGCCGTTCTCGTCCATGCGGGAAAGGTTATCGCGCGCGCCGGCAACCGCACGCGCGCGGATCACGACGTCACCGCGCATGCGGAAATCCTGGTCATCCGCGCCGCGGCCGAAATCCTCGGCAACGAACGCCTCAACGAGGCGGACCTCTATGTCACGCTTGAACCCTGCACCATGTGTGCCGCCGCCATCTCCTTTGCCCGGCTGCGGCGGCTGTATTATGGCGCCGAGGACCCCAAGGGCGGTGGCGTCGACAACGGCGTGCGCTTTTATAATCAGCCCACCTGCCACCACGCGCCCGAGGTCTATTCAGGCCTGCAGGAGATCGAGGCGGCAGAGATACTCAGACAGTTCTTCCGGGAGCGTCGCGAGGGCGACTGATCTCAAGCAGCCATGCTGGATGCGGATACCTCGCATCCGTCCATCACGATGCAATTTCTACCCGCAGATTTCGCGCGGTAAAGGTCTGCATCCGCCTGACGAAACAACTCCATTGGATCGAAAGGGCCATCGCTGCACACGATTCCGATGCTGACACTCAAGGGGACCGGTTGCCCGTCGGCCGAGAGGCCGCTTGCCAGGACGGAGCGGCGGATGCGCTCGGCCACCTGAACGGCGCTGGTGCGATCCGCCCCCTGCAGGAAGGCGACGAATTCTTCCCCACCAATCCTGGCCCACGGAACGCCTTCTCCGACGGTTCGGGCCATGACGGCACCGATCATTCGCAACGCCTCGTCACCGACGAGATGACCGAAGGCATCGTTGACCTTCTTGAAGTGATCCGCGTCGGCGATCAACAGCGCAACAGGCCCTGCATTGTTGGCCCCCTCCGCTTCAAAGCTGGCGAAGAACGCCTCACGGTTGAGGCCGCCAGTCAGAGAATCGGTTCGGGCCTTGCGCTCAAGGTCAGCATGCAGCTTTTTCAACGCCAGATGTGCGTCTTCCAGCTCGACATGCATACGCGCCAGAGCGTCGCGTTGACGTGCGGTTATTTCCTTCTGGTGGAATTGGTAGGTGCTGGCCGGGCCGCCGATAAGCAACGGACACAGGACACTCATCCAAAAGCCCGGACCGTCCGGGTGGCCGCCCAGCATCGGCACCAGCAACAGAACGATGCAAACGGAAACAACGACGGAGGCTCCCGTCGTAACCGCAGCCTTCATGGCCGTTTTTCTGCTGATACCCAACATGCGGCGGAAGCTATCCCTGCCGGGTTAAGAAGATATGAGATGTGAAATGAAATTTGCGGCTTTCACAACACGGACGCATCAACCGGCTGCAAATGCCTTCAATTTTTCGCCCGCCAGGCGGTAGCGTATCCACTCGGTCTGCGGTTCGGCGTCGATCGCGTCATAGGCGCGGATCGCCGGCTCGTTCCAGTCGAGCACGCTCCATTCGAAGCGACCGCAGCCTTCGGCCACGGCGACCTGGGCGAGATGCCGCAGGAGCTTGCGCCCCACGCCGGCACCGCGATGTTCTGGTGTCACGTAGAGATCTTCGAGATAAAGCCCGTTGCGGGCCTGCCAGGTGGAATAGTTGTAGAACCACACGGCGAATCCGACCGGTTCGCCCATTTCGGTCTCGCAGATCACCGCGCGTGTCACGGCCTCAGGGCCGAACAACGAAGCCGTCAGCGTTTCGACGGTCGCCTCGACCTCATGTCCCGCCTTCTCGTAGACGGCCAGTTCGGTGATGAAACGCAGGATGATCGCCGCATCGGCGGCGGTCGCGTTGCGAATGCGGTAGCTCATCGGATCAGAAAGGCCACCACGTCGAGCCGCCGCTGGCCATCTTGGCCTCCTTCAGGCGCCGGCGCTCCTTCTTCTTCTCCGGCTCGCCGAGGTCGGCGGCAGCCTCTTCGGGCATCTTGCGGTAGTCGAGCGGCGGATCACTGAGGTAGCGGCGCTTGTCGGAATAGATGCCCTGCTGCACCCGGCGCGCCTCGCGGTACTGCTCGGTCTGCTCCTTCGTCGAGAGCTGCCGCATCGTGTTGTGCTGCGTCTGCAGGGGCGAATTGTAGCCGATCTTGCGCTCGTTCTCGGTCGCCTCGGCCTTGAGGCGATCGCGCATGTCTTCGGGGTTTTCCACCCATTGCGGATTGTCGGCGGTGGAGGCGAGCGACTTCTGCGGCGCCACGAGCTGGCCCTGATCCTTGGGGACCACGAGGCCGCCGCGCGGCTGGTAGGCGATCTTCTTGTCGCCGCTGTTCGGCGTCCTGAGCATCACGGAATTGCCGAGGTCGTCCATCAGCTGTTCGCCGCTTGTCTTGTCGGTTCCGTAGGTCGGGCCGCCGATGCAGCCGGAAAGAATGGCGCATGCGCCAAGCAGTGCCGCCACGCTGGCGCCCAGTCGAATTCCTCGCGTCATTCTCATGCAAACCCTTCCCAGCAAAGCCGGTGAATCGCTTCGATCACGTCCGTCGAATGCCGTGCGTTGGCGGAAAAATCCGACGATTTTCAGGCAGCAATACCGGATGAAGCGCAAAAGCGCAATTCATCCGGTATCTTGCGTGTCTTGTGCACAACCTTTCGTCGGGTTGAGCCCTCAGGCCGCGGCGCGGAAGCCGATCTCGCGAAGCGCCGCCGCGTCCCGAGCGGAGACGTCCGGATAGTCCGCATCCAAGCCGACATCGGTGGTGATGCGCCAGGACCGCGCGCACTTCTTGCCCTCGGCCAGCTTCGGCTCGACGGCAACGCCGGAAACCTCCGGCAGACGGAAGGCTTCGGTTGGCCCCTCGCCCGCAACGAGCGTGATCGCCGAGGTGATGCAGATCTCGGCGAAGTCCTCGCCCTCAAGCGCCGCCAGCAATGCCGGATCGGCGATGTGGACGACGGGTGCTGCCTCCAGCGACGAGCCGATGCGCTTCTCGCGGCGCTCGATCTCGAGCGCGCCGGTGACGACGGTGCGGACAGTGCGGATCTTCTCCCACTTCGCCTCGAGCGCCTCGTTCTTCCACTCGGCCGGAATTTCCGGGAACTGTTCGAGGTGAACCGAGACGGCATCGGCCTTGCGCGAAAGCCAGGCCTCTTCCGTCGTGAACGGCAGCATCGGCGCCAGCCACAGCACTAGGCAGTCGAACAGCTTGCGGATCACCGCCAGCGCCGAACGGCGACGCAGGCTAGAGGGTGCGTCACAGTAGAGCGCATCCTTGCGAACGTCGAAGTAGAAGGCCGAGAGCTCGACGTTGGAGAAGTCGATCAGCGCCCGGGCGATCTTCTTGAAATCGAAGGCGTTATAACCCTCACGGACGAGCTGATCCAATTCGGCAAGCCGGTGCAGCATCAGCTTTTCCAGCTCCGGCATCTCGGCATAGGCGATTTCCTCGCCCTTGTCGTGCGCGAGCGTGCCGAGCATCCAGCGGATGGTGTTGCGGAGCTTGCGGTAAGCGTCGATGTTGGTCTGGATGATCGTCTTGCCGAGGCGCTGGTCTTCCCAGTAGTCGGTGGTCATCACCCAGAGGCGCAGAATGTCGGCGCCGGCGTCCTTCATGACGTCCTGCGGCGAAACAACGTTGCCCTTGGACTTCGACATCTTCTCGCCCTTCTCGTCCATCGTGAACCCGTGGGTGACGACGGCGTCATAGGGCGCGCGGCCGCGCGTGGCGCAGCTTTCGAGCAGCGACGAGTGGAACCAGCCGCGATGCTGGTCGGAGCCTTCCAGGTAGACGTCGGCCGGCCACTTCAGGTCAGGACGGTCTTCGAGCGTGAAGGTGTGGGTCGACCCTGAGTCGAACCAGACGTCGAGGATGTCCATAACCTGCGTCCAGCGGACGTGGTCGTGGTCGTTGCCGAGGAAGCGCTCCTTGGCACCGTCGGCGAACCAGGCGTCGGCGCCTTCCTTCTCGAAGGCTTCGAGAATGCGGGCGTTGACGGCCTCATCCACGAGGATTTCACCCTGCTCGTCGGCGAAGATCGCGATCGGCACGCCCCAGGCGCGCTGGCGCGAAAGCACCCAGTCCGGACGGCCTTCGATCATCGCGCGCAGGCGGTTCTGACCGGCCGCGGGCACAAAACGGGTGTCATCGATGGCAGACAGCGAGCGCGAGCGCAGCGTCGTGCCGTCGCCGAGTTCCTTGTCCATATAGACGAACCACTGCGGCGTGTTACGGAAGATCACCGGCTTCTTCGAGCGCCAGGAATGCGGATAGGAGTGCTTCAGGCGGCCGCGCGCGAACAGTGCATGACGGGCGATCAGCGCCTTGATGACACGCTCGTTGGCATCGCCCTTCTTGCCCTTGTCGTCGATGACGCGGCCGGCGCCGCCCTCGGCATCCGGACCAAAGCCGGGCGCGTCAGACGTGAAGTAGCCGGCGTCGTCGACGGTAAAGGGGATCGCCGACGAGATGCCGCGGGCTTCGAGCGCACGCGCGCTATCCATCCAGGCATCGAAGTCCTCGCGGCCGTGGCCGGGGGCGGTGTGGACAAAGCCGGTGCCGGCGTCGTCGGTGACATGGTCGCCGTCGAGCAGCGGCACCTTGAAGTCGTAGCCGCCGCCGAGCCCGTGCAGCGGATGGGCGCAGGTGATCGCGGCCAGTTCATCGGCCTCGATGTCGCGGACGAAGTTGAAGGTCAGCTTGGCCTTGGCAGCGGACTCGTCGGCAAGGCGCTTGGCGAAGATCAGCTTCTCGCCGGGCTGCGGGCCGAAATCGTTCTCGGCGGTCGCGACCTCATAGAGGCCATAGGCGTAGCGCGAGGAAAACGCGATCGCGCGGTTGCCGGGGATCGTCCAGGGGGTGGTGGTCCAGATGACGACGAAGGTGCCGGCGAGTGCGTCCGGGCCTTCCTTGACCGGGAACTTCACCCAGATCATGTCGCTCTCGACATCGGCATATTCGACCTCAGCCTCCGCCAGCGCCGTGCGCTCGACCACCGACCACATGATCGGCTTGGAGCCGCGGTAGAGCTGGCCGCTCCTGGCGATCTTCATCAGTTCGCCGGCGATGCGGGCTTCCGCGTGGAAGTTCATCGTCGTGTAGGGGTTTTCGAAGTCGCCCTCGATGCCGAGGCGCTTGAACTCCTCGGTCTGCACCTTGATCCAGCCGGTGGCGAAGTCACGGCATTCCTGGCGGAATTCGTTGACCGGAACCTCGTCCTTGTTCTGGCCCTTCTCGCGGTACTTCTCCTCGATCTTCCACTCGATCGGCAGGCCGTGGCAGTCCCAGCCGGGAACGTAGTTGGCGTCATAGCCGCGCATCTGGAACGAGCGGTTGATGACATCCTTGAGGATCTTGTTCAGCGCGTGGCCGATATGGATGTTGCCGTTGGCATAGGGCGGGCCGTCGTGCAGCACGAATTTTTCGCGGCCGGCGGCGGAGGCGCGCAGCTTCTTGTAAAGGTCCATCTGCTGCCAGCGGGCCACCGTTTCCGGCTCCTTCTGCGGCAGGCCGGCGCGCATCGGAAAATCCGTCTGCGGCAGGTAGAGAGTGGAGGAATAGTCGATCTTCTCGGGCGTGTCGGTCATGGCTTGGCTATCGCTTCATCGCGCGAATTGTCGCGCTGCAAGAGGGGATCTGTCTGTCGGTGACGGCGGGGGCGTCGTTCGCAACGCCCGAAATCCCGGACCTTCCGGCCTCGCTCAGAGCGCGCGGAAGGCCGGGCCACTAATTCGCAGGTCGATGGTCAGCCGGTAGAACATCATGACGCGCGGTATTACGGCGTTTTCGGCCAGTTGAAAAGGTGCGGTGGCGCGGCCGCGCGCGTTTTCTTCTTTAGCAACAGAGCAGCCGGTCGATTTCGCCGAGGGGGCGCACGCCGGAAAGGAGCGCCCTTGCCTCCTCCTCGTCGCGCTTCATCTGCACGACCAGCGCGTCGAGACCGTCGAACTTCAGCTCGTCGCGCAGGTGTTCGAAGAAGGAAACCGTACAGGTCTCGCCATAGAGGTCGCCGGAAAACTCGAAGACGAAGGTCTCGAGCAGCGGCGCGCCGTTGCTGTCCACGGTCGGGCGGCGACCGAAGCTGGCAACGCCGTCGAACAGCGTACCATCGGCGCGGCGAAAACGAACCGCATAAATGCCGGTGCGCAGTTCCACTTCGGGCGGAAGCTGCATGTTCGCGGTCGGAAAGCCGAGCGTCCGGCCGAGCTGCTTGCCGCCGATCACCTCGGTTTCGACGGTGTAGTGGTAGCCGAGCAGGCCCGCGGCCTCGGCCACGTCGCCCTTGGCAAGCAGTTCGCGGATACGGCTCGACGAAATCACCTCGGCATTTTCGTCGCGGTAAGCGTCCACCAGAGTCACGCCGAAGCCGTTTTCTTCCCCGGCCGCCATCAGGAAGGCCGGACCGCCCTCCCGGCCCCTGCCAAAATGGAAGTCGAAGCCGGTGACGACATGACTGGCGTGCAGCCAGTCCATCAGCACCTGACGGACGAAGTCTGCTGCCGCGGTCTGCGAAAACTGCCGGTTGAAGGGATATTCGATCACCGCCGAGAACCCCATCCCCTCCAGGATCCGCGCCTTCAGGTGCGCCGGCGTCAGGCGGAAGACGGGCTGATCGGGGCGAAAGACCGTGCGCGGATGCGGCTCGAAGGTGAGGACCAGCGCCGGCACGCCACGCGCTTTCGCAATGTCCAGCGCCCGCTGCAAGACGGACTGATGACCGCGATGAACGCCATCAAAATTGCCGATCGCAATCACGCCCGCGCGCAGATGCTCGGGCAGCGGCTCCTTGGTTTCGTTGCGATGGAATACGGTCATACGGCCTCGTCGTCCAATCACTGCAATCGTGGCATCCACCATTTCGGCGCCGCCTGTTCGCGCGCCAGGAACGCTTCCAGCCTCGCTTCGTCGGTCACGCCGTCCTTGACGTACTCCTTGGCGTGAATGCCGCCGGAAATATAGAGCACATCGAGGCCGAAGGCTTCAGCGCCGCGCACGTCGGTCGGCATGCCGTCGCCGATCGCGATCACGCGGGAAAGGTCGAACCCGTCCCGCACGTCGCGCGCCTCCTCCAGCGACTTCTCGTAAATCGGTCGATGCGGCTTGCCGGCGATCAGCGTGCTTCCACCCATCTCTCCGTAGAGCTTGGCGAGCGCACCGGCGCAGGGGATCAGCCGGTGACCGCGCTCCACGACCAGATCGGGGTTGGCACAGATGAAAGGCAGATGACGGGCCGCGAGCTTCTCCAGCTCGGCGCGATAATCGTCCGCCGTTTCCTTCTCGTCGTTGCGCAGCCCCGCGCAGACGACAATGCCGGCTTCCTCCGCCGAGACGGCCTTCACGCCAAGCCCCTCGAGCAGCACCTCGTCCTTGCGGGCACCGATGAAATAGATCTTTTCCGGACCGGCGGCGATCAGCGAGCGGGTCACGTCGCCGGAGGTGACGATGCGGTCATAGGCCTCGTCCAGAACGCCAAGGCCGCGGATCTGCACTTGCACGCCGGGCCGGGGGCGCGGCGAATTGGTGATCAGCACGACGGTCAGCCCGGCGGCGCGCGCCTCCGCCAGCGCCTCCGAGGCCTGCGCGAAGGCTTCCACACCGTTGTGCAGCACGCCCCAGACGTCACAGAGCACGACGTCGTACTGGTCCGTGATCTCGCGGAAGGACTGAATGCGCTTGGCCATGCTGTTTCCCGATCCTGATAAGCCCGGCTGACATCGCAAAGCCGGATCGAGAAAACAAGGCCCTGCCGACAATTTTGCCGCTGCCGCGACTAAATGAGCGCGTTGAGCGCAAACCCCGCCACCGCGCAGACGAGCAGCGTGTAGACGATGCCGAGGCGCAGGCGGAACAGCATCACGGCCGCTGCGACCGTCAACAGGAGCGAGAGCGCATCGAGCGAGGCCGGTTCCGGCAGCGCCATCGAGATCGGGCCAAGCCGCAACGCGCCGACTTCGCGAAAGAGCACGTGCAGGCCGAACCAGACGGCCAGATTGAGGATGACACCGACGACGGCGGCCGAGATCGCCGCCAGCGCGCCGGACAGGGCAGCGTTGGCACGCAGGCGCTCGACATAGGGAGCGCCAAGGAAGATCCAGAGAAAGCAGGGAACGAAGGTGACCCAGGTGGTGAGGAATGCGCCCAGCAGGCCGGCTGCGAGCGGATCGAGCCCCGCCGTATCCCGGAAGGCGGCGAGAAAGCCGACAAAGGAGAGGACGAGAACCAGCGGCCCCGGCGTCGTCTCCGCCAGCGCCAATCCATCCAGCATCTCGCCCGGCTTCAGCCAGTGATAGGTCTCGACCGCCTGCTGGGCGACATAGGCGAGCACCGCATAGGCGCCGCCGAAGGTGACGACCGCCATTTTGGAGAAGAAGACGCCGATGGCGACAAACGCACCCGGTCCGGCGGGAAGCAGCGGCAGAAGAGCAAAGGGTGCGGCCCAAAGAACGGCGCCGGCAACGACGATACCGAGCGTTGCGCCGATGCCGCGCTGCCGGTCGGGGAACGCATCGCCAATCACGGAAGGCTTGTCGACTGCGTGTGCCTTATGACCGGCCGGCGGCTGCAGGAGACCCGGCGCGGTTCGCGCGACAAGGTAGCCACAAATGCCTGCCGCAGCGATGACCAGCGGAAAGGGCAGTGCAAGGACGAACAGGCAAACGAAGGCAAGCGCCGCCAACAGGCGCATGAACGGGGTCTTCAGTGCGCGGCTTGCCACCCGCACCAGCGCCTCGAGCACGATCGCCAGCACCGCTGCCTTCAGGCCGAAGAAAAGGTTCTGCAGCCAGTCGGTTCGCTGGAAGACCGCATAGGCGGCCGACAGCGCACAGATGACGAGGAAGCCCGGCAGCACGAACAGCGTTCCCGCCACGATACCGCCGCGCGTGCCGTGCAGCAGCCAGCCGACATAGGTGGCAAGCTGCTGCGCCTCCGGACCCGGCAGCAGCATGCAGTAGTTCAGGGCATGCAGGAACCGGCTCTCCGAGATCCAGCGGCGCTCGTCGACCAGTTCCTTGTGCATCAACGCGATCTGGCCGGCCGGACCGCCGAAACTCAGGAGACCGATCTTCATCCATACGCCGAGCGCTTCGCGGAAGGAGGGATGCGGCGGCGGCGACAGATCGGCACCGCCAGACAGAATGGGCTTATTCACGGCCGTCCCTCTTGCGGGGCGTGTGCGAGACCCAGTCATGCATCTCGTCGGCGGCATCGCGCGCCCACCGATAGAGCGCGTCATAGATCAGCATGCCGGCTTCCAACTGTTCGAGATCGTCGGCATACATGCGCGACAGGCCGAGCGAAATCGCAAGCAGGCCCGATGCCTGCGGCTCGAGATCCGGTCGGTTGGTATCGGCGCCCCGCACGATCCGCGCCACGTGCTTCAGGGCGGGGAAGGCAAGCCCGAACTCCTCCACAAACACGTCGAAACTGCAAAGCTCGCCGCGATGGCTCCAGAACACACCCTCGATATCGAAGGGCGTTGCCCCGAAGCGCGCGGCCACCGCCTCCACCTCCGACGGCGAGACGAAAAGGAATTTTGCCGCGGGGTCGACGAACCGCCGGATCAGCCAAGGGCAAGCGATCCGGTCGATCTTCGGGCGGGATCGCGTGACCCAGAGCGTGCCGCCGGCCGTCCTGCCCTGTGGCAGGCTCCTGACTGGAACAAGCGGCAGGGCAGCCGCTTGCCATGCGGCGAAACCGCCTTCGAGGATTTCCGCCTGTGCGCCGGCAAGGCGCAGCAAGGCGGCAACGCCTTCGCTGAGCTTCAGCCCCTTCTGGCAGGCAACGACCACGCCGCGGTCGCGGTAGGCCGGCGTCGAGGCCCAGGCCTCGACATCGGAATGGCCCTGGCGTATCGCCGTCGGCAGCAGGTAGGGAGCGGTGGCGAAATCGTCGTCATCGCGAACATCAATGATGATCGGCGCTTTCGGCGTACCGATCAGCCTCACGAGTTTTTCGGGAGAGATTGCATTGTAGGAAGCCATGATACGTCCCTCGATAGTGCTATAAAGGACGCGAAATTTGGCATGGCGCCTCGTGGGGCATTCGCAAACCCCATGGCACCGTTAAACATAATCCCGGCAATTAAGTCAATCGGATCCACGGGGGCCAACTTTTTTGGTGGCCAATTCTTGACTCGATCCGGACCCGAGCCTATCTCGGTCAGGCTAGCACTCATCTATGGCGAGTGCTAACACAAATCCACCGGGTCGGTTCCCGATCCGGGACATGTCATTTGATCGAGGGATTAGACAATGGCAAGCACCAACTTCCGTCCGCTCCACGACCGCGTCGTCGTACGTCGCGTCGAGTCCGAGGAAAAGACCAAGGGCGGCATCATCATTCCGGATACTGCCAAGGAAAAGCCGCAGGAAGGCGAAATCGTCGCCGTCGGTTCGGGCGCCCGTGACGAAAGCGGCAAGATCGTCGCTCTTGACGTTAAGGTCGGCGACCGCGTCCTGTTCGGCAAGTGGTCGGGCACCGAAGTCAAGCTCAACGGCGAAGACCTTCTGATCATGAAGGAAGCCGACATCATGGGCATCATCGGCTGATCGCCGGTTCCCCACGAACGTTTCTGTAAATTCAAGCCGGGACCACCGGCATTTCGAAACCAGGAGTTTTGAAAATGGCAGCCAAAGAAATCAAGTTCGGCCGCACCGCGCGCGAAAAGATGCTGCGTGGCGTCGACATTCTCGCTGACGCAGTGAAGGTCACGCTCGGCCCGAAGGGTCGCAACGTCATCATCGACAAGTCGTTCGGCGCTCCGCGCATCACCAAGGACGGCGTTTCCGTTGCCAAGGAAATCGAACTGGAAGACAAGTTCGAGAACATGGGCGCCCAGATGGTCCGCGAAGTCGCTTCGAAGACCAACGACATCGCCGGTGACGGCACCACCACCGCAACCGTTCTGGCCCAGGCCATCGTCCGCGAAGGCGCCAAGGCCGTTGCTGCCGGCATGAACCCGATGGACCTGAAGCGCGGCATCGACCTCGCAGTCAAGGAAGTCGTCAAGGACCTCCAGGCCAAGGCCAAGAAGATCAACACTTCGGAAGAAGTTGCACAGGTCGGCACGATCTCGGCAAACGGCGAAAAGCAGATCGGTCTCGATATCGCTGAAGCCATGCAGAAGGTCGGCAACGAAGGCGTCATCACGGTTGAAGAAGCCAAGACCGCCGAAACCGAACTCGAAGTCGTCGAAGGCATGCAGTTCGACCGAGGCTACCTGTCGCCCTACTTCGTCACCAACCCGGAAAAGATGGTCGCCGACCTGGAAGACGCCTACGTTCTCCTGCACGAGAAGAAGCTGTCGAACCTGCAGGCGATGCTCCCGGTTCTCGAAGCCGTCGTCCAGACCGGCAAGCCGCTCGTCATCATCGCTGAAGACGTCGAAGGCGAAGCTCTTGCAACGCTCGTCGTCAACAAGCTGCGTGGCGGCCTGAAGATCGCTGCCGTCAAGGCTCCTGGCTTCGGCGACCGCCGCAAGGCCATGCTCGAAGACATCGCCATCCTCACGGGCGGCACGGTGATCTCCGAAGACCTCGGCATCAAGCTCGAAAACGTCACGCTCGAAATGCTCGGCCGTGCGAAGAAAGTCTCGATCTCCAAGGAAAACACCACGATCGTCGACGGTGCCGGCCAGAAGGCTGAAATCGAAGGCCGCGTCGCTCAGATCAAGGCCCAGATCGAAGAAACCACTTCGGACTACGACCGCGAGAAGCTGCAGGAACGCCTTGCAAAGCTCGCCGGCGGCGTTGCCGTGATCCGCGTCGGCGGTTCGACGGAAATCGAAGTGAAGGAAAAGAAGGACCGCATCGACGACGCGCTCAACGCGACCCGCGCTGCCGTTCAGGAAGGCATCGTACCGGGCGGCGGCGTCGCTCTGCTGCGCGCCTCCGCCCAGCTCAAGGTCAAGGGCGAGAACGCCGACCAGGAAGCCGGTGTCAACATCGTTCGCCGCGCCCTGCAGGCTCCGGCCCGTCAGATCGCCGAGAACGCTGGTGACGAAGCTTCGATCGTCGTCGGCAAGATCCTCGACGAAAAGAGCGACAACTTCGGCTACAACGCCCAGACCGGCGAGTTCGGCGACATGATCGCCATGGGCATCGTCGACCCGGTCAAGGTCGTCCGCACCGCTCTGCAGGACGCAGCTTCGGTTGCCGGCCTGCTCGTCACCACCGAAGCCATGATCGCCGAGCTCCCGAAGAAGGAAGCTGCCGGCGGCATGCCGGGCGGCATGGGCGGCATGGGCATGGACGGAATGATGTAATTAGACGAAAGTCTAATGACATACAGGAGGGCGGTCTTCGGGCCGCCCTTTTTGTTGACGTTTGTCAGTCATGAACCGAATTAACTTGCGGATACTGGACTATTTTAGTTTCCAGTTGTTGCCGATTGCAAAATTAGCAGTATAGACGCACCTGAAGCGAGCGATAGACTGGCGAGGGAGGCAATCGGCACAATGACACGGAGCCATGGCACGTTAACCGTGCAACCAAACTGCCCGTTGAAATCATAGAACGACCAATCATAGTGGAATTGCCGGCCGGATCGTGGTCCACCGGCGCCAACCGTTCACAGGCCTCTTTCCGAGAACCGGAAGGGTGTCGCGGAGTATATTTCAATCGGCTGAAGCCCGTACCTTCACCGAGACAATCAGTTTGCTTGCGCCGCAGCTAACAGGCGGCATCGTGGTCGAGCCGGGCCTGCCGGCTGGGGTTAGATGTGTTCAAGATTGCCAAGTCCGCCTTCGTCTCGCCATTCGTGCCCGGCTCCGTGTCTTTCGATGCCTCGGACAATGAGCTCCTGACACAATACTGTATCACCGAGCGCTGGACGGGCGACCTGTCGAATGGCCTCTTTCGCCTGGGTGACAAAGCCGCGCGCATGCACGGGCTGGATCAACGCAATTGCGGCCTTCTCAACCTCGTGCGCCGCTATGAGCCGCAGGATCGCAACCGCGTTCTCGAACTGTTCGAGCAAGCGGCGACGGCATCCTCGAGCTTCTGTTTTTCGACGACGATCAACACGACGGGCGCGCCACGCCAGCCGGTCTTCTGCATCGGCGAATCGACTGGCCTCGAGCAGCGTTATGCGGGCACGATCATCGGCGTCTTCTTTTTTCCCCGCTTCCAGCTCGATCGCACCGGCCACTGCTTCATGTCGCAGTGATAGAAGACAGCCTGACAACCCGTGGCTGGCGACCGCAGGGTCGCCGCGGTCTCAGGCGGCCCTCGTTTCACTCGTGCCGGTCATCGGCTGCGGCCGACCGAGATAGTATCCCTGCGCTTCCGCGCATCCTTCGGAGCGGAGGATATCGAGTTGGTCCCTGGTCTCGACGCCTTCGGCGAGCACAGGCACCTCCAAGGTCTGCCCGAGCGCCACGATCGCGCGGAGGATCGCCTTTGCCTGCGGGCTTTCCTCCACCTCGTTCATGAAGCTGCGGTCCAACTTGATCTTGTCGAACGGAAACGAACGGAGCGTTTCCAGGGACGAATAGCCGGTTCCGAAATCGTCGATCGCGATGGTGACGCCGAGCGCCTTGATCTGGCGCAGCGTGTGGAGGGCGCGCTGCTTGTCGCCGATGATGGTCGATTCCGTGATTTCCAGCTCGAGCCGCTCAGGTGAAAGACCCGTCTCGATCAGAACGCGATGCACCAGAGCTGCCACGTCGGCATGGCCGAGCTGAACGGGGGAAAGGTTGACGGCGATCTTGTGCGGCTTCTCCCAGCTCGCGGCCTCCTTGCAAGCCTCGCGTAGCACCCACTCGCCAAGCGGGATGATCGCTCCACACTCTTCGGCAATTGGAATGAAATCCGATGGCGCAATCGTGCCTCTCTCGGCGTTGTGCCAGCGCAGCAGCACTTCATAACCGGTGATGGATCCGGAATCGACCGCCTTCTGGACCTGATAGTGCAGTTGAAGCTCGTTGCGCTCGATCGCAAGCCAGAGATCCTTGGCGATAAGGCGGCGGCTTCGCGCGGCCTCGTCCATGGAGACCTCATAGAAACAAACTGTCTCCATCAGCGCGTCCTTGGCCCGGTACATGGCCAGGTCTGCGTTGTTGAGAAGCGCTTCAAGGTCGCTGGCGTCCTGCGGATAAATGGCAACGCCGAGGCTCGCGGCCGGCTTGATTTCGTACCCGTCGATAACGATGTCCTCCTGGAAGCAAACCTCCAGGCGCGCAATGAAATCGTTGAGATCGGCAATGTCGTCGAAGCGTTTGGAGGCGGCGAACTCGTCACCACCGAAGCGGGCGATCTTTTCGTCGGGCTCGAGGCAGGCCTGCATGCGCTGCGACAGCGTGATCAGCACCTGATCGCCTGCGGAATGGCCGCGAGTGTCGTTGATTTCCTTGAACTTGTCGAGGTCGATGCCGATTGCGGCGACCTTGCCGGAGTAGCGGTCGGCGTGGTCGACGGCAGCGGCGAGACTGTCGTTGAAATTCGCGCGGTTCGGCAGCCCCGTCAGGCCGTCATGCCGCGCCATGAAAGCGATCTGTTCCTCGTTGCGCAAGCGCTCTGAAATGTCCTCATAGGTCACCACCCAGCCACCATCGGGAAGGACCCGGTATCGGATCTGGACGGACACGCCATTCGTAAGCTTCTCCACGACCGCGCCGCTCTGCTGGATGATTGCACGATGCCGCGCATAGAGTTCCGAGGCCTTCGGCAGCCAGATTTCCGGCATCCGATAGCTGTCCGCCAGCGCACGGTCGATCAGTTCCCGGAAGGTGAGACCGGCTCTTACGCGCTTGCCGGGAAAATCGAACAGCTCGGCGAAACGCTTGTTGGAGAACACGAGCCGCTCGTCGCGATCGTACAGGCACAGGCCCTGTGACATGTTTTCCAAAGCCAGGTCGAGGTTCTTGCTGACCTCGGCGATGCGGTCGGCATCCGCCTTTTCCTTGGTGACGTCCTTGGTGATCTTGGCGTAGCCGATCAGCGTGCCGTCATTGTCGTGGATCGCATCGATGACGATATGTGCCCAGAAATGGGTTCCATCCTTTCGATAACGGCGTCCCTCGGCTTCGTGCTTGCCTTCCGCGCGAGCGATCCTCAGCGCCTCTTCCGGAAGGCCTACCTCGCGATCGGCCTCGTTATAAAACAGCGAAAAATGCTGGCCGACGATTTCGTGGGCCTTGTATCCCTTGTTGCGTTCCGCCCCCGCGTTCCAGTTGGTGACGACGCCCTTCGGATCGAGCATGTAGATCGCATAGTCGGAAACGCCCTGAACCAGCAGCGCGAACTGGCGCAGACCATCGTTGAGCGCCGTCTCGGTCTGTCGTGCGAAGATCGCAGCCGTCAGGCCGGTGAAAAGCAAGGAGAATGCAACGACCGCGATCAAAGGCGCCATCAGTGCAGGAGACAGCACCGCGCTGTCGTTGACATGCATCGGCCCGGGCATCACGGTGACGGCCGCCATCGCGACGAAATGCAGCGACACGACCCCAAGCGCCATGAAGCAGGTCGCGCCAAGGCGCGATGCCGTCGCCCCTCCGCGGCGCATGCAGAGCACCAGGGACAACCCGCAGAACAAAGCGCCGCCGGCAAGAGATGCGGCAACCAGCGCGTGGTCCCAGACGATCTCTCCGGGCAGTTCGAGCGCAGACATGCCGAGATAGTGCATGCTGGCGACGCCGGCAGCAACGATGAGCCCGCCGGAGGCTGCGGCGACCGGGCCGGCGACATAGGTCGCAACAGCGGCGCCGATCGTCGTCACGGCGATGGCGACGATCAGCGAGGCGAGCGTCAGCTCCAGACCGTAGCCGATGACGACGCCGGGATCGTAGGCGAGCATGGCGATGAAGTGCGTTGCCCAGATGCCGAACCCGCTCGCGACACCCGCCGCGCCGAGCCACAGCAGCCGTGCCTTTGCCGAGGCCGATCTCGCCCGCTGGATCAGCGACACCGCGACATAGCAGGACAAGAAGCAAATCAAGGCAGCGAGTAGAACCAACCGCAGATCGTGCTCTACGGTGAGGCAGGTGAGGATGCGGAGCATGACAAATCCGGTAGAATGGGCACGGAGCCGCACTCAGCCGCAGAATGCTGAAGATTGGATGAACCCGGCCGTGAAGGGCGGATCTGTGCAGCCCTATGCGGCGTGATGCTTAACGAACGCAAAACGGCACACGCCCGGCCAGGACTGCTTTGTCTTCAGATGCAAGTAGCCCGCCGGCCGATTAAAGTGTCAGCGTCTTCAGATCCAAGGCGGGATCTTCGAGCTGCGTCCGATCCGGGCTGCGTCCGAGTTCCAGCAGCTTCTTGCCGACCACATAGGCCTTGGCGTCGTTGACCGCATCGACGGCGATGAACCGGCCTTCGCGGAAATACCAGACGGACACGCTGCCCTCGCGCTGGCCCGGCCGGACGAGCGTGTCGTCATAGCCCATGCAGAAGCCGGCAATCTGCAGCTTCACGTCATACTGATCCGACCAGAACCAGGGCTTTGGCACGTAGGGTTCATCGCCGCCGGCGATGACAGCGGCGGCGGCCTCGGCCTGATCGACAGCGTTCTGCACGGATTCCAACCGTACCATCCTGCCCTCGAAGGGTAGGACTGCGCAGTCGCCCATCGCGAAGATCGCCGGGTCGGAGGTGCGGGCAAACGCGTCGACGACAATGCCGTTCGAGACCTCCAGGCCGGCGTCGCGCGCCAGCCGATCATTCGGCGCGATGCCGATCCCGACGATGACGACGTCGGCGGGAAGAACCGTCCCATCCGAAAGCTCTGCCCCGGTGACGCGGCCGTCCTCGCCAAGGAGCCGGGCAAGCCCGGTCTTCTCGCGGACATCGACGCCGCGAGCGATGTGGATTGCCTTGAGGATCGTCGCGGTCGCCGGCGAGGCGACGCGCTGGAGGATGCGGTCGGCCATCTCGATGACGGTGACGTCGAGCCCCCGGCCCCGGGCGACCGCGGCCGCCTCCAGCCCGATATAGCCGCCGCCGACGACCAGCGCCTTGCGCCCCTCGGTCATCTCAAGCCCGAGCCGGTCGGCATCGAGAAAATCACGCACCGTGTAGACGCCCTTCAGGTCGCCGCCGATCTCAGCAGGAAGACGGCGGGGGGTCGCACCCGTCGCAAGGGCCAGGTACTCGTAATCGAGCCTGGCTCCGTCGGAAAGCGTGACAGTTTTTGCGGCCCGGTCGATCGAGACCGCTTCGGTCGAAAGCCTGATCTCAACATCGTTTTCAGGGTACCAGGCTTCGGGGCGGAACTGCAGGCGACTGAGGTCGGCCTCGCCGAGGAGGTATTTCTTGGAAAGCGGCGGGCGCTGGTAAGGCAGGCTTGCTTCGGCGCCGACGATCGTGATCGGGCGCATGTCCTTCAGCGCGCGCAGTTTTGCGACCAAGGCAAACGCGGCCTGACCGCCGCCCACGACTACCAATCTTCCGGTCACGATGCTGTTCCTGCGTCCTTGCGTTTCGTCAGAGGTAGCGCGCAGAGACCGGCGGCGTCAACGCGTGGCCGCGCCGCCCGATCGCGCCTTTGCGTCACTCTTTGGTGGGGATGTCGATGCCCCTGCCCGACGCCGGACGGGCAAGGCAGCGCTCCAACCAGTCCATCACGGCGGGAAAATCGTCGTAGCCGATCACGTTTCGGCCGCCGTAGAACACATCCGCGCCGCGCACCCACGGGAACAGCGCGATGTCGGCGATCGTGTAGGTGTCACCCATGATCCACTGCCGGTTCTTCAGCCGGCCTTCCATGACGCCGAGCAGGCGCTTGGCCTCATCGCGATAGCGCTCCATCGGATAGGAATTGTTGGCGACCTTTTCGGCGGCATATTTGTAGAAATGACCGAACTGGCCGAACATCGGTCCGACGCCGCCCATCTGGAACATCACCCAGCACAGCGTCTCATAGCGGCCCGCCGCGTCGGCGGGGATCAGCTTGCCGGTCTTTTCGGCGAGGTAGTAGAGGATCGCTCCGGACTCGAAGAGACCGATCGGCTTGCCGTCGGGGCCGTTCGGATCGATCAGCGCAGGAATGCGGCCGTTCGGATTGAGGGATTCGAACTCCGGAGATTTCTGCTCGTTGGCGCCGAAATCGACGCGATGTGCCTCATAGGGCAGGCCAAGCTCCTCCAGCGCAATCGAAATCTTCACGCCGTTCGGTGTCGGCAGCGAATAGAGCTGGATGATGTCGGGGTTCTTTGCAGGCCACTTCTTGGTGATCGGGAAGGCGGAAAGATCGGCCACGGACAACTCCTCGTTTTAGTCGGAGCACCCTACATAGAATGGCAGCCTTGCCGCCACCAGCCCCTTCCGATCAAAGGGCCGTGCGGACCGCCTGGATAATCTCCGCCACCGCCGGATTTGTCTCATGCTCCTGCTTGCGGGCGCGCACGAGGCATGCCTCGGACTTCAGGATCACGCCGTCGGACAGGATTTTCAGGTGGTTGGCCGTGAGCGTCGAGCCGGTCGAGGTGATGTCAACGATAATGTCGGCCGAGCCGGAGGCCGGCGCGCCTTCAGTGGCGCCGAGGCTCTCAACGATACGATAGAGCTGGATGCCGTGGTTGCCGGAAAAGAACTGCTGCGTCAGCCGCCAGTATTTTGTCGCGATCGTCAGACGGCGGCCATGACGGGCGCGGAAATCGGCGGCGACGTCGCCGAGATCGGCCATGGTGTCGACGTCGAGCCAGATTTCCGGCACTGCGACGACGACGTCCGCATGGCCGAAGCCGAGGCGGGCACAGAACTCGACGCGGGCGTCGGCCTCAGCCAGCCCCTCGCGCACCAGATCCTCGCCGGTGACGCCGAAATCGATCGAGCCGTTGCCGATCTCGCGGGAGATTTCCGAGGCCGAGAGGAAGGCGATCTCGATGTCGTCTCGGCCCTCGACGCGCCCGCGATACGAGCGGTCGTTGCCGACCGAGGCGATCGTGAAGCCCGCCCTGGAAAAGATCTCCGAGGCGTCCTCCTTCATGCGGCCCTTCGAAGGCAGCGCGATTGTGATGGTCATGCGGAGACACCTTCCGAAATCGCCTGTTCGATGCGGTCGAGCCAAAGCGAAAAGCCGACGGCCGGGATGCGCGTCGTCGCCCCGAGCAGCGTCATCAGCCGGTCGAAGCGGCCGCCGCCGGCCAGCACCGCAGGATTGCCGTTCGCGGTGATCTCGAAGACGAGGCCGGTGTAGTAGTCGAGCGGACGGCCGAACGCGCTTCGGTAGGTGATCGAAGCGGGATCGACGCCCGCCTCCACCAGCGCCTTTGCACGGGCGTCAAAACGCGACAACGCCTCGTCGATGGCAAGGCCGGCCGTACGGGCAAAATCGAAAAGCGCCTTGGGCGCGTCCGCAAACGGTGTTTCGATGGCGAGAAATGCACGCAGGGTGTCCAGCGTGCCGGCGTCGAGACGGGTACTTGCCAGCGTCATCTTCTCGCGAAGCCGCCGGGCAATATCAACCGGGCTGCGGCTGGCGTTGGTCGAGTAGCCGGTCGCCTGCATCGTCTCGTCGAGGTGGCGGGCGAGCGTCGCCTCCTCCTCAAGCAGACCAAGGCTCGCCAGACGTTCCACCTCCGGGCCGAACACCCCCTTGGCGGCGGGCTGTGACAGCTCCGCCAAGAGCTTGCGCAACCGATCCTGATTGCCGAAGGCATGGATCAGGCGCTTCTGCCAGCCCGACGGCAGCCCGCACGCGGCCACGACCGCCTCGAAGACGCTCTGGTCGCCAAGCACGACATTGAACCTGCGCCCAGGCAGCCGGTTGCCGAGCACGATCAGCGCGTCATGGACGGCACGCGCGTCAGCGCGGGCGACGTCGCCCTCGCCGAGATCCTCGATGCCGGCCTGATAAAACTCATTCGCACCCTCGCGCCGCTGGCGGAACACCTCGCCAAGATAGGCGTAGCGTCTCGGCGTCCCGGTTGCGGTCTCGATATGACGCAGGCAGACGGGGATCGTGAATTCCGGTCGCAGGCAAAGGCTCTGCCCGGTCTCGCTCTCGGTCATGAAGATGCGCCGGCGCAGATCCTCACCGGCCATGTCGAGGAACGGTTCGGCCGGCTGGATCACCGGCGTGTCGACGCGCTCCGTGCCAAGGCTTGCGAATTCGGCGAGCATGTCGGGGGCGAAGGCAGGAAGATTGATCAGCGGCATGGCACGCCTTCCCTCAGCCCCTGCCCGCCCGGCTCCGATCGTCGGCCTGATGGGCCAGGATCTCGCGCACGCGCTGGATCATGTCTTCTTCCGAAACCACGACCTGCGCCACGCGCGCCTCGCGCCAGGTGACGTTGTCCTCGATATCGCCGGCAAGCCGCTTGCCTTCAATCAGGTCCTTGATCTGCACAACGCCGAGCGCGCGCTCGTCACCGCCCTGGATGATGGCGATCGGGCAGCCGCGGCGGTCGGCATATTTCAGCTGGTTGCCGAACTTCTTCCAGTTGCCCTGGTACATCTCGGCGCGGACGCCGGCAGCCCGCAGCGCCTGGGTGAAGCGCTGATAGCGGCCCATGCTCTCGGTGTCGCCATCCATGACGGTGACGAGCACCGGCGCTACCACCTCGTCCGCGCCTAGCTTGCCAAGGTTCTTCAGCGCCGTCATCAGGCGCGAGACGCCGATCGAGAAGCCCGTCGCCGGCACCGGCTGGCCCATGAAGCGCGAGACGAGCCCGTCGTAGCGGCCGCCGCCGCCGACCGAGCCGAACACAACCTTCTCGCCCTTCTCGTTGGTGACCGCGAATTGCAGTTCCGCCTCGAAGACGGGGCCGGTGTAGTACTCAAGGCCGCGCACGACCGAGGGATCGATCTTGATGCGGTCAGGCTCGTAGCCGGCGGACGTCACCAGGTGGCCGATCTGATTGAGTTCTTCGACCCCTTCCGGTCCCTTAGCGGTTCCAGCGACGATTGCAGCCAGATCGTCCGCACTCTCGGCATAGTCCTTGATGCCGACGAAGAAGAGAACCTTCTCGATCTGCTCGGCACCGAGCCCGGCACCCTTGGTGAAATCGCCGCTCTCGTCCTTGCGCCCCTCGCCGAGCAGCAGGCGCACGCCCTCGGGGCCAAACTTGTCGAGCTTGTCGATGGCGCGCAGCACGGTCAGGCGGGCATTGGCTTTGTCGTCGCCGCCGAGGCCGATCGCTTCCATCACCCCATCGAGAACCTTGCGGTTGTTGACACGGATGACGTAGTCGCCGCGCTTGATGCCGAGCGCCTCCATCGTGTCGGCCATCATCATGCACATCTCGGCGTCGGCCTGGACGCCAGCGGTGCCGACGGTGTCGGCATCGAACTGCATGAACTGGCGGAAACGCCCCGGTCCCGGCTTCTCGTTGCGGAAAACGTAGCCGGCGCGGTAGGTGCGATAGGGCAGCTGGATCTCGTTGAAATTCTCCGCCACATGGCGGGCGAGCGGCGCGGTCAGGTCATAACGCAGCGACATCCACTGGTCGTCATCGTCCTGCAGCGAGAACACGCCCTCGTTCGGGCGGTCGCTGTCGGGCAAAAACTTGCCGAGCGCATCGGTGTACTCGAACAGAGGCGTCTCGACCGGGTCGAAGCCGTAGCGCTCGTAGACCTCGCGGATCTTCGCCGTCATCTCTTCGACCGCGCGAATATCGGCGGCGGAACGGTCGACGAAGCCGCGCGGCAGGCGCGCCTTCAGTTTCTGCGGTTTCTTCTGCTTTTCGCTCATCGGGGCGCCCAAAAATGCTGATATCGCTTTTGGAGGCTTCCCTAGCGGATTGGGCCGGGTGCGGCAAGGGCGACCGCAGTTGCGGGAGCCCCAAACGGCGTGATGAAAGTGGCCGGTGGCCGCACGCGAAACCTGCAGAAGCAAAAAAGGCTGATCGGGACTTTTCACGTCCAGATTGCCGTCCTACATCAGCGACGTGAGAAGATTGTTCGTGATCCTGACCTTTGTTGCCGCCCTCCTGGCCGCTGGACGCCCGCGATGGCTGCGTCGCTGCATGCGGCCGCGGTGGCAACCGAACACGCCGATCATCGGACCGGCTCCAAGCACGAGCATCAAGGTGACCAGAAGCACCAGGCGGTCCACCCGCTGCTGTGCTCGGCCTGTTTCGCCGTTGTGGCCGAGGCGGAGCAGGTCGCGCCGCCGCTCACTCCCCACGCCCGCCCCATCGCGATTAGCGACACGCTGGCTGGCGGATACGTCCTGCCACTGGAACCGCCACCCCGAAGCCGAGCCTTCTGAAGACCTTGCCACACGGGGCGCTGCCCCGCAGACATACAATTCAGATAGGACACTTTCAAAATGAACATCAGACACTTCGCACCGGGCGTCGCCCTGGCGCTGCTTCTCGCGTCCCCCGCTGTTGCGCAGGACCACTCCACCCATCAGATGATGGACGGCAGCACCATGCAGATGGGAGAGCCGAAGGGGGACAACGGACCCTCAAGCCAAGCCTTCGCCGAGGCCAATGCCAAGATGCACGCCGGAATGGATATCGAGTTCAGCGGCAATGCCGACGTCGACTTCGCCCGCGGCATGATCGCCCACCACCAGGGCGCAATCGACATGGCCAGGATCGAGCTCGAATACGGCAAGGATCCGGCCATGCGTCAATTGGCCGAAGAGGTGATCACGGCCCAGGAAGGCGAAATCGCAATGATGAAGGCCTGGCTGGAAAAGAACGCCAAGTAACCGTTAAGCGACGAGCCCGGCGAAGCTGCCGCCGGGCTCGATCCCAGCGCGGCCGGCTATTCACCCGCGGACGTAAACTGCTTTTCGGTCGCAGCCGAAGCTTCGAGCAGCGAAGCGGCAATTGCCTTGGCCAGCGTCAGGCTGTGCTGCCGGATTTCAATGCTGCTGCCGGTCCTTGCCGAGCGGATCAGGTCGAACCCCTCGCGCAGAACGATTTCCTGGGCCTTGTTACAGGCCCAAACTTCAAGTGCATTTCCGTTTTGCGTCATGACTTCCCCGCTGGCCAAATCATTCAGCCCTGAACGGTGCACCCAGGCTGGAAACGCAAAAACTTCCCGGTTGATCTGATCGCCCCGCAACCGGAACGATACATGATTCGCCAGAAAATACACGCGAGCCGACAAACTCGGTTGAATCGACAACATTCTCCCCACAGGATTATCCGGAACTGCCATCGGCCGCGCGGTTTCCTAGCTCAAGGCAGCGACCCCGGCTGGCCTTTTCATTTCCTGGCGGAGGCGCTCGACCTCCGGTTGGCAGTAGCAACCCGGGAGATGATCGTTGACCAGCCCCATCGCCTGCATGAACGCATAGACGGTGGTCGGTCCGACGAAGGTCCAGCCGCGCTTCTTCAGATCCTTCGAGATCCGCACGGAAGTCGGCGTGCTCGGATTGGCGATCAGCGTCTCATAGTCCATGACGGCTGGCCGTTCCCCGGCCGGCGGCTCGTGGCTCCAGAAATAGCCCGCCAGCGAGCCGAATTCCGCGCGCATGTCCTGCGCCCGGCGGGCGTTATTGATGGTGGAGACGATCTTGCCGCGGTGGCGCACGATGCCCGTATCAGCAAGGCAGCGGGCGATGTCCTCATCACCGAAGGCGGCCACCCGGTCGAAGTCGAAGTCGGCGAAGGCGGCGCGGAAATTCTCGCGCTTGCGCAGGATCGTCAGCCAGGAGAGGCCGGACTGGAAGCCTTCGAGACAGATCTTCTCGAACAGTCGGACGTCATCGGTGACGGGACGCCCCCATTCGGCATCGTGATAGCGGCGGTAGTCGTCCAGGTTGCCGTGCCAGGCGCAACGCTGCCGGCCGTCCTCGCCCGTGACAATCCCCTTCTCGGTCATATTCGCTCTCCGCGTTTCTGCTTTGTTCCGCTTTACCATTCATCAACCAGATTCGGAAAGGCGGCAATAACCCTACCCGAAGGTTTCATGGTTCCGGTGCCATTTAACGAACGGGAATTTACCTTTCGCTTCCGGCCCGGTGCGACCATCGCGAACGATGCGCCAAGACGGCGCCCATTTGCGTTCGACATGCCGCCGCCCATCCGGGTGACGGCATCATCATGTCCGGCGAAAGGTTGAGAGTACGCCCGATGTTGAAAAATTCCCTTCTGCTTTCCGCAAGCCTTCTTTGCGCCATTCCGGTGGCTGAGGCGAGCGACCGCTACGCCACCCGGCCGCCGGTGGTCGTCAGCCCCGACCTGACCGCTCCCTGGGTGATGCAACTGACCGGACAGGGTATCCGGCCGGCCGTAACAACGCGCAGGACCGACACGCGCCAGTCGGCACAGCAAAAGCGGTTCGTGCATCCGAACACAGCCGGCGTGCAGCTTGCCGCGGTGAACGGCGGGCAGCCGGCCACGCGCCAGATCGATCCGATGTACCTGCCGCAGATCGTCGACTACGAAAGCACCCACAAGGCCGGTACGATCATCATCGACACCAACAATCGCTTCCTCTACCTGGTTCTCGATGGCGGCAAGGCCCGGCGCTACGGCGTCGGCGTCGGCAAGCCCGGCTTCGAATGGGCAGGCACGCACAAGGTTACGGCCAAGAGGGAATGGCCGAGCTGGACGCCGCCAAAGGAAATGATCGCGCGCGAGGCCGCCAAGGGCCACTACCTGCCCGACTTCATGGAGGGCGGCCCCGCCAACCCGCTCGGTTCACGCGCCATGTATCTCGGCTCGACACTCTACCGCATCCACGGAACCAATGCCCCCTGGACGATCGGCTACGGGGTCTCCTCCGGCTGCATCCGCATGCGGAACGAAGACGTGGTCGACCTCTACGAGCGCGTCAATGTCGGCACCAAGGTCATCGTGATCTGAGCGCATCCGCGCAAGCATCAAGGGTTGAAAGCTCGGCGGCGGCAGCAATCATGCCGCCGTTTTGCTGTGTGCCCTGCGCAACAGTCACGGCGTTACTGACACCCCATTGGCTTAACAGGTTCCTTACCATACGCTTGACCGCTTGAAATGCGACGAAACTTCGCTAGCTTCCGCGGCACTTCGGGAGCGAGAGGGAATCCACATGACGAAACTCGTGCACATGCTGCTGGCGGCGGGCGTCGCGCTCGCATCCGCCCTGCCGGCCGCATCCGCGAACGCCTTCACCGCTGGATCGGCCGGTATGCCGGATGTGGCGTCCACCGACATCGTCAGGGTGGCGCAACAAAAACCGGTCGCGCAAAAGTACCATCGACGCATGGTGCGCCTGGTGACGGACGAACCCCCGGGCACGATCATCGTCGATACCAACAACAAGTTCCTCTATCTCGTCGAAAGCAAGAACCGGGCGATCCGCTACGGCATCGGCGTCGGGCGCGAGGGATTCGGCTGGTCGGGCGTCGTCAAGGTCGGCCGCAAGGCCGAGTGGCCGGGCTGGACGCCGCCGCCGGAGATGGTCATCCGCGAGCGCAAGAAGGGCCGGATCCTGCCCCCCTACATGGAGGGCGGCATCAACAACCCGCTCGGCGCCCGCGCGCTCTATCTCTACAGCAAGGCCGGCAACGACACGGCGTTCCGCATCCATGGCACCAACGAGCCCTGGTCGATCGGCCTCAACATGTCGTCCGGCTGCATCCGCATGATGAACAAGGACGTCGAGCATCTTTACGAGCGCGCTAACCTGGGCGCAAAGGTGGTCGTCGTCGGCCCCGGCAACAAGCAGGGCAAGGTCAGCTACGACGACCGCGGCGTCGACGTGCTGCGGACGATCTTCGGCAGCTTCGGCGGCTGAGCCGGGCAGAGCCGACCAGTTTACGGCGCGCCGCCTGCCGGCTGAGCGCCGTCTTCATACGAGCGAGTGGTCCGGCGTCAGCCGACCGAACAACTCACCTTACCCCGTCTCTCGGTCGCCTCCCCTTCGCCGGCAGCAGCGAACAGTCGCATTTCGTATTCGCCAACGTAGGCGATGTCGTCATCACCCGCCTTCGTCATGATCACGATTTCCTGCGGAAGGTTGGCGCGGTCGAGCGCCACCCGTTCCAGCCCCTTCGGCGCGATCGCCGGCGGGAGGGTGAACTGGCCGCGGAAATTCAGGAGGGGCGCGCCGTTGCCGTGGCCGAATGCGCTTTCGACCTCGAGCTTCAGATTGTCGTCGTCAACAGCGTAGCCAAAGCCGCCGGTCACGTGGGCGGTGGCCGTCGAGGCCAGGCTCGCGAGAAAGACAAGACTGGGTAAACGCATGAGAAACTCCAACAAATGCCACGGGAAGGTGAGTGTCTTCGCTCCCCACGCAGGAGTGCGGAACCGAGACACACCTCCGACCGCCTATGCCAGCCCCGCCGGCTTTACCCCGCCATAGGCCCAGTCCAGCAGTTCGACCGTATGCAGGATCGGCACCTCGGTGCCCGTGGCGATCTGGGTGATGCAGCCGATGTTGCCGGTGGCGATCACGTCCGGCTTCGTCGCCTCCAGGTTCTTCACCTTGCGCGCCTTCAGCTTCTCGGAGATCTCCGGCTGCATGATGTTGTAGGTGCCGGCGGAGCCGCAGCACAGGTGTCCTTCCGCCGGATCGCGCACGATGAAGCCCGCGTTCTTCAAGAGCGTCTTCGGCAGCGTGGTGATTTTCTGGCCGTGCTGCATCGAGCAGGCGGAATGATAGGTGACAGTGACACGTTTCGTCTCCTGCTGCGGCAGGTCGAGGGTGGCGAGGTACTCCGTCACATCCTTGGCGAGCACCGAGACGCGCGCCGCCTTTTCCGCATAGGCCGGATCAAGTCTCAGCATGAAGCCGTAGTCCTTGATGGTCGTGCCGCAGCCGGACGCCGTGATGATGATCGCGTCCAACCCGCCGTGCTCGACCTCGCGCAGCCAGACGTCGACATTGCGTCTGGCCGCCTCGAGCGCCTGCTCCTCCCGGCCCATGTGATGCACGAGCGAACCGCAGCAGACCTCGCCGGCCGGCGCCACGACCTCGACGCCGAGGCGCGTCAGAAGCCGGATCGTCGCGTCGTTAATCTCTGGCTTCAGCACCGGCTGCGCGCAGCCGGACAGGATCGCGACCCGACCGCGTTTCGCTCCTGTGGCCGGATGCGTGCCGGGCCGGGCGCTCGGCGACGGCTTTGGCACATGCCGGGGCGCCAGGGCCAGCATGGCAGCGAAGGGCTCCAGCCCCTTCACCCGCTTGAAAACGCCGGCGAACGGTCGGCCGAGAGCGGCGGCGCGCAGCGCCAGCCGAAAGCGCCGCGGATAGGGCAGCACAGCCGCGAGCAGGTTGCGGGTCAGCCTATCCCAGAACGGGCGCCGATAGGTGTTTTCGATGTGCATGCGGGCGTGGTCGACCAGATGCATGTAGTCGACGCCGGAGGGGCAGGTGGTCATGCAGGAGAGACACGACAGGCAGCGGTCGATGTGGGTCACGACCTGCTCGTCGGCCGGCCGGCCGTTCTCCAGCATGTCCTTGATCAGGTAGATGCGACCGCGCGGGCTGTCGAGCTCGTTGCCGAGCGTCACGTAGGTCGGACAGGTGGCGGTGCAGAAGCCGCAATGGACGCACTTGCGCAAGATCGTCTCGGATGTCGCGACATGCGGATCGGCAAGCTGCTCGGCGGTGAAATTGGTCTGCATCGTCCTACGCCTCGCCTGCAGATGCGCCGGAGAAGATCCCCGCCGGATCGAACTTTTCCTTGATCCGCGCGCTCAAGAGCTCGATCGCTTCGGCTTGCGGCTGCAAGACAGACGTCGCTGCCAGCACTGTCGGCGCGGCGCGCATCAGCGTAGCGTGCCCGCCGCCGAGCGCCTTGATGTAGCGGCGCACCAGTTCCGCCTCGGGATCGGCCTCCATGCGCAGCCACACCAAGCCACCCTGCCAGTCGAAATAGGCATCGACGCCCGTTTCGAGACGAAGAGCTGCGACAAGCTGGTGGCCTGCCGTCGGCGCGACGGAGACGCGCCACAGCGGGCGGGCGGTGCCGTCGGCATAGGGGTGGACGTCACGGATCTCGCGCCAGAGCAGAGCTGTCTCTTCGGCGCTCAGGGACGAGATCGCGCCGAACGACGCCAACGCCGCCTGCAGCTTTTCGGCGCGCACCGCGACGGAGGCGGCCAGGCCCTCGAGCCGCAGCACCGTCGCCGCCCCGTCCGGCAGACGGCCGCCAACGAACCGTCCGCAGACGCTTTCGGGAAGGTGTGCCGCGCCGGAGACTTCCACCGACATCGACATCGCCGTCGCCATTGCGGCTGCGGCCTCCGCATCGTTCAGGCCGGAGACGACGATCGTGGCCGCCGTTTCCGGAACCGGCAGCAACCGGAACGTCACCTCCGTCAGGAAGGCGAGCGTGCCGCGCGAGCCCGCGAGCAGCTTCGTCAGGTCCAGGCCGGTGACGTTCTTCATCACACGCCCGCCCGCCTTGACGACCTCGCCGGTGCCATTGACGAAGCGGACACCGAGAAGGCTGTCGCGCGCCGCGCCGGCGACGAAGCGGCGCGGACCGGAGGCATTGGTCGCAAAAACCCCGCCGATCGTCGGAATTCCGCCCGTGCCGAGCACCGGCCGCAGGTCGAGCGGCTCGAAGGACAGCATCTGCCGCCTTTCGGCAAGGGCCGCGGCGACCTCGTCGAGCGGTGTCCCGGATTTCGCGGTCATGGTCATCTCGGCCGGATTGTAGGCGACGATGCCGGAGAGACCGGCCGACGACAGCACGTCCCGGCCCGCGGGGCCGGGCAAAAGCGTGCGCGTTCCGCCACCGCGGATTTCTAGCGTCGCGGACGAAGCCGAGGCAGCGCGGATGATCCGGGAGGCGGCCTCCTCGGACAAGGGATCATGAATCATGGTCATGCGGCTGGTCGCCCCTCCAGCGGGAAGACTTTCGAGGGATTGAGGATCCACTGCGGATCGAAGGCTGCACGCACGCCCATCTGCTGGACCAGGTCGGCCTCGCTGTACTGGTGGCGCATCAGGTCGCGCTTCTCGATGCCGACACCGTGCTCGCCGGTGAGGCAGCCGCCGGCGTCGACGCAGAGCTTGAGGATCTCGTTTCCGGCTGCCTCCGCGCGGGCCGCATCCTCGGGGTCGTTGGCATTGAAAAGGATGAGCGGATGCATGTTGCCGTCGCCGGCGTGGAAGACGTTGGCGACGCGCAGCCCGTGGCGAGCGACGATCTCGGCGGTGCCGCGCAGCACGTTCGACAACTGGCTGAGCGGCACGGTGCCGTCCATGCAGATATAGTCGGCGATCCGGCCCGTCGCGCCGAAGGCGGACTTGCGGCCTTTCCAGATCAGTGCCGCCTGCGTGGCCGACTGGCTTTCCTTGACGACCTTGACGCCATGGCGGCGGGCAATCGTGATGATGCTCTCCAGCATGCCGTCCATCTCCGCCTCGGAGCCCTCGACCTCGACGATCAAAAGCGCCTCGACGTCCATCGGGTATCCGGCCTGGGCAAAGGCCTCGCAGATCTCGATCGCCGGCTTGTCCATGAATTCGATTGCGACCGGGATGATGCCCGCGCCGATGATGTCGGCGACACAGGCGCCGGCCTCCTCGGAACTGTCAAAGCCGAACAGAACCGGCCGGGCCCCCTCGGGCTTGGCGATCAGCCGCACCGTCGCCTCGGTGACGACACCAAGTTGGCCCTCGGAGCCGCAGAGGAGGCCGAGCAGGTCAAGGCCCGGCGCGTCCAGCGCCTTGCCGCCAAGCTCGATCACCGTGCCGTCGACCAGCACCATCTTCACGCCAAGCAGATTGTTGGTCGTGACGCCGTATTTCAGGCAATGCGCGCCGCCGGAGTTCATTCCGATGTTGCCGCCGATCGTGCAGGCGAGTTGCGAGCTCGGATCCGGTGCATAGAAATAGCCGTCGGCGGAGACGGCGTCGGAAATGGCAAGGTTGGTCACCCCGGCCTGGACGGTGGCGGTGCGGTTCGCATAGTCGACCTCCAGGATGCGCGACATCTTGGAAAGCCCCAGGACGACGGCGTCTTCCTGCGGGATCGCGCCGCCCGACAACGATGTCCCCGCGCCGCGCGGAACGACGGGAATGCCGTAGCGATGGCAGTATTTCAGGACGGCGGCGACCTGAGCGGTCGTCTCCGGCAGCGCCACGGCCAGCGGCACGCGACGATAGGAGACGAAGGCGTCGGTCTCGAAGGGCACGAGCGCACGCGGCTCATGCACCAGGCACCCCTCCGGCAACAGATCCAGAAGGTCTTCGACGATCTCGCTCCGCCGCGACAACACCGCGGACTTCGGCGGCAGAAAGCCGATCTGCTCCATATTTGAGATCTCCAAATCGGGCAAAATGGTATTTTTTGTTTACCACTTTGCCGGAAGGCAGGCAAATGCTAAGCATTTTTTCCGCTAGGACGAAAATGGATATCATTTATGACGAACCTGGGCGATCTGGAAATTTTCTCGCGCGTGGTCACGACCGGCAGCATGTCCGCCGCCGGCCGGGCGCTCGGGCTCTCGCCCGCCGTCGTCTCAAAGCGCATCAAGCGCCTGGAGGAGCGGCTCGGCACGCGGCTCTTGCAGCGCACGACCCGGCAGATCTCGCTGACGGAAGCCGGGCAAGGCTTCCACGCGCGCATCCTCGGCATCCTCGCCGGCATCGAGGAGGCGGAAGCCTTTGTGTCCGGCCGTGCCGGTGCCATGCGCGGCGTCTTGCGGATCTCCGCCCCGACCTCCTTTGGGCGGCTGCACATCGCGCCCCACCTGATGCCCTTCATGGAGGCCAATCCGGAATTGACCGTCAATCTCGTGCTGACGGATGATTTCTCCGACATCGTCGGGGAGGCGTTCGACCTGGCGATCCGCATCGGTGAATTGGAGGATTCTTCGCTGGTGGCCCGCCGCCTCGCCCCGGTGCGGCGTGTGCTCACCGCTTCGCCTGCCTATCTCAAGCGCCGCGGCGCGCCGGCTGCAATCGCCGACCTGGCGCAACACATCTGCCTGCCGCCGCACAACCAGGATGTCTGGCGGCTGGAGGGGCCGGAGGGTGCAGTGGCCTATCGACCGCAGGGCACGCTGATCACCAATTCGAGCGAGGTCGTGCGCGAGGCGGTGATCGCCGGCATGGGAATCGCGCTGCGCTCGACCTGGGACATCGGCCCGGAATTGCGGGACGGTCGGCTGGTGCAGGTGCTGCCGCAGTATGAAGGTTCGCGCAACGTCGTGCTCTCGGCGATCTACGCCAGCCGCCAGTTCCTTCCGGCCAAGGTTCGCGTCTTTATCGACTACCTCGCCGACCTCTATGGGCCGACACCCTACTGGGAGCATGGTCAGTTGCCTGGCTGATCGTCAGTGCGCGTCCTCTTCGGCGTGCCGACGTCGGATCGCCCGCACCAGCAGCCACATGCCAAGGACGACGACCGGTACGGAGAGACCGGTCAGCGTTTCCGGCTTGATCGGCAGCCCGAGGCCGTTCGCGGCCTTGGCGAGATAGCCGAACAGGCCGACGACATAGTAGGAGATCGCCGCGACCGACAATCCTTCGACGGTCTGCTGCAGGCGGAGTTGCAGCTTGGCGCGCCGGTCCATCGAATTGAGCAGGCCGGTGTTCAATTGCTCCAGTTCCACGTCGATCCAACTGCGCAGGAGCGCTGTCGCGCGTGCGAGCTTGCGCGACAGGTTCGCCTGCCGCTCCTCGACGGACTGGCAGGTGCGCATGGCCGGCGCCAGCCGCCGCTCCAGGAAGAAGCCGAGCGTCTCGTAGCCGGGAATGGCCGTCTCCGCCAGCGTCCGGATGCGCTCCTGCACGATGCCGTAGTAGGCACGGCTGGCGCCGAAGCGATAGAGGCTAAGCGCGGCGTTGGCCTCGAGTTCGGCGGCAAGGCGCGTGATCTCGGACAGCATCTGATCGGCCTCGTCGCGGGCATGCTGTTTCATGCGCTGCGTCACAGCCGTCAAACCGTCCTCGATGCGGCGGATCTCCGGCGACAGCGACTGGGCGAGCGGCAGCCCCATCATCGCCAGCGTCCGGTAGGTCTCGATGTCGAGCAGGCGCTGCACCAGTGCGCCGCGCCCGGCTTCGGTCATGCCGCGGTCGATCACGAGGATCTGCGTCAGCCCGTCGCCGTTCTGTCGGAAGTCGGTGAGGATGACCGCCTGCCCGTCCTTGACCTCGCTGTAGCAAAGGCTTGTCGGGTCGAAATTGCCGATCGCGTCCCGCGTCTGCGGCGTGTCCGGGCGGATCTCCAGGCGGACGCCGGAGATCAGCGTACCCGGCGGCGAAAAACTGTCGCCGAACGGGTGGACGGGAACGACGTCGCCAAACTTCTCCGGCACCGGGCAGTCCCAGAAATAGGTCGAGAACTCGGTATGACGCTCCCAACGCAGCGTCCCCTGCCCCCAACTCATCGCATGGTGGCTGGCGTCGCGCGCCGGCGGCGAAATCCCGCGCGTACGGGAGAGGTCGGAAAGCACCGCGTGATCGACGCCGGTGCCACCCTCGGTCAGGAACGCGAGCTGAAAAATGACGCGCGGCGACGGCACCAGCGCGTAGGGCCTGGCGTGTATCTCCCCGAGCGCCTGCGCCCGGGCCGCAGCGGTCGGAAAGGCAAAGCTTCCATTGGTCATGCCTGCATCGTCCCCCTCGTGATGCATTTATCTTGGCTTGTTTAGCAAAAGACAATTGCCGGAAAAAACGGCGCATTGACGCAGGCAGTTGAAATTCTGACCCCATCCACAAGTCTCTATCGGTCGCGCCCCGTCCTTGCTCGCAATCGCATCGATCATCGGGCAGGGTCGCTCGCCCGCCCGCCCCCGTGGACAAGTTTATTGACCAGTGATGGCGGACTGTTATCCTTCGGCCATGGAAAGCCTGCCTGCCGACACGCCCTTCGACCTGTTCGCCCGCGTCAGCCACAGCCGGACGGCAGACGAGGTCGTCCGCCAGATCGAGCTGCTTTTGCTGGAAGGGATCCTGCGCGACGGCGACCGGCTGCCGGGCGAGCGAGAGCTTTCGAAGCGGCTCGACGTGTCGCGACCGATCCTGCGCGAGGCCCTGAAGGAACTGGAGGCCCGCGGCCTTCTCGTCAGCCATCATGGCGGCGGCACCTATGTCGCCGATATCATCGGCCAGATCTTCTCCAGACCGGTGGTCGACCTGATCGCCCGCCACCGGCGCGCTACGATCGATTTTCTCGAATACCGCCGCGCGCTCGAGGGGATCACCGCCGAACTCGCCGCCCAGCGGGCAACGGCCTATGACAGGCAGGCGCTGAAAAAGATCCTGGAGGACATGCGGAAGGCCCACACAAGTGGTCGCTTCGAGGACGAGCTTGCCGCCGACGTAAACCTGCACAACGCGATCGGCGAGGCCGCACACAACATCATCCTGCTGCACACGCTGCGGGCCTGCTACCGGTTGCTCGAGCAGGGGATTTTCTTCCACCGGCATCTGGTGTTCGCTTCGGACAAAGCCCGCGGCGACCTGCTCGATCAGCATGAGGCGATCTGCGTCGCCATCCTCAACGCCGATCCCGTCATGGCAAAAGCGGCTGCGCAGGCCCATATAGACTATATCGACAGCGCCATCCGCGAGGCGGAACGCACAGGCGAGTGGCAGCGCATTTCACAACTGCGGATGCAGCAGCGCTCCGCTGGCAAGAGCGATTAGGGTCCAGGTTCCACCGTGTATTCGCCGCTTTTCACGACTATCGGCAGGATCAGCGATGGCGCAGCCGTTTACAGTGGCACAAATGCGCCCATACTCCACGGACACCCGTCCAAAACGAATCAGCCTCGGAACCGGCTGGAAGGAATGAAGAAGAGATTGAATATCCTCACCCGAATTGCCAGCGACGTGCGACTGATGCTCCGGCGGCCGGCCCGGATTCAGTATGCCGCGCTGTGCTTCCGATTCAGGAAGAAGCGGGGCGAGATCGAGGTCCTCCTTATCACCAGCCGTGATACCGGACGCTGGGTTATACCGAAAGGCTGGCCGATGGAGGGGCGGCCGTCCTATGCCGTCGCCGAGCGCGAGGCCTATGAGGAGGCCGGCGTCAAGGGCAAGGTGCACAACGAACCGATCGGCCACTATATGTATCAGAAAGGCCTTCCCCAGGGGCTGAAGGTTCGTTGCAAGGTCCAAGTCTATTCGCTGGAAGTGCACGAACTTTCCAAGAACTTTCCCGAAAAGAGAGAACGCCGCCTGGAATGGGTCAGTTGCTCCGAGGCCGCCGCACGCGTCGCCGAACCCGGCTTGAGGAAACTGTTCCTGGCCTTTGAACAAAGCTGGCTAGCCCCGCACCAGCCTGTTCAGGCAAAAAATGCGCACGCCTGAAGATCCCGCCATATTGCTCTCGTTGTGCTGAGGCAGTAGTGCCACGGTAACCCCTGGAGCAACCGGATGGACAATACCCCCACGCGGCTGGGCAAGCCGACGCTTGACAAGGATCTCGACAAGCTGACACGCCTCGAGGAGGCGACGAATTTCATTTCCCGAGGCCTGCTTGCGCCGGGCATCGGCCTGATTTTCCTCGCACTCGCCATGATCGTCGCTGGCGCCTTCGTGATCGACCGTCCTGGTGCTGCCGTCATTGTCGCCGCCGCAGCACTTGCCGCCTACATGGCCATGAACATCGGCGCGAATGACGTCACCAACAACGTCAGCCCGGCGGTCGGCTCGCGCGCCCTGTCGATGGCCGCGGCCCTCGCCATCGCTGCCGTCTTCGAGACGCTGGGCGCCATGCTTGCGGGCGGGGACGTGGTCTCGACGATTTCGGAGGGAATTGTCGCTCCGTCGTCGATGCCGCCGGATACGCTGATCCGCGCCATGCTGGCCGCGCTGCTTTCCGCCGCGGTATGGATCAACGCCGCCACCTGGCTTGGCGCGCCGGTCTCGACGACACACGCGATCGTCGGCGCCGTGATGGGCGCCGGTATCGCTGCCGCCGGCACAGATTCGGTCGACTGGAAACTCATGTCGGGCATCGCCACGAGCTGGGTCGCCTCGCCCCTGCTCGGCGGGGTGATTGCGGCCCTGCTCCTCTTCTTCATCAAGGAGACGATCGTCTATCGCGACGACAAGATCGCCGCGGCGCGCCGCTGGGTGCCGGTGCTGATCGGGCTGATGAGCGGCAGCTTCACGGCCTATCTCCTGATCAGCCCGCTGGAACATTTGCTCGATATCGGCTTCGGCACGAGCGTCCTGCTCGGCTTGATAGCAGGCGCCTTGACCTATGCGGCAAGCCATCCCTTCATCGCGCGGCAATCGATCGGGCTGGAAAATCGCAACCAGTCGCTGCGCAGGCTCTTCCGGATTCCGCTGATCATTTCGGCAGCCCTGCTCTCCTTCGCCCATGGTGCGAACGACGTGGCCAACGCAGTCGGCCCACTTGCCGCGATCGTCCATGCGGCGCAGACGGCACAGGGCGGCTTTGATGCCATCGTGCCGCAGTGGGTGATGCTGATCGGTGCGCTTGGCATCTCGGTCGGGCTGCTGCTGTTCGGGCCGAAGCTCATCGAGCTCGTCGGCAAGGACATCACCAAGCTCAACCCGATGCGGGCCTATTGCGTAGCGCTGTCGGCGGCGGTGACGGTCCTCGTCGCCTCGGCGTTCGGCATGCCGGTCAGCTCGACCCACATTGCCGTCGGCTCCGTCTTCGGCGTCGGGTTCTTCCGCGAATGGTACACGCGCAATTCGAGACGCCGCTTGGAGTACATCCGCAAGCGTGGCGGCATCATCGACCTTGAGGAACTGGAGGATCGCAACCCCGATGAGATCCGCCGGCGCCGCCTGGTGCGACGCTCGCATTTCATGACCATCGTCGCGGCCTGGATCATCACCGTACCGCTCACTGCGATGGCGGCCGCCATCCTCTTCAGTCTTCTCAACGGCTTGTTCGGCTGACAGGGATCACAATGCGCGCCAACTACCGCATGCAACGCCTCTTCGTCGAAGCTCACCTGTCCGCAGGGGCGGCGTTCGAGGCCGCGAAAGATCAGTTTCACTATCTTGCCAACGTGCTACGGGCGGAAGGTGGCTCGGAGGTTCTCGCCTTCAACGGTCGCGACGGCGAGTGGCGGGCCCAGCTCTCCTACCCGACCCGCAAGCGTCTGCTTCTTACTCCCGTGGAACAGACGCGGCCGCAGCCCGCGCCGAGCGACTTGCACTATCTCTTTGCGCCGTTGAAGGTCGGCCGCCTTGACTATCTCGTGCAAAAGGCCGTGGAGATGGGCGCAGGCGTGCTGCAGCCGGTCATGACGCAGCACGTGCAAGGCAAGATTTCCAGCCTGGACCGGATCGAGGCGAACGTGATCGAGGCCGCGGAGCAGTGCGGCATTCTCGCCATCCCGCAGGTCTCGGCACCCCGGCGGCTGGATGAATTGCTGCAGGACTGGCCGCAGGATAGACGCATCCTATTTTGCGACGAGGGACATGGCAGCCAAAATCCGCTGCCTGCGCTCAATGCGGTACGGGAGAACAAGCTGGCGCTTCTGGTCGGTCCGGAAGGCGGCTTTTCCGACGGCGAGCGGACAATCTTGCGCAACCTGCCGTTCGTAACGCCGATCCCGCTCGGCCCCCGCATCCTCAGGGCGGACACCGCTGCGGTCGCGGCCCTGGCCATCATCCAGGCCACGATTGGTGACTGGAAATAACCAGTTCGAGCTGCTGCGACATTGCCTGCGCCAAGGACGACCTTTCCGTTTTTTTGATGGCATCTTGAAAGAAATTCGCTTGCGCCGCACATAAATACGGTCCAAGCACCCTCCACTTGCCCCGCCACTCGGCCGGTGCCCACCTGACAAGAAGATGCCCATGGCCCGTGATACCACCGACCAGACGCCGGTCCGCTCGACAGCGGACATGACCGAATACCTCGCCTCCGGCTGCAAGCCGAAGGACGCGTTTCGCATCGGCACGGAGCATGAGAAGTTTGCATTCTTCACCGCCGACAACGGCCCGGTTCCCTATTTCGGCGAGCGCAGCATCTCCGCGCTGCTGACCGGCATGCAGGCCAAGAGCGGCTGGGAGCCGATCATGGACGGCGACAACATCATCGGGCTTGCCGGCCCGGCCGGCGCCGGCGCGATCTCCCTGGAACCGGGCGGCCAGTTCGAGCTGTCCGGCGCGCCGCTGGAGACCATCCACGAGACCTGCAAGGAATCGAACCAGCATCTTTCGACGTTGCGCGAAGTCGCCGAACCGCTCGGTATCCGGTTCCTCGGCATGGGCGGCAGCCCAAAGTGGTCGCTCGCCGAGACGCCTCGCATGCCGAAGTCGCGCTATGAGATTATGACGCGCTACATGCCAAAGGTCGGTTCGCACGGCCTCGACATGATGTACCGCACCTGCACGATCCAGGTGAACCTCGACTTCTCCTCCGAAGCCGACATGCGCCGCAAGATGCAGGTGTCGCTGAAGCTCCAGTCGCTTGCGACCGCCTTCTTCGCCTCTTCCCCCTTCACCGAGGGCAAGCCGAACGGCCTTCTTTCCTGGCGCGGCGATATCTGGCGCGATACGGACAACAATCGTGCAGGCCTGATCCCCTTCGCCTTCGCCCCTGACTTCGGTTTCGAGCGCTACGTCGAATGGGCACTGGACGTTCCGATGTATTTCGTCGTGCGCGACGGCAAGTACCACGACTGTACGCACATCACCTTCCGCCAGTTCATGGCCGGGGCGCTCAAGGGCGAGATCGCTGACTGGGAGCCCAACATCGGCGACTGGACCAACCATCTTTCGACGCTCTTCCCGGACGTGCGCCTCAAGCGCTTCCTGGAGATGCGCGGCGCCGACGGCGGCCCGTGGCGCCGCATCTGCGCGCTGCCGGCCTTCTGGGTGGGGCTGCTCTATGACGACACAGCCCTTTCGGCCGCCGAAGACCTGACGCGCGACTGGACAGTCGAAGAGGTCGCCGCTCTCCGCGATGCGGTTCCCGCGCAGGGGCTCAATGCAACACACCGCGGCGTGACGCTCTGGGACGTTGGCCGCGAGGTGCTGTCGATCGCTCGTTCCGGCCTTGTCGCGCGCGGCAGGGTCAACGGCGATGGTGTGGACGAGTCGGTGTTCCTTGCACCGCTGGAAGAGGTCCTGGCCAAGAAGTCGACGCTCGCAGAGGACATGCTGGCGCTGTACAACGGTCGCTGGAACCAGTCCGTCGAACCGGTCTTTACCGACTACCAGTACTGATCGCCCGCCGCCATCTCGGCAAGAAAGCGGTTTTCGTCCCGCATATTCCCGTTATAGTGCGACAGTCATGCTTCCGCACGAGCCACGGCGCACAACGCCGGCAGGCCCGTGCCGCATGGAAATGCCCGCACGATGACGAAAGGACCGGCGATGATCCCGCTTTACGACTTGATGCTGCAGGCACAGAACGGCGGCGCGCTGGACGTGATGGCAAAGCAGTTCGGGCTGGCGCAAAAGCAGGCCAACGAGGCCATTACCGCCCTGATGCCGGCCTTTTCGGAAGGGCTGAAGCGCAGCGCCGCCAATCCCTACGATTTCGGTTCGTTTCTCAAGGCCCTCTATTCGGGTGACTATGCCAAATATTTCGACGACATGACCAAGGCCTTCACGCCGAGGGGCATCGAGGAAGGCAACGATCTGCTCGGCCAGTTTTTCGGCTCGAAGGACGTGTCGCGCGCAGTCGCCGCGCAAGCGGCGCAAATGACCGGTATCGGCCAGGAGATCTACAAGCAGATGCTGCCGGTGGTCGCCAGCACGTTGATGGGCGGGCTGTTCAAGCAGTCAGTCGCGCCGTTCTTCGCGGCCACCCAGCAGGACACTGACAATCCCTTCGCTGCAGCCATGCGGCAGTGGATGGAGGCGACCGGCATGGCAAAGAAGCCGGAGCCGCAGACCAATCCCTTCAACAATCCCTTCACCCAGGCCTTCTTCGGCACCGGTTCCGACAAGAAGCCGGCCGAAAATCCCTTCCTCGACAATCCTTTCGCCAAAGCCTTTACCGACATGATGACCGGCATGAGCGGAACATCGGCCGAAGCGCCCGCCGCGGACAAGGCGGGGACACCGGCCGCTTCGCTGACGCAACTGGTGACGACCATGTTCGACGCCGGGATCGAGATGCAGAAGGATTACCAGAAGAGCATCGAAAGCATCTTCGACACGATGAGCAAGGCTTCGTCGACGGGGTCGCCAGCGGAACCGGGCAAAAAGCCGGATTGACTTGCTGAGCACATCGCAAAGAAAAAGCCCGGCGGGACCTGGGAGGGTCGCGCGCCGGGCAAGCGGCAGGGTTATTGGCTCTCACCCTGCGGGGAAGCTGGGAGCGCCCTAGTCGGGACGGCCGCTCCGCAAATGTCTACGGGCGCGGTCACGCGCCGTGATGGTCAGGTGCATGTCGGGATCGGCCCAGTAATAGGAGGAGATAAGCGCATTGCGCACGTCCTCCCGCCGCAGCCCGATATCGAGCAGCATGTGATCGTCGAGATCATGAAGTCGATTGAGCGCCGAACGGTTTCGCCAGGTGCGCACGATCCGGGTCGCGGACATACGAAGGCCGGCAAGAACGGACGCAACGGGCGAGCGATAGCTGGCAACCCCGTGACCAAATTGGCTTTCAATCATGCGCATGGCATTTCTCCTTTCCGGCAAGGCGCATCGCCTCACTCGGCGGAAAACTGCGCGCACAGCCATATTCGTTTCGCCAATCGGGACGACTGGCGGTCAAAATCTCTTCAGTACTTCAAAATAATCTCGCCGCCCCACAGGACTACGTGAGACAGAAGGTCAAAATGAAAGGCCGGCAGCGCGACAATTCACTTTGTGGCTCTTTGTCGCAGATAGACATTGATCAGTCCAACGAATGTTTTTAATAGTATCAATCAAACCCTCTTATGGAATGTCGCCATGTCCGCCCCGCTAGACATCGATCAGCTCCAGACTTTCGTCGCAATCGCCGACACCGGCTCCTTCACCAGGGCTGCTGAGAGGGTTTTCAAGACCCAGTCCGCCGTTTCGATGCAGATGCGACGCCTCGAAGAACGCATTGGCAAGCAGCTGTTCATGAAGGACGGGCGCGGCAACCGGCTGACGGCGGAAGGCGAGCGGCTCTTGAATTTCGCCCGGCGGATGATCCGGCTGAACAACGAGGCGATCGCTGCCTTCGACGACAACCGCCTCGAAGGCACGTTGCGGATCGGAACGCCCGACGACTATGCCGACCGCTACATGCCCGAGATCATCATGCGGTTCGCCAAGACGCATCCGAATGTGGAGCTCTATATCGTCTGCGAACCCTCGGTCGATCTCGCCGAGAAGATGGGCAAGGGCGAACTCGACATCGCGCTCGTCACACACAACCCGCGCCAGCGCCAGTCCGACGTCGTCCGGACCGAACCGCTCTGCTGGGTCATGTCGGCCAATCATCCGCTGCCGGAAAACGCGCCAGTGCCGCTTGCGGTCGGCCGGCGCGACTGCCAGTGGCGGCAGGTCGCCTGTGCCGCGCTCGATTCCGTCGGCCGGGACTACCAGGTGCTGTTCACGAGTTGGTCCTCGACCGTCGTCGCCGCCGCCGTGATGGCCGGCATGGCGGTTTCGGTCCTGCCGGAGTCGGCGCTGAGACCGGGCATGAAGGTGCTGACCCAGGCGGACGGCTTCCCGCCGCTCGCGCCCGTACAAATCGGCATCATGAAGCGGCCGGGGCTGTCGCCGTCACTGATGAATGCGATCACCAGCCACATCACCGCCTGCCTCGACAACATCTCGCCGCTCGCCGTCAACGACGACCTGCCGGAGGCCGACGTCAAGCAGTTCCCGCGGCTGCAGCGGCTGCGGCCCGGGCACCTGATGCCGGGGTGGTGAGGTCGGGGCCAGCAATGCGGCTGCCCCTGCCGTCAAGACAGACCTGTCCAACTTGTCCTCGGCTGCGCAGAAAGGCGCGGTACGTCTGCTCGTCAGGCCAGATTCTTCTTGAGAAATTCGACCGTCCGCTTCCATGCAAGCTCCGCGGCCGCCTTATCGTAGCGGGCGGCGGAGGTATCGTTGTTGAAGGCATGGTTGACGCCGTCGTAGATGAAGATCTCGAAGGTCTTGCCATTGTCCTCGAGCGCCTTCCTGTAGGCATCGATACCGGCATTGATCCGCTGGTCAAGCCCGGCGTAGTGCAGCATTACTGCCGCCTTGATGTTCGGCACGGCTTCGGCCGGCGGTTGCGCGCCGTAGTAGGCGACGGCGGCGTTCAGGTTCGGGTCGGCGACCGCCAGCTGGTTGACCAGTCCCCCGCCCCAGCAGAAGCCGACGGCGCCGACCTTGCCGTTCACCCGGTCGAGCTTGGAAAGATAGGAGACCGTCGCCACGGCATTGTCGACGGTAGCCTCGCGATCGAGATTGCCGATCATCTCGCGCGCCTTGTCCTCGTCGGCCGGCGTGCCACCGTCTGGCGACAGGAAATCGGGTGCCAGCGCCACGAACCCTTCCAGCGCCATGCGGCGCGCCACGTCGCGGATATGCGGGTTGAGGCCGCGGTTCTCGTGGATGACGACGACACCACCAAGCTGACCCTGCGCGTCCTTCGGCCAGGCAATATAGCCCTTCATCTGGCCCTTCGGCGCGGCGAAGGACACCTCCTCCGTCGTCAGCCGGCTGTCGCCTTCCGCGACCATCTGGGCGCTGGCACTGTTGGCGGCAAGCAGCGGCGCGATGGCGGCAGCTCCCGCGGCAGACCCGGCAAGCGCCGTCAGCCGCGCCATGAAGCGGCGGCGGTCGAGAGACAGGTGGGTGTACTCGTCATAGGCGTCGATCATCGCCTGCGTAATCTTCGGCGTCCGCTCCATGATGTCTTCTCCCGCGTTTCCTTGCGCCCCTCGGTTGGGCGCTCGCGCGAAAGAATATGCCAACGCGGAACAATGTCCGAGCAACACCTCCTCACGGTTGCGTGATCCACCGCGCGCGCCGGCCCCACCGGCGCGGTCAGCCGTTCAAGTCGAGCACGATGCGGCCGTCGATCTTCCCGGCTTCCATGCGCTTGAAGATGTCGTTGATGTTTTCGATCCTGTCCCAGGAGAAATGCGCGGCGACCTTGCCGTCGCCGGCAAATTCAAGCGATTCCTCCAAATCCTGCCGGGTGCCGACGATGGAGCCGCGCACGGTGATGCGCTTCAAGACGGTGTCGAACACGGGAAGCGAGATGAAGCCCGGCGGCAGACCGACGAGCGACATCGTCCCCTTGGAGCGCAGGAAGCCGTAGGCCTGTTCCATGGCCTTAGGCGACACCGCCGTGACCAGCGCACCGTGCGCGCCGCCGATCTGCTTCTGGACCTTCTCGATCGCATCTGCCTTGCGCGCATCGACAATCATGTCGGCACCGAGCTTTTCGGCCAGCGCCAGCTTGTCCTCGAAGATGTCGGAGGCCACGACATTCATGCCCATAGCCTTTGCATACTGCACGGCCATGTGACCGAGCCCGCCGATCCCGGAGACGACCACCCACTCTCCGGGCTTGACCTCGGTTTCCTTCAGTCCCTTATACACGGTGACGCCGGCGCAGAGGACGGGGGCGGCGGGACCGAATTCAAGATTGTCAGGCAAGCGGCCGACAAAGGCCGGATCGGCAAGACCATACTGCGCAAAGGTGCCGTTGACGGAATAGCCGGTGTTCTGCTGCTCGGCGCAGAGCGTCTCCCAGCCGGTGTTGCAATAGCTACAGCTGCGGCAGGCCGTATGCAGCCAGGGCACACCGACGCGGTCGCCTTCCTTGATGCGCTTGACCTTTGAGCCGAGCTTGGCGACGAAACCCACGCCCTCATGACCGGGTATGAACGGCGGCTTCGGCTTGACGGGCCAATCGCCGTTGGCCGCATGCAGATCGGTGTGGCAAACGCCGGTCGCCTCATACTTGACGAGGATCTGATCCGGCCCCGGTTCGGGAATATCCACCTCTTCGATCGTCAGCGGCTTGCCGAACTCCCGCACGATCGCGGCCTTCATCGTCTTTGCCATTGCAGGTCTCCTTGGGCTTGCACGCTTGTCCCGGCAACCGGAAGAAGCGCAGGCAGGTTCCAATAGTGACGACGTGTTTTCTGGTGCGGCCGGGTGGCATGAGCCGCCACACCGGGCGCGCGTGAAAGATTATGAGCAATGCGGACGAATTGGAAGTTGACCGAGGTCAACCGACTTACGCCGGTGGTATAGAATGAAACGGCGGCCGCCGATGTGATCGACGACCGCCGCTTTGCGTTTAAATCAACCGTGGACTGCTCAGCCCATGGCGCCCGGATAGTTCGGGCTTTCGCGGGTGATCGTGACGTCGTGGGCGTGGCTTTCGCGCAGGCCCGCGCCGGAAATGCGCACGAACGTCGCCTTCTCCTGGAAGTCCTTGATGTCGCGGCCGCCGACATAGCCCATCGACGCCTTCAGGCCACCGGCGAGCTGGTGCAGGACGCCCGAGACCGGGCCCTTGTAGGGCACCTGGCCTTCGACGCCTTCCGGCACGAGCTTCAGCGTGTCGCGCACCTCGGCCTGGAAGTAGCGGTCGGCCGAGCCGCGCGCCATCGCGCCGACCGACCCCATGCCGCGATAGGCCTTGAACGAGCGGCCCTGGTAGAGGAACACCTCGCCCGGGCTCTCATCCGTGCCGGCGAGAAGCGAACCGACCATGCAGGCAGAGGCGCCCGCGGCGATCGCCTTGGCAAGGTCGCCGGAGAACTTGATGCCACCGTCGGCGATGACCGGAACATCGGCATCGCGCGCAGCAGCGACCGCCGCCATGATCGCGGCGAGCTGCGGAACGCCGACGCCGGCGACAATGCGGGTCGTGCAGATCGAGCCCGGGCCGATGCCGACCTTGACCGCGTCCGCGCCCGCGTCGATCAGCGCCTTCGTACCGTCGACGGTCGCGACGTTGCCGGCCATGATGCGGACGGCGTTGGAGAGCTTCTTGACCTGTGACACGGCATCGAGAACACGCTGCGAATGGCCGTGCGCCGTATCGACCACCAGAAGGTCGACGCCGGCGTCGATCAGCCGCTCAGCCCGTTCGAGGCCATCGTCGCCGACCGAGATCGCCGCGGCGGCGCGAAGGCGGCCCTGCGCGTCCTTCGAGGCGTTCGGGTTGAGCTGCGACTTCTCCATGTCCTTGACCGTGATCAGGCCGACGCAGCGCCCGTCGGCATCGACGACAAGAAGCTTTTCAATGCGATGCTTGTGTAGGAGACGCTTGGCTTCCTGCTGCTCGACATTCTCCTTGACCGTGACGAGGTTCTCCCGCGTCATCAGCTCGTAGATCTTCTGCTTCTGATCCGAGGCGAAGCGGACATCGCGGTTCGTCAGGATGCCGACGAGGCGGCCGGCGACACCCTTGGTGCCGTTCTCGACCACCGGGATGCCGGAAATGCCGTGCGCCTTCATCAGCGACAGCGCATCGGCGAGCGTGGCGTCCGGACCAATCGTCACGGGATTGACCACCATGCCGCTTTCGAACTTCTTGACCTGCCGGACCTCCTCCGCCTGCTCGATCGGAGTGAGATTGCGGTGAATCACGCCGAGGCCGCCGGCCTGGGCCATGGCGATCGCCAGCCGCGCCTCGGTGACCGTGTCCATCGCCGACGAGAGGATCGGCAGGTTGAGGTCGAAATCCCTGGCGATGCGGGTGGCGATGTTCGTCTGACCCGGCATGACCTCCGAGTGACCCGGCTGCAGCAGCACGTCGTCGAAGGTGAGTGCTTCCAGTCCGGTTGCGGTTTCTACGATGCGTGCCATGGCCAATCCCTTCGGTGTAATAGGCTGCGGGCCAAGGGAACGCTTGGGAACGGTCCACCTGGTCGCTTGCAAGATAAGTCTTGGAAGTTGGCGAGGGCTCGTAACACGTTCATGACGGATTGGAAATAGCAAAATGCCCGAGTTCAGTTTGACAGAGGCTCGAAGCAGGCGCAAAAGGCTGACGACTGACGGGCGGCGATGTACCGAGACCCTTTCGCTTTGACCGCACCTTCTCCCCAAATCGATCCGCGGCGTATCGCATGAACCGTATCGTCCCTCTCATCCTTGCCGTCGCGCTTTTCATGGAGCAGATGGATTCGACGGTCATCGCCACCTCGCTTCCGGCAATCGCGCATGATCTCGGTGTCGGGCCGATCACGCTGAAGCTGGCGTTGACGGCCTACATGGTATCACTGGCGATCTTTATTCCCCTCTCCGGATGGATGGCGGATCGCTTCGGCGCCAAGCGCATCTTCCGGCTGGCGATTCTCGTCTTTATTTTCGGGTCCATTCTTTGCGCGGTGTCGAACAGCCTGGTTGCCTTTGTCGTCTCGCGCTTCATCCAGGGCATGGGCGGGGCAATGATGACGCCGGTGGCACGCCTGGTGCTCGTGCGCAGCACCTCGCGCAGCGAACTCGTCTCGGCCATGGCGATGCTGACGATCCCGGCCCTCGTCGGCCCGCTCGCCGGACCGCCGCTCGGTGGCTTCATCACCACCTATTTCGCCTGGCACTGGATCTTTCTCATCAACGTACCGGTCGGCATCGTCGGATATGTGTTGTCCGGTATTTACCTGCCGGACATCCAGTCAGCCCCGCCTGCGCCACTGGACATCAAGGGCTTTTTGCTTGGCGCCGTCGCCGCGGGCGGGACGATGTTCGGTCTCTCGGTGATCAGCCTGCCGGCGCTTCCGCCGGAGATCGGTCTCGCCGCGACGACAGTCGGGCTCCTCTCCGGCTGGCTCTATGTGCGCCATGCCAGGCGTCACCCGGCGCCGCTCCTGGATTTGGCCCTCTTCCGGGACGGCGCGTTTCGGGCTGCTGCGATCGGCGGGACGCTGTTTCGGCTCTCGGTTGGCGCGATCCCCTTCCTGATGCCGCTGATGCTGCAGGTCGGCTTCGGCCTTTCGCCGTTCCAGTCCGGGCTTATCACCTTCACCGGCGCGGTCGGCGCCATTACGACGAAATTCCTCGCCAAGCGGGTGCTGACCTTCGCCGGTTTCCGCACGACGCTGATCGTCGCCACCATCGCCGGCGCCGTGCTCACAGCCGTCAACAGCCTCTTTACGCCGGACACATCCGTAGCGCTGATCTCCTTCGTGCTGCTCCTGGCCGGCTTCGCGCGCTCGTTCTTCTTCACCAGCGTCAACGCCTTGTCGTTTGCAGACATTGCCGACAGAGACGCCAGCAAGGCGACCTCGATGAGCGCGGTGTTGCAGCAGATGAGCCTGGCGCTCGGTGTTGCGATCGCCGGGACGATCCTGGAGGTCGAGACGATGCTGACGGGCACGCAGCTCCAACTGCGCGACTTCCATATCGCTTTCATGATCATCGCAGCGCTGACACTCATCGCCCTCGTGCCGTTCCTGACCATGGCACGCAATGCCGGCGCCTCGGTCTCCGGCCACCGGATCGCGACGAAGGAAGAGACCGTGGCGATTAAGTAGACGACATTACTCGGGGCGCTCGCAAACGATCGACAGCTTGTTGCCGTCGAGATCGCGCACGAAGGCGGCATAAAAATCGGCATGGTACGGCCGGATGCCCGGCGCACCCTCGTCCGTTCCACCGTTTGCCAGTGCGGCGGCGTGGAATGCGTCCACCGCAGCCCGGCTTGGTGCGTCGAGGGCGACCGTCACCCCATTGCCGAACGTCGCCGGTTCGCGGTTGAACGGTTCGACCACCCAGAAACGGCAGCGCACGTCCTCGTCCGCACCGTACCCGATCTCGCCCCCGGCCTGCTTCTGGCGACGATAGCCGAGCAGCGGCAGGATCGCGTCATAGAACCTGCCGGCCCGTTCGAGGTCGTTCGTGCCGACGGTCACATAGAGCAGCATCAGGCTTCCTCGCCCGCCTCGGCTTCCGCCCCGGCCACCGATTTGCCGCGTCCCTTGAAGCCCTTGGCGAGCAGGAACATCTCGACCGATTCGGCGCGCGAGGCCGCCGGTTTGACATGAATAACCTGCCGGAAGTTCTGCTTGAGCATGTTGAGGAGGTCGCGCTCGGTGCCGCCCTGGAACGTCTTCGCCAGGAAGTGGCCGCCCTCGGCCAGCACCTCGACGGCGAAGTACGCGGCGACCTCGCACAGGTGCATGGTGCGCAGATGGTCGGTCTGGCGATGGCCGGTGGTCGGTGCTGCCATGTCGGAGAGGACGAGGTCGGGCGTGCCGCCGATCGCCTCCTTCAGCTTCTCGGGCGCCTCCGGATCAAGGAAATCCATCTGCAGGATCTTCACGCCCGGCAGCGGATCCACCTCGAGAAAATCAATGGCCGCGACGCGGGGATCCGCGTCGGTCGAATTCGTCACCTTGGCGGCGATCTGCGACCAGCTTCCCGGCGCGGCCCCCAGGTCAATGATGCGCCTGGCGCCTTCGAGGATCTTGTGTTTCTCGTCGATTTCCAGAAGCTTGAAAGCGGCGCGCGCGCGATAGCCCTCGAGCCGCGCGCGCTGCACGTACGGGTCGTTGATGTGACGCTCGATCCAGCGCCGCGAGGACGCCTTGAGCTTGCCCTTCTTCACCTTCTGGCCGAGCTTGCGGCCGGAGCGATTGCCGCCGACAGGGGGCTTGGTCATTTTTCTCGTCCTTCCGATCGGCCGGATTGGCCGCGGTTCGGCCGGCGATGGCGGCCGCGTCGCCAGACCCCGTCATCGGCCATCATGTCGGTCAAAAGGCCCTCGCGCAGGCCGCGGTCGGCGACGCGCATGCGGGTCGAGGGCCAGCGGTTGCGGATGGCCTCGAGAATGGCGCAGCCGGCCAGAACCAGATCGGCCCGGTCCGGACCGATGCACGGGTTGGCGGCCCGCGCGGAGAAATCCCACGACAGCAGCCGCGCCTGCATGGCGGTCACCTCCGCATCGGAGAGCCACACGCCGTCCACCTGGCGCCGGTCGTAGCGCGGAAGGTCGAGATGCACGCCTGCGAGCGTGGTGACGGTCCCGGACGTTCCGATCAGATGGAAGTCCTCAGGTGCATGGGCGCCGTGCGCCGCGCAGTCGAAATCGGCAAGCATCGCCTCGACTTCCCTGACCATGGCCGCAAAGCTCTCGGGCGTGACGTCGCGGCCGCCATGGCGTTCCGACAGCGTCACGACGCCGACCGGAAGCGATGTCCAGTGCGTGATGTGATTGGCAAGCCGGCTGGAACGATTTTCGCCGATGCGGATCACGGCGATTTCTGACGAGCCGCCGCCGATATCGAACAGGACGACCGACTTCGCCTCGCGCCCGACCAGCGAGGAGCAGCCGGAAACGGCAAGCCGCGCCTCTGTCTCCCGGTTGATGATCTCAAGCTCCAGGCCGGTCTCCGACCGGACGCGATTGAGAAAGGCCTCGCCGTTCTCCGCCCGCCGGCAGGCCTCGGTGGCGATCAGCCGGCTGCGGCGGATGTTGCGGCTCTTCAGCTTGCCCGCGCAGATCTTCAGCGCCTCGACCGATCGGTCCATCGCCTCGTCCGAAAGGCGGCCACTTGCGGCGAGCCCCTCGCCGAGCCGCACGATTCGCGAGAAGGCGTCGACGACGCGGAACTGCCCGGGACGGGTGGGCTGCGCGATCAGCAGCCGGCAATTGTTCGTGCCGAGATCGAGCGCGGCATAGAGCGACGTGTCGTTCGGCTCGCCGCGCGTTCCGCTGACCGTCGAAGGCTGGCCTCCGTTGCGGCCGGCTGTTGGCGGCACCGGCTGGCGCGCAATCGACGACGGTACGGACTTCAGCGACGGCCCGACAACCTCGGGCGGCCGCTCCGAACTCTTCAACGGGCGGCCCTGCAGGCCGCGCTGGTGATGGGGCGGGCGGCTCGAATGGCCCTGCCCGGACCGCTCCGAAACGGCTGGCGCGGGAGACCCGGCCTCGGCCGGTGCCGGCGTGTTGGCTTGGCCGCCACCCTTGCCGCGGCGCCGACGTTTGCGCTTGCGGACGGCATCGCCGTCTTTGGTGACGGATTGGGGGCGAGTTTCCAGGCCGCTGTGGCTGGAATCGTTGCCCGGGGAAAGGGAACCGCCAGACGGACCTTGGGCCCGTTTTGCCTTTCCCTTGCGGCGGCGCGACCGCTTCGGTCTTGCCGGTCCACCCGTGGCCTGCCCCCCGGAAACGGACGGCCTTTGGCCGTGGTCGGGGTCGTTCACGTGTCTGCCTATCGCGCCGCGCAAAGCCCTGACGAGCTGCAGCAGGCGCTCTCTCGATTTTTCGTTGCCGCGACCTTACCAGCGCGGACCGTTTTGGACAATTGCTTTTGTGCGTCGGCAAAATCCCATGCTTTCGTGGCCACAACGACCGATCCATCGAGCGCGGGGAACCAATCGCGCGCAGGTCAAGAATGACGGGCTTGGATGTCCCACAAAAAAAATCGAGAACCCTATTTGCATCCGCGAGGCTTTTGGTTATAAGCCCGCCTCACAGGCGCCGGCCACCTTGGTCGAAGCCAGCTGGTGGGGAATAGGTTAACGGTAGACCCACGGACTCTGACTCCGTTAGTCCTGGTTCGAATCCAGGTTCCCCAGCCAATTCTCTTTCTACCTCATTGGATCGTCGAAATGCCCCACGCCAACGTCGGCGGATGATGGCATTTTGCTGCAATCCGCTGCTACAAGCCCACCGTGCGGTAGGTGGCGGAAACCTTGGCAATCTCGAACGTGTCGCGACGGTTGAGCTTCGAGAGCGGATCGGCAGGCACTGGTTTGCAGCTTCGCAAGCCGCAACGATGACTGCGCGGCCGCTTTCCGGATCGGCTAAACGGGATGAAACAGCTCTTCTAACTGGACCGCCGAGCCCGATGCTCTCGGACGATCAAGTCGCCGACGCAGGCAGAGTTTTACCGTCCTGCGGCAGCGACCGGTTGCTGTCGACAAGGCTCGGCGATGACGATGGCATCCGTCTGCGGCAGGTTATGGCCGCGGAGGTGCGGTTCCGGCGGCACCGCCGCCCGGTGGCATCGCAGAGCGAGCCTTTTCCAGCAGCGCCGCGGTCAGGTCCACACAGTCTTTCATCGTTTCCCGCGGGTCGCAGCGGACAGCTACCGTCGCATCGCCGCTGCGGAGCACAAAGGCCGCGCCGCGCCGCGGGCCACCTCCGCCGGAGACCTCGTCCGTGATGCTGCGCAAGAGGTCTTCGATTTCGCGATCCTGGATCGCGCCCCGGTCGCCGGAGCCTGAGCCGGACGCGGTCTGACCCAAGGCTGGGAACGACAACAGCAGGAGGCCTGCCGCTATGAAAAGAATCCTGTTCATTTGACCTCTCCTGGCTTCGTGTTCTCCTGGCTTCGTGTTCAGTTGGCCGGCAGGAATACCCCAGCCGGCCTCGTGCATCCCGTTGTGTGCATCCCGTTGCGAAGGCGAACTGGAACCCAATAGACCTTCCATTTGCGGGCACGTCGCCGGCGGGAAGCGCATGCTCGCCCTCGCCGCCACGGGTCTCGGAAAGATCGCGCTCATCACCAAGCTCGATCATACGCGCAGTCGAAGCGTCATCCGGCCTTGTCTCCCGAAAGGGGAACCGGTTTCGGGACAAAGACATGCGCAATGACCTACAGCGTGCGAGCGAACAGTCGCGACGCGCCTTAGTCCCGGCAGACCCGCCTGCGAACGAAGGCCAGCCAGTCGCCGTTTTCGGCCCGCAAGCTGCGCGAAATGAAGACGCAGTTTTCGTCGTCGCCTGCCGCAAGACGCTCCAGCAGGCGTTGCCGCAGATCGCCGCGGTCTCCTCCAAGCCGGCCGCGCTGTCCGATCAGATCCATGAGCTCATCCCGGCGGTCCTGCCGTGCGGAGATGAGGTCCATGAGCCGTTCGCGCCGGTCGCCACGGTCCCCCATCAGATCCATCAGATCATCCCGGCGGTCCCGTCGGTCGGCGAGGAGATCGCGAAGCCGCTCGCGTCGATCGCCGCGGTCTCCCATCGTGTCGCCGCCGTCTCCGATCAGGTCCATGAGCTCATCACGACGGTCACGCCGTTCGGCGAGCAAATCTCGGAGCACGTCGCGCCGATCCTGGCGGGCGCGAAGCGCATCCCTCAAAAACTCACGTACGTCGCTGGCGCTGATATCGCCGCCGTCGTCGCCCCCGCTCAATGATTGTGCGGCGGCCGGGGCAGTCGTTGCGCAGATAAGGGGAAGTGAAGTGGCAAGCGAAAGCGCTGCCACTGCTATGAGACCTAGCCGTGCCATGAGATTCTCCCATCAGTCAGACCGGAGCGTATAGGTCCGCTGTCGCCGCTGGATCGTTAAGATCGGCAACACCGACCGGAAGAACTCCGATCTATCCATGCGTTACTCAACAGGAGGAAACAGTATCTACCCGATACCGGATTTATATTGACCGTTTTTTTAGGCGAATATGTGGCGACCGTGGCTGCTGACCGTCCTTATGACACGTTGGAGGACGTTCCCCCAATCGGGCCCGGCCAATGTGCTAACGCCCTCCCGCGTTTGTCGCAAAGCAGCGAGGAACATTTGATCGAAAGCACAGTTCGTGCCGGCAGGAGGAACGGCAATGGACACCTTGGCTTTCAAAGTGGCGGTCCGAATGGCGATCGGCTTCGCAATCGGCGCGGCCACACAATTCGCCCTGATATATCTTGACCCGGTTGGCTTCGGTCACGGTCGCGGCATCAATACCGTCGGTCTCTGCCTGCAACTGTGGAGTTTCATACCCTTTGCCGTCGGCTATCTGACCACGAGTATCGCACTCGAAAGAAGCGACCACCTGTTTTGACGCACTAGAAGCAAACACTCGGCAGGCGTGTCGCGCCGGTGCTAGAATGCGTCATGGACAAGTCCGGCCTTTCCTTCGTGTTCCTGTTGTGCGTCTTGGCCGCTATCGTGCTCAGCGTGGTGCTGTTCCATAACCGTCGACTGGAAATGTCGCCGGGCGATGAAACGCTGGTACCGCCCCATAGACAGGAGCAACCACAATAGTATGCTTGTAAATTAGATCTGGACGGCCTGTGCGCTGGCTTCGAGCGACCTTCCGGGGACTGTGCCTGCAATCCCCGACGCTTGGATAGCATGGAACACTGCTTGTCCTGGCCCGTTTCTTTCCCCAGGAGGGATCGGAGGAGTGCCACAATGGATCCAATGTACTGGACAAAATCCGTGGAATTGGAGTTGAACGGTCCCGGTCGGCTCCAAAAAGTGCGAAGCACTCTTGAAGCTTCGGAATGCCTGAAGCTGTGGCCCAACAAACAAGGGATTGCCTACGGCGAAGCCAAGCGGGTCTTCCGCGCCGTGCTCAGGAGCGGGGCTCCGAGGCAGATCGCCCGAGCAGCCTTCATCAGGGCGGCCGAGGAAGCGGGTATTTACGTCAAGAAGCGGTAGCCGCGCCTGAGGTCATGCCGCTCGGATCTGCCGGCGCGTGCGTGCCAGCATCGGACCGTATTCGATAAGAAACAGCCCGAACGCCATCAACCACAGGGCACCGGACAGGCCGTAGATCGCCGGTGCATGATCGGGAAGAAAGCCTGCCACCGGGCGCGCCAGCGCACATAGCACGATCGCCGCATAGGAAAGCGTCGTCATGCGCGAGGCCGCGGGGTTCCGGCCGGTATGACTGCGGGTCGCGCGCGTCGTTACGGCGAGCATCATCAAGGCGACCGTGCCGATCGTCACCACATGCAGAGCGGACTTCGGGTCGATGATGCCGATCGCCGCCATGCTGATCGCGATGAAGCCGAGCGGCACGAACAGATAGGCGACGTGCAGGATCGCGACCAGCATTTCCGAGAATGTCGTCCAGCCACGCCAGCGATAAAGCCGGACAAAATGGAAGGCGGCGGCTATCACCGCGCCCGCCGCAGTCAGGATGCTTTCGGGCAGCGCCACCCACAAACCAAGCCCGACGACGCCGGCCATGATGGCAGCGGTGTCGAAGCTGCTGTAGGGCGCCGGAAAATCCTTCCGGCCGCTTCGATTGATCCAGTTGCGCGTAAAACTCGGGACGATCCGTCCGCCGACGATCATGATCAGGCCGACATAAGCCGTGATCGCAAGCCGATGGGCCCGCTCAGGCTGCCCGCCGGCGAGCACCTCATAGTGAAAACCGGCATTGGCGAGAGAGAGCGCCAGCAGCGCGGCAATCACCTTCAGATCGTTCCACTTGCGGCCTGCGACAACTTCGCGCAGGCAGATGAGAAGCATGGCGGGCAGGAAGAGCAGGTCGACTGCGACCGCGACGCCGACGCCGATCGTGTCCGAGGCAACAAGCGCCAGCCGCCCCGCCAACCAGAGCAGAAACAGCAACAACAGCGGCCACCCCGAAACCGGCAGGCGGCCCGTCCAGTTCGGCACGGACGTCAGCAGAAATCCGGCAAGGACGGCCGAGGCGTAGCCGAACAACATTTCGTGCGCATGCCAGTGAGAAACGCCGTATTTCCAGGCAAAATCGAGCCCGGAAAGGGCCGCAATCCAGAGTGCCATCGCAGCGAAGGCCCACAGCGCCCCGCCGAGAAAGAACGGCCGGAAGCCATAGGAAAAAAGCACCGGGCCCGTTTGCGAGAGCCCCCGGGGAATGCCTCCGGCCCTCTTCGATTGCGACGTCACCGTCATTGGATCGCTCCTCTTGTTCGGCCCAAATTTAAGCAAAGGGTTTCGCGGCTCGTTGACAACTCGCAAGGAAAGGAACTGCGAAAGTTTGTGATGGATCAAAGACCACCATGGCGAGTGGCGTAAATTCCTCTCCAACAGATCGGGGATAGCTCCGGTCTTGTCCAAGGAGAAGACAAATGACCGACCAATTCCAGGTAACCAGACGCACAATGCTGGCTGGAGCCGCGATTGCAAGCGCTGTGGCACCGATTGTGACTGCGACTTTCGCGCAGGCCGAAGAGGCACCCGCCAAGATGAACCCGACCGATCTCTCGCACCTCCCACGCGTAAAGGTTGAACTCGTCAAGCCTCCGTTTGTCCACGAGCACACCCAGAAGGCCGAGGGTGGTCCGAAGATCGTCGAGTTCACCATGACGATCGAAGAGAAGAAGTTGATCCTCGACGACGCCGGCACCGAAGTGCATGCGATGACCTTCGACGGCTCGGTGCCCGGTCCGCTGATGGTCGTGCACCAGAACGACTATGTCGAACTGACGCTGATCAACCCGGAAACCAACACTCTGCAGCACAACATCGACTTCCACTCGGCAACGGGTGCCCTCGGCGGCGGTGCGCTGACGATCGTCAACCCAGGCGAGAAGGCAATCCTGCGCTTCAAGGCCACTAAGGCCGGCGTCTTCGTCTACCACTGCGCACCTCCCGGCATGGTTCCCTGGCACGTTACCTCGGGCATGAACGGCGCGATCATGGTGTTGCCGCGCGAAGGCCTGACCGACGGCCACGGCAAGGAACTGGTCTACGACAAAGTCTACTATGTCGGCGAACAGGACTTCTACGTGCCGAAGGACGAGAAGGGTAACTACAAGAAGTACGAAACCGCTGGCGACGCATATGCCGACACGCTCGCAGTGATGCGCACGCTGACCCCGAGCCACGTGGTCTTCAACGGTGCCGTCGGTGCCTTGACCGGCGAGAATGCGCTCAAGGCGGCAGTCGGCGAGAAGGTCCTGATCGTCCATTCGCAGGCCAACCGCGACACCCGCCCGCACCTGATCGGCGGACACGGTGACTACGTCTGGCAGACCGGCAAGTTCAACAACGTGCCGGACCGCGACCAGGAAACCTGGTTCATCCCCGGTGGAACCGCAGGCGCTGCCTTCTACACCTTCGAGCAGCCCGGCATCTACGCCTACGTGAACCACAACCTGATCGAGGCGTTCGAGCTCGGCGCGGCCGGCCACTTCGCCGTCACCGGGGACTGGAACGACGACCTGATGACCGCCGTCCTGGCACCGTCGCAGGTATAACGACGACAACAGATACAGGCCCGCCAAGCGGGCCTGTATCGCCATTGCCGACAGTCCGGCCGACCGCGGCCGGCTCTCGCCTCTGGGGGGCGACGATGTCAACATTCCACGCAGCATTATCGAACCCGTTTCTTCAAACGCTTGTTCCCGTTGCCATCCTGGCCGGCCTGACCGCCGGCATCGCGCACCAGACGGGCTTTTTGACACCTCAACCGTCGACTGCCGCCCTGTTCGCGCCGCAGACGGTCACCATTCCACCGCGCACGTTCACCTACCGCAGCGACGGCGAATTTATCCGCGGCACCTATGCGACGGATGCGCCGATGCAGACCGTCATCGAAAGCCGGCCGCTGACCATCATGAAGCACCAGGTCTCGCTGGCCGAGTACGGTGTCTGCGTTGCCGACGGTGTCTGCAAATCGCCGGAAGCCGTCTCCTACTCGCTCGGCAACGTGCCGGTGACGGGCGTCAACTACGACGACGCGCAGACCTATGCGAAGTGGCTGTCGGAGAGGACCGGCGAACTCTGGAGCCTGCCGACCGACCAGCAGCTGGCGTTTGCGGCGGGAACTGGCTTTCCCGACGATGCCTTCGGGCTCGAGGACGATGGCACCAACCCCGCCATCCGCTGGCTTGCGGACTACCGCCGCGAGGCGGCCGAACGCTCGAAACGGGATCCCGTCCCGCGCATCCTCGGCAGCTACGGCGAGAACGAATACGGCCTGTCCGACTTCGGCGGCAACGTCTGGGAATGGACCAACACCTGCCATCGCCGCGTCCAGCTCGACAAGGCCGGCTCGGTCATCCGCAGCGAGGACATCTGCGGCGTCTATGTCACGGTGGGCAACCATCGCGCCCCGATGACCTCGTTCGTCCGCGATCCGAAGGGTGGTGGGTGCGCCGTCGGCACGCCGCCGGACAACCTCGGCTTTCGACTGGTCAAATCGACCGAATGGTATGCGCCGCTGCTGGGAGCACTGCGCAACAGGGGCATCAACCTGTAATGCCCCAGGTCGACGGGCTGACCCGGTTCTGGAAATCGGGGCAGCCCCCTCTCCATCTGATCCAGATCAATGCGGGGCCAATCCAACTGCTATTGCCCTTGCAAGGTAGTCCGTTCTGACCGTAGAACGGTACGGGTCAGCGATGGAGTGGAAACCGTGAAGATCGATAAGAGCCTGGTCAGATCCATTGCGCTGTTCGACAGGATGAGCGACGCGGATCTGGACAAGTTCCTGGGTCACGCGGTGCCCCGCCGGGTCCCCACGGGCGAGGCGGTGTTCGAGCAGGGTGCTGCGGCAACGCATTTCTTCCTTCTCCTGCACGGCCGGCTCAAGGTTACCCAGGTGACCGAGGACGGCCAGCAGATCATCGTGCGCGTCGTCCATCCCGGAGACCTGTTCGGCTTCGCAAAGGCGCTGCAGCGATCGGACTACCCCGGAACGGCGCTGGCGGTTTCTGAAAGCATCGCGCTTTGCTGGCCAACCGAACTGTGGCCGCAGTTCATCGACCGAAATCCGCGCCTTGCCGTCACCGCCATGCAGACGATCGGGCAGCGACTGGAGGAGGCACACACGCGCATCCGCGAAATGTCGACCCAGGAAGTCGAGCGCCGCGTCGCTCACGCCGTCCTCCGCCTTGCCGAACAGGCGGGCAAGAAGGAAGGCCCGGGCGTCAGGATCGACTTTCCCATTTCGCGGCAGGACATCGCCGAGATGACCGGGACCACGCTTCACACCGTGTCGCGGATCCTCAGCGCCTGGGAAGGCAAGGGGCTTGTGGAAGGCGGCCGCCAGAAGCTGATCGTCCTCGACATCAACGGCCTCACGGCCCTGGCTGACCATGCGAAGGATTGACGCAGCCTTTCCTGCGGTTGTGCGCGTTAATGTTTGCGCTATGTCAAAGATTACCTTTCGCACTGCGGTAATCTGCTCCTGACGAAGCCGGTTGGGCTTCCGACCCAGGAGTATAAAAAATGCGCATGATCCTTCGTTCTTTGGCGGGCGCTGCTTTTTTGACCGCTGCCCTCGGTGGCTATGCTGTCGCCGCAGACCATGAGATCCACATGTTGAACAAGGGCACGGATGGGGCAATGGTCTTCGAACCGGCCTCCATCAAGATTGCCAAGGGAGACACGGTCACCTTCGTTCCGACCGACAAGTCCCACAACGCCGAGTCCATCAAGGACATGATCCCGGACGGCGCGACGCCGTTCAAGGGCAAGGTCAATGAATCGATTAAGGTGACGTTCGACACTTCCGGCGCATATGCGGTCAAATGCACGCCGCACGTCGGCATGGGCATGGTGGCGCTCGTCGTCGTCGACGACGCTCCGGCAAATATCGACGCGGTCAAGACCGGTAAGCTTCCGAAGAAGGCTCGCGAGCGCCTCGACGCCGCCATTGCCGCTGCCGGCCTCTGAGGCAAGGATACAAGAACGGATTGCCCATCTCGATGGGCAATCCGGCAAGAGAATGCAGACCATCGATGCATCCGCCCCGGGGGGCAGGCATGAAGGAACCGCAACTTACGCTGCATGCCGGAGAGGGCGACGGAGCTCGCCCGCGCGACGATGTTCTGGGCGCCATAAGACGGGTGCGGACGGTTGTTCTGGACAGTGCCCTGGATTGCCGCTGCCGCGATCGGGTGGCCGACGCCATCCGGGGATTTGAGCACTTCGAGCAGCGCCGGGAGAAGAAGCGTCTTTCCGAGGCCGTACGGGCCCAGAAACACAAGGTCACGGCGCTGCTCGATCTGCTTGGCGATTTCGACCCTGCAGCCGCCGACGAAGGCGAGCTCTCCGAAGCCAGCCTGCTGCTCCACGACATCGCATCCGAAGCCGCACTCGGCTCGACCCTGCTCCGGGAGATGCTGCGCCTCGAAGGCGACACGGAAAATGATAGCGCCGGCTGAACAGACCGCAGGCGCAAAGCCTACGATGAGGACCGTCCGATGAGACAGCAGCCGCGATGCACCGATAGAGACAGCTTGCTGGACATCTTGATGTCACCGACAACCGCCTCCGGCGACATGGGCCATTTCATCGACCTGCTGGAACGCGAAATCCGCGCGGATGAGTGGGCGGGGAACGGATCCGATGCTTCAGGTCGGCCGGTTGACGGTGGCGCTGGCTCCGAGCCGCACTGACCGCCGCGGTTGGACGAGCAAACGCATCACTATAATCTGAGGACGAACTTCAGCATCGCAGTCCGATGCGCCACGTTTCCCCGAAAGCGGTTCGCAAGTCATTTCAGGCGACGTGCGCGCCGCGAGCGTCGACGCTCAGCTGTGTCCCAGTGCGGCGTCACGGCCTCTTGCGACCCATGCTGCCCCTTCCCGCTGGTGATAGAAACCGTTGGAGAAGACCGCACCTGGATAGACCTCCGCCAGCCTGGCAATCGCCTCCTCGCCATCCATGCTTCCGTCGAGCACGGCGTGATAGAGCCGAGCAACCGCGACCATGTCGCAGTCCTGCGGCGACAGACGCACCCGCGCGATCCCGGCAGCCGCAAGGGCCGACAGCTCGTCGAGCAGGACCACGCAGGTGTTCGACATGGTCTGCACGCCGTTGAGCACCAGGAACGACTGGCGGTCGAGGGTCCGCAGCGGCAGACCGTCCGGTTCCTCGCCGCAGATGAACTGGCAGTTGTCTTTTGTCAGCCCCTTGGAACGGGCGTGCGCGCAGCGCGCGGAAATCGCGAGCGGCATCCGCCCGAAGGCGAAGATCTCGAAGGAAAAGCCGGGCATGGACTGCAATATGTTCCCGATCGAGCTCATCGGCAGTTCCGGCGGCAGGCAGATGTTGTCGGCACCGCGAGCGGCGAGCACCCTCGCTGTCGCCGCGCTGTAGACGTTCACCAGCGGGCCGATCGAATGCGCCCTTCCCTTGATGAGGCCTAGGGCTGCGAGATCGTTGGCCTCGATGGCATGAACGCTGTCGCGGATCAGGTCGCGCACATGCCGGCTCTCACGCTCCAGCGTGACCATGGCAAGTGTCGAGAGCGTGACCGTCTTACCGGCGGCCTCGAGCCGCTCGACAACCTCGGAAATATGCGGCTCGGTGAAATGCTGGCGCTTTGAACAGACGGTCTCGCCGAGGATCACATGCTCCACGGGCGCCTCGTCGGCGATCCGGAAATAGAAGTCGCGCCACTTCGGGCCGTCCCAAAGATAGTAGACCGGCCCCAGGCTCAATGCCGGCTTCAACGCAGTCATTATGATGTCCCCTATCGCCAGCGTTTTTCGTAGGCACCCGAGGTGGTGCGCTGGCCCTCGCTCATCGTGCGAAGACGCGAAACAAGCGCGGATCGCTCCGCCGGCTGCGCCGCCAGGGCGCGCTTCAGGCTCGAGACCACTTCGGCGACATAGGCCTTGCCGCGCTGGCGTCCCTCGATCTTCAGAGCAGCCACCCCGGCATCCTTCAGCGCGTCGATATGGTCCACGACATCCAGCGACACTGGATCCTCGAAGGCATAGCCGTGCGTGTCCCCGATCTCGAAGCGCCCCTTGCAGAGCGTCGGATAGCCGGAGGCCTCGTTGGGAGCGAAGCGGTTGATCGTATATTCGCCGAGTTCGGAGACCAGCGTCTTGCCGTCCTGCCGGTATTTCACATGGCTGGCGGGCGAGCAGACGCCGTTCATGTTCGGCGACTTGCCGGTGGCATAGGACGAGAGCGAACAACGCCCTTCCGCCATGACGCACAGCCCGCCGAAGGCGAAGACTTCCACCTCGCAGTTGATCTGCCGCGTCAGTCGGGCGATGTCCTGGACCGTCAAAACGCGCGGCAACACCACGCGCTTGGCGCCGAAGGCGTCGATGAGAAATTGAATGGCGTCCCTGTTCGAGGCGGAAGCCTGTACGGAGACATGCAGCCGCTGCTCGGGATATTTTTCCGCCACATAGGCCATCAGCCCGAAGTCGGCGAGGATCAGCGCGTCGACGCCCATTGCGGCAGCATCGTCGGCCGCCCGGTACCAGAGCGTCTCGTCACCAGCCCGCATGAAGGTGTTGAGGGCGACGAAGGTCTGCACGTTCTTTTTCCGCGCATAGCCGATCGACTCGCGCAGTTCCTGACGGCTGAAGTTCAGTCCGGGGAAGTTGCGGGCATTGGTCTCATCACGGAAGCCGCAATAGACGGCATCGGCGCCGGCATCGACGGCTTCGCGGAAGGCCGATGGCGTGCCTGCGGGACAGATCAGTTCCATGACGCGGCCTTTCCTTCGAGCGCCTGCTTGCGGATGTAACGGGCCGTGCCTGTTACGAACGGCGCCAATGGTCCGGCCAGCGCACCGAGTTCGTCCGGCAGGTCGATAGCGCTGTCGTCGAGAGCGTTGCGAAGCGCGAGCATCGCCTCCATGTCGCCGGTGACGGAAAGGTCACGCGAGAAGAACAGGGCGTCGGCATCGCATCGCCCTTCGAGCAGGCCCAGCAGCAACACGAGCGGCCCCTCGATGCAGGCGTCCGAGGCCGGTTTCTGCGACTTGCGCGAAACGTTGAGCGTCCTCGTCGCCGGAACGACGAGAAAATTCCACGGCAGGTCGGAAGGCGAAAGGCAGTAGCGCATCTGCCGATAGTCGCCGAGGCGCTCGAACAGGTCGGGGTGAGCCCTGAGGACCCCGGCAAAGATGGTCCTTGCGACACGCTCGACCAGCCACAGCGGGGCGACGGCGATCGGCGTGACCAAGGCGGGCGGAAGTGTCATGCGGCGAACCTTCGGCAATGAACGTACGGCGCCGAACCTACGGAACGGCACGCCGATCCAGTTTGCGCAAACGCAAAGACGGTCGAATATTTCCCCGGCAAGACTTCAATGATGAAAGCCGATGTCCCGATCCCGCGCAGCTTTTCCGGCCTCCAGGAGTTCGTCGCCATGCTCGAGAGCCGAGCACGGTTGAAGCGCATCTCCCGTCCCGTTTCGCTGGTGCATGAAATTACCGAGATCCATCGGCGCGTTCTCGCCGACGAGGGCCCGGCGCTCCTGTTTGAAAAGCCGGTCGACGCCGCCGGCAACGTGCAGCCGATCCCGCTGCTCGCCAATCTTTTCGGAACCCGGGAGCGGATCGAGTGGGGACTTGGCCTGGACAGCGGCGGCCTGCCGCAACTGGCCGCCCTCCTCGCCGACCTGCGCGATCCGAAGCCGCCGCGTTCGATGCGCGACGCCTGGCAGAAGCTGCCGCACCTGAAGGCGGCGTTGTCGATGCACCCGCGGTCTATAACGCGCGCGCCCTGCCAGCAGGTGATCTGGCGCGACGGCGAACTAGATCTCGACCGCCTGCCGATCCAGAGCTGCTGGCCCGGCGAACCGGCGCCGCTCGTCACGTGGCCGCTGGTGATCACCCAGGCGCCGGATGACCCGAGCGACGTCAATGTCGGCATCTACCGCATGCAGAAGCTCGGACGGAACCGCCTGATCATGCGCTGGCTCGCCCACCGCGGCGGCGCGCGCCACCATCGCCTCTGGCAGGCGCTCGGCCGCGACATGCCGGTGGCGGTCGCGATCGGCGCGGACCCCGCGACGATCCTTTCGTCCGTCATGCCGCTGCCGGACGGGATGAGCGAACTGAATTTTGCCGGACTGCTCAAAGGCAAGCGGCAGGAGATCGCACAAGGGGCGACGGTTCCGCTGCCGGTGCCTGCTAACGCCGAGATCGTGCTGGAAGGCACCGTTTCGGCGAGCGACACGGCCAACGAAGGCCCCTACGGGGACCACACCGGCTACTACAATTCCGTCGAGAAATTCCCGGTGATGACGCTTTCGGCGATCACCATGCGCAAGAACCCGATCTATCTATCCACCTACACCGGCCGACCGCCGGACGAGCCTTCCCGGCTGGGCGAGGCGATGACGGAGCTGTTCGTGCCGCTGGTCAAGCGGCAGTTTCCCGAGATCCGCGACCTGTGGCTGCCGCCCGAAGGCTGCTCCTACCGCGTGATGGTGGTCTCGATCGACAAGCGCTATCCGGGGCAGGCCAGGCGGATCATGATGGGTCTGTGGTCGATCCTGCCACAGTTCAACTACACCAAGATGATCATCGCGGTCGACAGCGACATCGATGTGAAGAACTGGCAGGACGTGATCTGGGCGCTTTCCACCCGCTTCGATGCGAGCCGCGACCTGATGGTCGTCGAGAACACGCCGATCGACTACCTCGATTTCGCCTCCCCGCGGTCGGGGCTCGGCGGCAAGCTCGGCCTCGACGCCACCACCAAGATCGGCACAGAAACCGACCGCGAGTGGGGTCAGGTCTTGAAGATGTCACCAGACGTCGCATCGAAGGTTGACCAGATCTGGTCTTCGCTCGGGCTTGGAGATGTCGCACCGTGAGCATCGAACGCGTCGTCGTCGGCATTTCCGGCGCCTCGGGCGCGGCGATTGCGGTGCGCATCGTCGAACGGCTGGCCGAGATCGCCAATGTCGAGACCCACCTCGTCGTCTCCGATGCCGCGCGACGTACGCTGGATCTCGAACACGGACCGGGTGCACTGGACTATCTCCTGCCGCGCGTTCATCGCCATCATCCCATTGCCGACGTCGGGGCCTCGATCGCCAGCGGCTCCTTTCCGGTCCGCGGCATGATCGTCGCTCCCTGCTCGATGCAGACACTGTCGGCGATCGCCACGGGGCGGGCCGACACGCTGCTGACCCGCGCAGCGGACGTGCAGTTGAAGGAACGGCGCCGGTTGGTGCTGCTGGCCCGCGAAACGCCGCTGCATCTCGGGCATCTGCGCAGCATGTGCGCGGTGACGGAAATGGGCGCGATCGTCATGCCGCCGGTGCCTGCCTTCTACCACCTCCCCAAGACGGTCGAGGAGATCATCGATCACCTTGCCGCCCGCGCCATCGATCTCTTGGCATTGCCCTCGGGGCCGGTCGCCCTGCCCTGGCAAGGCTGATCCAACGATGAAGGTGCCGGCCATGGAAACCGAAAAGACCGTCAGAATTGCCATCGTCACCGTTTCCGATCGCGCAAGCCGCGGCGAATACCCCGATCTCGGCGGTCCGGAGATCGAGGCCTGGCTGCGCGCCGTCATCACCACGCCCTTCGAGACCGTTTCGCGGCTCATTCCGGACGGCCGCGACAGTGTGAGTGCGACGCTTGCCGCGCTTTGCGACGAGGCGAGCGTCGACCTCGTTCTCACGACCGGCGGCACTGGCCCCTCGCCGCGCGACGAGACACCGGAGGGGACCGTTGCGGTCCTCCACAAGGAGTTGCCGGGCTTTGGCGAGCAACTGCGCCGCGCCAGCCTCCAGCAGACGCCGACGGCCATCCTGTCGCGGCAGACCGCCGGGATCAGAGGCAAAACCCTGATCGTCAATCTTCCCGGCAATCCTGCCTCGATCCGGCTCAGCCTCAATACCGTGTTCGCCGCCATTCCCTATTGCCTGGACCTGATCGGCGCCGGCCGCATCGAAACCGATCCGACTCGGATCACGAGCTTCCGCCCCGCCCGCTGACCGCAGGTTCAAGGGCACCGACAACCGCCAAGTCACTCTGTGAAGGAGACACCCCGATGATCGACATTTCCCTGGACAAGACCGTGAGCGCCCTCGCAGCGGAACTGCCCGGTGCAGCCGAACTGTTTCGCCGCGCCGGCATCAATTTCTGTTGCGGCGGCAATGTCCCGCTGGCCGATGCCGCAAGCAAAGCCGGGCTCGTGCCCGAAGCGCTGGTGGCCGAGCTTGAAGCTCTGGCGACAGCGGCGGGCCGGGATGCGCCGGAGGAAACCGGAGCGCTGATCGATCACCTCATCAGCCGCTACCACCAGGTCCACCGGGAGGAGCTCGAATGGCTGATCCCGCTGGCGCAGAAGGTGGAGCGCGTGCATGGCGATCATCCGAACGCGCCGCTGGGTCTCGCCGACGCCTTGATTGCAATGCGCGAGGATCTCGATGGCCATATGCACCGGGAGGAACAATTGCTGTTTCCGATGATGCGGCGCGGCGGCAGCCCGATGATCGATCACCCGCTGGCCCAGATGCGCGACGAGCATGACGATACGGCGAAATTGCTGGCCGAAATCGAACACGCCACGCACGGACTGGCACTGCCGGCGGGCGCCTGCGGGTCCTGGACCGCGCTCTACACGGGCGTGGCCAAGTTCTGCGACGACCTCGTGACCCACATGCATCTGGAAGACGGCGTGCTCTTCCCACGCTTCGAGCGCAACGGCGTGCCGGCCTGACACCGTCCTTGACGCGCTGGACAGTCCATCCGTTCTGGCAGGCGCCGTATCGCCCATTGTTCCTGTATTCGGGACTTTGGGCGGTGGCGGCGCCTTCGGTCTGGCTGTTTCCGGGCGCGAGCGGACGGGATCCCGTCCTCTGGCATTTGCATGAGCTAATGTTCGGAACGGGGGGTGCCGCTGTCGGCGGCTATCTGCTGACGGCATTGCCGGCGTGGACCGGACGGGGGACCGTCTCAGGCGTCGTGACGCTCTCGCTTTCGGTGCTATGGATCATTGCGCGCGTCGGTTTCGTTCTGGCGGGCTCGCTTCCGTTCACCGTCCAGGTCGCGGCAACCCTTGCCTATCTCCTCTCCCTCGGCGCCTATCTCGCTTGGCAATTGATCTCGGCCCGCCTCTGGGCAAAGGGCTGGCTTCTCGGGCCTGTTTTTGGCCTGGCTGCCGCTGATTTCATGCTGCTTTCCGAGCCGAATGGTTTTCGCGATGGACGGGCGGCACTCGTTGCCGTGCTGATCTTTGCGCTGTTGATCAACGCTATCGGCGGCCGCGCCGTGCCGGCCTTCACGCGCCACTGGCTCGAACGGACGAAGTCCCCTCAACGCCTGCAAGACAGCCACCGAATGTCGGTCTTTGCGACGGGGTTGATGGTGGCCGGGCTTTGCCTGGCGTTAGTGGAACGGGATACCCTCGCGGGCGCATGCCTCATCGGCTCCGGCGCCGTGACCTTGGCCCGGATGTCCGGATGGCGGACATCCGTCACCATTCGATATCCGGCGCTCCTCGTGCTGCACCTCGCCTGGATCTGGCTCCCGGCGGGACTGCTGCTGGTGGGGCTTGCCCTGCTCCGGCCCGACATCATCGGTGTCGCCACGGCCTTGCACGGCCTGACCATGGGCGCGATGGGCACGATGATGCTTGCGATCATGGGGCGCGCAGCGATGCAGCGACGGGGCGAGTATCTTGTTCTTTCACCCACCCTTGCCTTCGCCTTCATACTCGTGTGGCTGTCAGCTCCTGCGCGGATCGCAGCCGGTTTGGTTCCAGCAAAAGCGATTGATCCCGTGCCCGTTGCCGCGCTGCTCTGGATGGCCGGCTGGGCACTCTTCCTCACAGCGCATCTGTCAGCGCTTCGTCGTCCAATTCCGCACCCGGTGCTGAGCGCCCGCAGCCGCTCTTGATCTGCACACGCCTGCACGGCCAGACCACGTCCTACCACAGCCAGAAGAACAACACCCAGCCCGAGACCGCAATTGCCCACGCGCTCGAGAGGCATAGCATCGCGCCGATACGGGCGACGGCCGACCGGCAGTAGAGCCCGCCCACGCGCCAGCCGAGATAGGCGCTCCACGCCGCAGCGAGGCAGAGGAGAAACGCGCGGAGTTCCGCAACGTACGGGATGACGACGCCGTCTGACCGCAGCTGGGTCACCGTCATCGCCGAAAGCCCGAGAAACAGACCGGCTCCGGCCAGCGGAATCAGTGTCTGGGCCAGATGATGAAAGCGGCGGACATCCCACTGGCCGAGGCAACGGACAGCAAGTGCCAGCGCAGCCGAAAGCAGGACAGCCGCCGCGGCGGCCGTGCCCAGGACATAGCCGACAAGCAAGCCGCCATCGGCGAGCGTCAGCACGTCGTTGCGCTCCGGATAGTTCGTCAGGATCCACCAAGGCAGGGTGATTTCCAGCGGTGCGACCCATCCCGCTTCGATGAGGAATTCCGCCAGTCTCTGATTGGCGGCGATGAACCAGGGGCTGGCGCTCCAGTGGAACGCGCCAACCGCAAGCCCCATCAACCCGGCGAGGATGAGGACGGTCTCGGCCGGCTTCGGCGTCACGCCGGCCACATGGATAATTTCATGGCTGGGCGAGCGCCGCGCCAGCGTGATGGCACCACGAAAGCCGCTGCAACGACCGCACATGTGGCAATCGCTGGCGCCGCGCATCGTCTTGATCGCCACCAGCGGCGCGCAGTCGATCGCACCAGGCTTCTCCCCCCGCTCCTGCGACAGGCGCCATAAGACGGGTTCGACACGGAAATGCAGCGGGGCCAGCTTGGAAAGCAGGGCGAAAACGCCGCCGACCGGGCAGAGATAGCGGCACCAGACGCGCTTGTTGCGACCATAGGCATAGCCGACCGCAATCGCCGCCACAGTCGAGCCGCCAAGAATGAGCGCGGCCGGCTTCGGATACTGGTAGACGCTCGTCATCTGCCCATACAGCGTGGTGAGCGCGAAAGCCGCCGTCGGCCAGCCGGACCACTGCAGCCATTTCGGAATGGCGCCGCCGCGACCGTGCCTACTGGCAAACTCCGAGAGCGACCCTTCCGGGCACAACAGCCCGCACCACATGCGCCCCACAAGGGCCGTGCCGAGGATGACGAACGGCCACCAGATGCCCCAGAACATGAACTGGGCGAAGCGGATGGTATTGTTCCAAATAGTGGCCGTGCGATCGGGAAGCGGCAAAAGGAGCGGCACGATCAACAGTGCCAGGTAGAATCCCACCACGATCCATTGCAAAACCTGGATGTGCGTGCGGTGGCGAAACAGCCAGTCGCCGACCCGCTGCCACGGATCGGCCTTTTTGGGGACGGCATAGGTCGAGGGAACGGCATTGAAGATGTTCATGACGCAGCCGCCACTCTCCACCGTTTCCCGCCACCGAGCAGGATGACCGCGGCCAGCCAGTAGCCGGCGAAGACCAGCAGCGGCAGCAGCTCCGGCCGGGCGCGGTAACCGGTCAGCGACGCGATCAGGCCGCCGATCCCCTGTCCGTCATCGATGAGCCAGGACGTATCCCACAAGGGTGCGGAGAGCGGCGACACGAGATCCAGCGAGATCAGCCTGTCCAGACCGCTCATCAAAAGCGAACAAGCCAGGATCAGAAGCATCGCTTCACTTACCCGAAAGAAGACGCGCCAGGTCACGGCGCGGGCGCCGGCCTGCAGGATCAGGTAGCAGCCAAGCGCGGCGCCGAAGCCCAGTGCAATGGCCACGATCGCGGCGGCGTCCAGGCTTTCGCCGGAGGATGCCAGGATCCCATAGAGAAAGATCGCGGTCTCGCTGCCCTCGCGGGCAATCGCGAGGGCAGCAAGCAGCAGCAGCCCCCAGCCGTTCGCGGCCGCCAGGGCCTTGCCGGCACCGCTTTCGAGCGCCTGCTGCATCTGCCGCCCGTGACTACGTATCCAGAACACCATCTGGACGATCAAGGCGGCAGCGACAAACACCATCATCGCCTGGAAATAGTCCTGGCGATCGCCGTCCAGCCATTCGCCGACGAAGAGGATGACGCCGGCGATCAACATCGCGAGCAGCAGGCCCGCGATGATACCGGCGCGAAGATAGGCCAGACCCTTTCGGCGCGCCGCTGCCGGCTGCCTCATCAGAAAGGCACTGAGAATTCCCACCACGAGCAGCGCCTCGATGCTCTCGCGCCACACGACGAGGACGATCTGGATCATATTCCCGGACATGCGCCTGGGCTCCTATCTTGCAATCAGCCTGGCTGGCGGCATGTCGAGATGAAAATCGTCGAAGAACTCGTACTCGCCCGGATCGAGCCGCCGGATGACGATGAAGCTGGAGGCGCCCGGTCCGAGCACCTTCTCCTTGCGCAGTACCAGGCTCTCGAACTCGACCGGGCTGGCGCCGGTGTTGTGAAGCTCCAGCTTGAAGCGCACACCTGCGGGCACGACCAGTTCGGCTGGTTCGATTGCGCCGTCCTTGAACTCGATGACGAAGACCGGATCGCCGTCTGCATGGGCAACGCCGGTCGACGTCAAAAGCGAAGCTGCGAAGAGAAGCGCCGCTACCGGCCGCATTCTAGTAGCCGCCCTTCTTGCCTGTTCCGGCAAAGACGAACTCGTAGGATACCGTGACCGGCTGCGGCCATGGTGCCACGCCCGTTTCCTTGTCGACGTGGCGCCCAAAATGGCCATGGCCTTCGCCGCCCGTGTTGACCACGAATTCAAGCCGGTACTTGCCCGGTCCCATCAGCTTGACGTTGTCGCCGTAGTGCGGGCCGTCGCTTGCCACCATCGGCATGAGAACACCGTTGGCTTGCCGCCCGTCGTCCAGCCTGGTCAGCCGGTAGTCGACGGCGAGGTTCGGCAGCCAGTCGCCCTCGGCGAAACCGTTCGTATTGTTGGCGGTCGCATGGATATCGGCCTCGAGATGGATATCGGTCTCGCTCGCGGGCGCCATCATCCCCGCGGGTTCCATCTCGATCGGCTGGAGGTAGACCGCGGCAATCTCCATGCCGCTGACGAGCTGCGGCTCGCCGATCGGATACTCCGCGCCGTAGGCGGGAAGATGGAAAAAGGCCAGAAGACCAACGCCTGCGATGGTCAGGGAGCGAGATGCATGCATGTGATTGTCCACCCGTTAACATGACTATTTAAGTCATGTTTATGCACGCACCGGATGGGCATCTTTGCGCTGGAACAAACAACGGCGGAATTTTCCGAATCCAGCAGTCGAGTTTTTTACTGCTGCAGAAACAGCACCGCGGCAATCGCGACGGAGAACAGAACCGCCGCGACAGCACTGTAACGCTGCAGCACACCCATCCGGTGAAGGGCGATCGCGAAGGCGACGATGACGGGGGTGGCCACGAGCAGGCCGGCCTGGGCGTCGGACATATCAGGAACCTCTTGATTTTTGCCAATGCTAACGCCCTGCCTGCTTCCGTCTTTGCGAAAAGGCAAAGAGCGGGCCGTCGGAATGCGTCAAGCAAGGCGCAAACAGAGCGGGAGATTCACATGACGATGGTGCCGTTGTCACAGGCCGACTCCACCGACGAAGGCGGCGATCTGCTGCTCTGGGTGCTCGTCTGGAGCGAACTGGCCGCCTTCGGCATCCTCCTGTTCGGCTACCTCGTCATGTCGATCCTTCATGCCGAGACCTTTGATGCGGCCCAGTTGCACCTGTCGTCACGCATTGCCAGCATCAACACGATCGTCCTGCTCACAAGCGGATGGCAGGCAGCGCTCGCGGCCCGGAAAGGCGCCAGCCTGCTGCAGCAGCGCGTCTGCCTACTGTTGGCCGCGGCATTGGGCTTTCTGTTCGTCGCCCTCAAATTCGTCGAATACAGCTCGGAATGGAAATATGCCGGCGACGAAACCTTCAGCACCTTCTTCGAGCTGTACTTCATGATCACGGGCTTCCATCTGGCGCACGTTGCCTTCGTCGCCAGCCTGTTCGTGCTTGTCGCCCGGAGACCCGAGCGCGGCAACGTCCTGATTCTGACGACCGTCTGGCATGTCATCGATCTTGTCTGGCTCGTCATGTTCCCTCTGATCTATTTCGGGTGACGATGATGAAAACCAAGTCCTCCGTCTCGCTGTTTGCCAGCACCAACTGGATCCTGATGATGGGCATCGTTTCCGGGTTGATCGCGGCGCAATGGAAGCACGAAGCACTGCCCCTTGCCGCCATCGTCACTATTCTCGTCCTGACGGTCTTCAAGGCACGCCTGATCATCCTGGACTTCATGCACCTGCGCGGCGAACGCCCGGGACTGGCAGCGGCGCTTCTCGCCTGGCCGGTTTTTTTCACCGTCGCAATCCTGGCGAAGTCGCTGGCGGCGGGCCTTCTCGACACGCTCTGAGCGATCACTCCGCATGAAGGCGGCGGCGCCTCCGCAAGGCCGCGTCGACACTCCACGGCATGTCCGTAAAGCGCGTTTCGGCCTCTCGCCGGAGCGCGAAATACGTCTCCAACTCCTCCCGTAGGCACGCCTCCGCCCACTGCTTTCTTGTTTGCCAAATCGCAAAGAAAGCGGGCGGGAAAAATCCGAAGGAACTGATGGTCGTTTGCGTCCGGTCGTACCCGGAGGTTGCGGCGAGCATGACTGCTCGGCGCATCGGGGCGATGCGGCCGCTCAAATCAAGGGGACCTCGGAATGGCGGAACGCCTTACAAAGACAGGAGCCCGAAACGTCTTCTACGGCGGCTCGGCCTTCTTTTTCGCAATCTTCATCGGGCTCACCGCCCATAGCCACTACTACGTGCGTACGACGTCCACCGATGAGTCGACGCTCACGGACTCGGTCGGACGCGGCAAGCATATCTGGGAGAAAAACTCCTGCATCAACTGCCATACGCTGCTCGGCGAAGGCGCCTATTTTGCGCCGGAGCTCGGCAACGTCTGGAAGCGCTGGGGCGGTGACACCGACCCGGAGAGCGCCCGCGAAACCCTCAAGGGCTGGATGGCAGCACAGCCGTCAGGCATCGAGGGCCGGCGCCAGATGCCGCAATTCAATCTCACCGAGCAGGAACTGAACGATCTGGCGGACTTCCTGGAATGGACGAGCCGCATCAAGACGCAGAAGTGGCCGCCGAACGACGCCGGCTGACCGGGAAAGGAACCTTCACATGAAATATCAAACCCAGAAGGTCGCGATGCTGTATTTCTACGGCGCGCTCGGCCTGTTTCTCGCCCAGGTCCTGTTCGGGGTGCTCGCAGGCACGATCTACGTGCTGCCGAACACGCTCTCCGAACTGCTGCCGTTCAACATCGTCCGCATGATCCACACCAACGCCCTGATCGTCTGGCTGCTGATGGGCTTCATGGGCGCAACCTACTACCTGCTTCCCGAAGAGGCCGAGACGGAACTCTACAGCCCGAAGATCGCCATCGTGCAGTTCTGGCTGTTCCTGGTCGCCGCCGCGATCGCGGTCGTCGGCTACATGTTCCACATCCACGAAGGCCGCGAGTTCCTCGAGCAGCCGTTCGCGATCAAGGTCGGCATCGTCATCGTCGCACTGATGTTCCTCTACAACATCACGCTGACCGTTCTGAAGGGTCGCAAGACGGTGGTCACCAACATCCTGATCTTCGGGCTCTGGGGCGTGGCGATCTTCTTCCTGTTCGCCTTCTACAACCCGATGAACCTCGCCCTCGACAAGCTGTACTGGTGGTATGTCGTCCATCTCTGGGTCGAAGGCGTATGGGAACTGATCATGGCGTCGATCCTGGCCTTCCTGATGATCAAGCTCACCGGCGTCGACCGCGAGGTCGTCGAGAAGTGGCTCTACGTCATCGTCGGCCTGGCGCTCTTCTCGGGTATCCTCGGTACCGGCCACCACTACTACTGGATCGGCGCTCCGGGCTACTGGCAGTGGATCGGTTCGCTCTTCTCCACTCTTGAAGTCGCACCGTTCTTCACCATGGTCATGTTCACCTTCGTCATGACCTGGAAGGCAGGTCGCAGGCACCCGAACCGTGCCGCCCTGCTCTGGTCGATCGGCTGCTCGGTGATGGCCTTCTTCGGTGCCGGCGTCTGGGGCTTCCTGCACACGCTGTCGTCGGTGAACTACTACACCCATGGCACGCAGGTCACCGCAGCTCACGGCCACCTCGCCTTCTTCGGCGCCTACGTGATGCTCAACCTTGCCATCATGGCCTATGCGGTTCCCGAGATCCGCGGCCGCGCGCCGTATAACCAGTGGCTGTCGATGGCTAGCTTCTGGATCATGTGCACAGCCATGTCGGTGATGACCTTCGCGCTGACCTTTGCCGGCGTGCTCCAGGTCCACCTGCAGCGTGTCCTCGGCGAAAGCTACATGGACGTGCAGGACCAGCTCGCCATGTTCTACTGGATCCGGCTCGGCTCGGGCGTTGTCGTCCTGATCTCCGCGCTGATGTTCCTCTGGGCCTTGTTCGTGCCGGGCAAGGAGCGCAATCCCCGCGTCTCCTCGGCAATCCAACCGGCCGAATGAGGGAATGCGGCTCCGTACCCGACGGAGCCGCATTCACCCCCTCTCTTTCAAGGAAATCCGCCATGAACCTTCTGAAGACTCCCCAATCGCTTTCGCAGGAAAACATCCCGCACTACGTACCCAAGGGCAACGAATGCGCTCTGTTCGAAACCGCGCTGGTGCGGCAGCTGCCGCTGCTACTGAAGGGGCCGACGGGATGCGGCAAGACCCGCTTTGTCAGCCACATGGCCGCCCGCCTCGGCCTGTCGCTGACGACCGTTTCCTGCCATGACGACCTCGCCGCAGCCGACCTGACCGGCCGCTATCTCTTGAAGGGCGGCGACACGGTCTGGGTCGACGGCCCGCTGACGACTGCCGTGCGCAATGGCGGCGTCTGCTATCTCGACGAGATCGTCGAAGCGCGCAAGGACGTCGCCGTCGTTCTGCACCCCCTCACTGACGACCGCCGGATCCTGCCGCTGGAGCGCACCGGCGAGACCCTCGAGGCGCCGAGCAGCTTCATGCTCGTCGTGTCCTACAATCCCGGCTACCAGAACATCCTGAAGGCGCTGAAGCCCTCGACGAAGCAGCGCTTCGTCGCAATCGAATTCGACTTCCTGCCGCGCGAACAGGAAATTGCCGTCGTCTCGATCGAAAGCGGCCTGGACGCCGCCAAGGTCGCGCCGCTGGTCGATCTTGCCCATCGGCTGCGTGCGATGAAGGGCCATGATCTCGAGGAGGGCGTCTCGACGCGACTGCTCGTCTATTGCGCAGCCCTCATCGACAGCGGGATGCAGGTGAAGGAAGCGGTCCTGGCCGCACTGATCGAACCGCTTACCGACGAACCGGACATTCGCTCCGCGCTGGTCGAAGTCGCCAACGCCGTCATCAACTGAGGGCTTGGCCATGCTCGACTTTCTCGAACTGGAGGAAACGGTCGGCAAGTTCTGGCATCGGCTCGTCGGAACGACGGCGAGCATGCCGCGCTACCCCGACCACGCGGTTTCCTTTGACGAATTGAAGCCGATTCTCCCAACCTGCTTCCGAGGCTTCGGCGGAGAGGCGGCGGTACAGCTGACGCCGGCGCATGCGCGAACCTCGCGCCACCGCCTGCGGATTCGACAACTGGTGGGGCTCGGCGAGGAAAAGGTCGCCGGCGCCACCCGCGACCGCTCCACGGCCATGCTGCCACCGGTGATCGACCACTTTCCCGACAAACAACTGAACCGGGATCTCTACATCTGGCTCGCCGCGGCGATGGCAGCGATGGACCTGGACGAACCCGACGGCACGGACCCACTGCGCCGCGACCTGCAACGCATCGAAGCAGCGCAGCGAATGGTCGCAAACATTCTCGACGCCTTGCCTGGACTGCGACAGACCTATGCGCGGCTGTGCAGCGCGATCCTGAAGGAACGAACCCGCGGCATTCTTCCCGCCGTGGAGCAACTGGTGGAAAACCGCATCCTCGGCCTGCTGCGGAAAGGCGCCGGGATTGCCGATGCCACGCCGCCGGCGATCTTCCCCCGCCACGCGCCGGCCGGCTACCAGCCGATGATGGGCGTGCCGCTGTGGCCTGAGTTCCACGTCCGCGCGGAAACGGCGACGAAGACCGAAGACACCGGCCGGAACGGTCCGGAAGGGCCGGCAATGGCCGGCAACGCGCGCTATCTGGCGACGCGACAGAGCGACGAAGAGCGAAATTCCGACCGCAGCCCCTTCATCCTCAACCGCTTCGAGAAGATCCTGGCGATGGCCGAGATGGTCAATGTCGATCGCCCGACGGACGACAGCGAGGAGAACGACAGCAAGGCGGCCGACGACCTCGACGAGATGAAGCTCGGCCAGCGCAAGGAACGGCCGTCGTCGAAGTTCCGCTTCGATCTCGATCTGCCGCCAGAGATGGTCGATCTATCCACCATCGCCGCCGAGATCAGCTATCCGGAGTGGGACTACCGCAAGGGCCGCTACCTCGACAATTACACGAACGTTCTTGCCGTGCCGGCGACGACCCTTGGGGAGAGAAGCGCCCCCAACGATGAGACGCGGGCACTTATGCGCAAGGTCCGGCGGCAATTCGAGGTGCTGCGTCCCCGCCATGAACTCCTCAAGGCGCAACTGGACGGAGCCGAATTGGATCTCGATGCCGTGATCCGTTCGCGCGCTGATCTTGCCGCGGGCGGCCAGGGCAGCGACCGCATCCACCTGGCGAGCCGGCCGGTAGCGCCGGACCTGGCGACGACGATCCTTGTGGACGTCTCGCTGTCGACGGACGCATGGGTGGACGACCGCCGCGTGCTCGACGTGGAAAAGGAAGCCCTGCTCGTGCTGGCGCATGGGTTGGCGGCTTGCGGAAGCATGCACTCGATCCTCACCTTCACGTCGCGGCGCCGCTCCTGGGTGCGCATCGAGACGATCAAGGGGTTCGGCGAGACGATCAACGGCACGATCGAGGACCGCATCGCCGGTCTGAAGCCGGGCTACTATACCCGCATGGGAACGGCGGTCCGGCATGCCACCGCAGAACTGCAAAAGCAGCCGAGCCGGAAGAAGCTGCTGCTCGTGCTGACCGACGGCAAGCCGAACGACATCGACCACTATGAAGGTCGTTTCGCGCTGGAGGACACCCGTCGAGCCGTGCAGGAGGCGCGTCGCGCCGGCACCAGCGTGTTCGCGGTCACGGTCGACCGCGATGCCAACAACTACCTTCCGACCCTCTTCGGCCGGAACGGCTTTGCGCTCGTCAGCGACATCTCGAAGCTGCCGGTGGCGTTGCCCACGATCTATCGCGGACTGACGGTTTAGGGGGACCAAGGATCCGCGATGTGAGCGCGAGGAAGTCCAGAATGGCTCCACTTGGACTTCCTCGCACTGAAGGCCCAGCATCGGCGGATTGCTGGGCCTTCTTCTTTTCGGTTTGTAATGGGATGAAGCGGATCAGGCGGCCTTGCTGAAGGTGCGCGCGCTCTTGCCGAAGTAGGCGTCGAAGGCAGAGGCGACCGAGCGAACGATGAAGCGATAGCGCTCCTCCACCCGAACGACATCGTTGTCGATCGAGATCAGTCCGTCCTTCTTGAGTTCATCGAGCACGGCGTTGCCTTCGAGCACGGCCTGCGGTTCGAAACCGTGCCTAGAGGCGATCGCCGCGATGTCGACGGAAAAATCACACATCACCCGTTCGATCAGCTCGGCCCGGAACCGGTCCTCAGCAGTCAGACTGTACCCCTTGGCCGCGGCGAGCTCGCCGCTGGCGACGCGACCGGCGTAAAGGCCGGGCGGCACTTCATTCTGAATGTAGCCCTGCACGTACTTGCCGATTGACGAGGCGCCAAGTCCGACCAGCGTCGAGCAATTGTCCGTGGTGTAACCTTGGAAATTGCGGTGGAGGCGGCCATCGCGCTGGGCGAGCGCGAGTTCGTCACCCGGCAGGGCAAAGTGATCCAGGCCGATGCGCTCATAGCCTGCGGCAACCAGGGCGTCGGCGATCGCTTCGGCCTGCGCGCTTCGCTGCGCGGCATCGGGAAGTGCTGCCTCGTCGATCATGCGCTGGTGCTTCTTGAACGTCGGGATATGCGCATAGCCGAAGACGGCAAGTCGATCCGGGCGCAGGCCGACCGCAGCCTCGACGGTCGCCACGCAGGACTCGACTGTCTGAAACGGTAGGCCATAGATCAGGTCGAAATTCAGGGCCGAAACGCCGGCTTTCCTCAGGTTTTCGACCGCGAGGCTGGTCGTCTCGACGCTCTGGATCCGGTTGATCGCCTTCTGCACGACCGGATCGAAGCTCTGTACGCCGAGACTTGCGCGCGTCACGCCGGATTGGCCAAGTGCTGCGGCCATCTCTTCGGTCAGGGTCCGCGGATCGATCTCCACGGCCGTGTTCACCTGATCGGCAAAGCCGAGCCGGCTTCGCAGCGCATCCATCAGCGAGACGAACTCCCCCGGCTTGATGATGGTCGGCGTACCACCACCGAAGTGGATCTCGCCGACCGAGAAGGACCTGCCCCTCGTCTTCGCCACCAGTTCGATCTCCTGGTGCAGCACGTCGAGATAGTCCAGGATCGGACGATCGCGTTCGGTAATCGTCGTATGGCAGCCGCAATACCAGCACATCGACCGGCAGAAGGGAATGTGCAGATAGACCGAGGTCCGCTCGCCGCCCGGAATGGCGCAGAGCCAGTTGGAATATACCGATTTGTCCTCCAGCGGGGCAAAATGCGGGGCGGTCGGATAGCTGGTGTAGCGGGGCAATCTCGCCTCGCCGTATTTTTCCATGATGGCTTGGGACATCGGATTTCTCTACTCGTTGGCTCTGCGGGCGACCCTAGGGGCGCGACCACCCTCCGTCTTTGATGAATCGCAAATGCCGCGAGGCGGTTTTTGACTATTGTTTGCCCGGCGACAAATTGAAGCGGGCAGAGCATCGCTAGGTTTTCGAGGTGGGGTGATGCTGGTCCAGTCGCCCAACGAACGCGACAGAGGCCAATGGAAAGCAACATGTCAAATTCCGAAAACATACCGCTGATCGATGTCCGGACGATCGCCCCGCCGGATCGCCACCCGACGATCTTCGGTGTGCTGACCGCCCTGGCGCCGGGCGGCATCATGCATGTCACGAGCGATCACGACCCCCGTCCGTTGCACTACCTGATCGAGACGCGTTATCCTGAACAGTTCCAGTGGGAATATCTCGAGCAGGGTCCGCAGGTCTGGCGGGTAGAAATCCAGCGCAACCACAGCGCGGGTTGCGGCTGCAGTTGCGGACACTGAGCCAATAACCGACCTTGTGTCGACGAGGTGACGAAATGCCCGGTGCCACGCTGTCCCGATGGACGATGTCCTATTTCGCAGTCGCACTGGTCTTCCTGCTCGCCGGGGAGGTCATGCTGACAGCAGGCTTCGGTTATCCCGTGCTGCCTGTCGAGGCGCCGGAGACGCTGGTTATCGTTCATACCATCGCGATTGGCTGGCTGGGACTGCTGTTTTCCGGCGCTCTTTTGCAGTTCGTTCCGGTGCTCGTTGCCAAACCGCTGAAGGCGCCTTCTCTGGCGCTGCCCGCGCTGGTGCTGATCGTTGCCGGCCTGCTGACATTACTTATGGGGTTTCTCGGCTTGAACGGCCGCGTGTCCGTCGACCCGCTTGTCCTGCCGGCCGGCGGCGTCCTTCTGGCCTCCGGTTTTTCGGCACTCGCGGCAAGTCTCGTTGCGACGATCTGGTCGGCGCGGCCGTTGGAGCCTCCTGCACGCTTCGTCGTCATCGGGCTAGTTGCCATGGGTGTGACGGTGTTGCTGGGCCTGTGCTTCACCGCCGGCCTGTCCGGGCTTGTCGATGATGCGCACGTGCTCAACCTTCTCATAGGGGGCATCGGGTTGCACGCGACCTTCGGGCTGGTGGGGTGGATGACAATCATGGCCATGGGTGTGTCCTATCGCCTGCTCTCCATGTTCCTGCTCTCTCCGGAACATGACCGCCGGACGACCCGCCTGGTCTTTGCCGCCGGCGTCATTTCACTGCTGCTCGTCACGATCGCGACTGTGCTGACGGGAATCGAGTCGCCAAGGTCCTTGGCGCTCTATGCAGCAGCAGCCGTCTCCTTCATCGGGCTTGGCCTTTACGTGTACGACGTCGTCAGCATCTTCCGGCAACGGCGGCGCAAGACGACAGAGCTCAACACGCTGATAAGCTTGGCCGCCGTGGCCCTTCTCCTGTTGTCCGCCATGCTCTTTGCGGCGTTCGCCCTTGAGGGCACACTCGCCGAGAACGCCTCCGTGCTGGTCTATGTCCTGGCCATGGGCTGGCTCACCTCCCTCGGTCTCGGGCAGCTCTACAAGATCGTCCCCTTCCTGACCTGGATGGAATACTACGGTCCTGTTCTCGGCAAGACGGCGGTGCCGCGGGTCCAGGATCTCGTCAACGAGAAACGAGCGGCATGGTGGTTCGGCCTCTACATCATCACGGTGGGCGTCGCGGCGCTGGCGCTGTTCGTCCAGGAACTTCAGGTTTTCATGGCCGCAGGGGTGCTGCAGATCCTTGCAACCCTCGGCCTTATCGTCGAATTTGTGCGCGCGCGTCGGCTCTCCTGCGCGCCGCCCGAAATACGCCTGCCGCCGGGCGTGCCGCGGCCCCGCCTCTTTCTTCCTATTGGAGATGACAATGACCGAAAACTTCGCGGAACTTGACGTCAGGCCCATCCTGCAGAATGGCGGCGAGCCGTTTCAGGCGATCATGAGCGCCGTCAGCGCTCTCCAACCAGGACAGGGGTTGAGGCTTCTGGCCCCCTTCCGACCTCAGCCGCTTTACGCCGTCATGGACAGTCGCGGTTTCGACCATGAGGTGAACGAGATCGAAGGCGGCTTCGAGATACGTTTCGTTCCCAGGGCGTTGCCCGACGTGCAGCTATCCCAGGAGGCCGACGCGCCGGAACTCTGGCCCGATCCTGTCGTCGAGCTGGACCTGACCGACCTGCCGCCGCCCGAACCGTTGGTGCAGATCCTGTCCGAAGCGGAATCCCGGCAGGCGGGCGAGGTCATCTTCGCGCTGCTGTCGCGCGAGCCACTGCTGCTTTATCCGGAGCTTGCCAAGCGCGGGCACCAGTGGTTCGGCAATTTCGACGAGAAGGGCGAAACCTATCGCATCATGATCCGCTTGGGAAAGGCGTCATAGATGTCACAGATCGAACGGGTAGACCTCGACCAGCGCATTCGCGAAGCCCTGACGATCGTCATGGATCCCGAACTGGGGAAAAACGTCGTTGACCTCGGCCTGATCTACGACGTTTCCAGCGACCGGGAGGGCAACGTGTCAATCTCGATGACGACGACGACGCCGGGCTGTCCGGCCGCGGCCTTCCTGCAGGAAGCGGTGCGCACCTGTGCTGCAGGCGTCGACGGCGTGCGCGATGTGGCCGTCACCCTCACCTACGATCCGCGATGGTCGCCGGACAGAATATTAAACTGACCCCCCGCCCTCGTCCGCTCACAGTCGGCATGTCGTCAGCCGGACCGGACACGTGGCATTGTCGATCGCCATCGCTTTCGCGGCACTCTTCCCCTTGCCTCCCGACGGCATTTTCCAGGCGGGAGCGACGTCGGTGCGTTACCCGAAAGGTGTCGCGATACAGCAACTTGCCGTGGCGCGACGCCGCGTCCCAACGCCGCAATGCAACCATACTGTCACCGCTTGAGCCTCGATTTGCGGTGCTCCGGCTGGATTTTGAGCTTTGATGGTGGCATATTGTGCCCTGTTCTGCCCAACCATGAAGCGCCGCGGACAGCCCGAGCAACGTGGGAGTGAAGGCAGGAGACAACTCAAACCTCAGACCTGCTTGTCCCAATAGGGATAGGGATGCATTCGTTTGCGAGCGCCCGAGCGCCGCCGAACTACGTTGACCAGCGTGCTCCGCACGACCTGGTGGTCGTCGCGGTGGGTTTATCTCGGGCTATGCGGAACGAAGCGGGAGAATGACGACAGTGAAAATTGACACCGGCCGGTCGCGCACGGTGTCCCGCTGAACTGAGGTCTTTTGTGCGCTTCGGCTCGGGACGAGCCGAACAGAAAGGAGCCTGTCCATGAGAAGCGAGATCATCGTGGGAATGGCCCTGGCCTTCTCGGCCCTGGCTGCAACGGGGGCAATCGCCCAGAAGAAATACGGTTCGGAAGCCGGCTGGGAGATCCTCGTGAAGGACGAGATGGGCCCCGGATGCCTGATCAAGAAGGCCAACGCCGACGGGACGCAGATCCAGATGGGCATCGACGCGAAGGGTAAGATGCGCGGCTACATGGCGCTCTATACAAAGGCCGATGCCAATGTCGCCTCCGGCAAGAAAATTCCGGTTCTCTTTGACGTCGACGGGCAAAAATTCAGCGGTGAAGCCGAAGGCCAGGTGATCGGAGGCTATCGGGGAGCATACGTGTGGGTGAACAATGCTGACTTCATCTACGACCTTGCCAAGAAGAACGCCGTTACGATTACCCCGGAAGGGGGCAAGGCGATTGTCGTCAAGCTTGCCGGAACCGATGCAGCCTTCAAGGCGCTGAAGGCCTGTCAGCAAGCCCAATAGGCCTCCCAGGGTTACGACGGCGGGTGTCGGAGCGACTTGTAGCGCTTGGATGCCCGCCTGCGTCACCCGCGCGTGGTGGGCGCCCCACGAGACCGGGGCCCACCCAGGCTGTCAGAATGCCTCGGCGTGAAGTTCGGCCATCGCACGGCTCAAATCGCCGATCGGCGTCGCATTCGCCGCACTCTTCCCCTCGACTTCCGGCGGCATCCTCCAGCCGGGATCGATACCTTCCATGTTGGGCAGTTCATGGGCGATACCCTTGTGGCAGTCGATGCAAGTGGCCTTGCCGGGGAGAAGATAGCGCGTGTGAATCTCCGCGGCCCGTTCCGTCTGCTTCTGCAGGTCCATTGCCGTCGAGGAATGGCAGTTGCGACATTCGAGGCTGTCGTTCGCCTTCAGGCGCGCCCACTCGTGCTGGGCAAGTTCGAGGCGTTTTTCAAGAAACTTCGGCCGCGTGTTGATGGTGCCGAAAATCTTGCCCCACACCTCCTTCGAGGCCTGCATCTTGCGGGCGATCTTGTCCGTCCATTGATGCGGTACGTGGCAGTCCGGGCAGGAAGCCCGCACACCGGAGCGGTTCGAGAAGTGAATGGTGTGGGTCAGTTCCTGATAGACGTTGTCGCGCATTTCGTGACAGGAGGTGCAGAACTGCTCGGTGTTGGTCAATTCCAGCGCAGTGTTGAAGGCGCCCCAGAACATCACGCCGCCAACGAAGCCGCCGAGCGTCAGGAAGCCGAGGCCGAGCGTGCCCGCCGGCGTGGCGATGATATTCCAAGCCCAGAGAACGACCTTCTTGATCCATGTGATCATGGCGTCACTCGCTCCCAGCGGGCTTGACGCCCATTTCGCTCATGTCCTTGAAGACGTTGTTGACCAGCGGCTGAGTGTCGGCCTGCGGCACGTGGCAGGCCGTACAGAAGTAGCGCCGCGGCGAGACGTCGGCCAGCATCTGGCCGTCGCGTGTCATGTAGTGCGTGACGCTGATCATCGGCGCACCGGAGTTCTGGGTGAACTCGCGCTTGTGGCAGGACAGGCAACGGTTCGCGTTGACCGATAACTCGTAGCCCTCGATCGAATGCGGGATGACCGGCGGCTGGTCGGGATAGGCGCGCATCCGGCGTTTATCGTCGACGATCCATTTCGGCAACGGCGCCGCAGGGCCGGTCTCCATCGAGGGCGTGCGCCCTACCAGCTGCGGTGCCCTTTGTGGCACCACCTGGGCGATTGCGGCCGTCGCGACAAACAGCAGGACACCTGCCGCGACCACCATCCAATCAGGCCGCCTCAGGCGACGGGGAGAATTTTGACCGCGCATTTTTTGAAATCCGTCTGTTTGGAGATGGGATCGGTGGCGTCGAGCGTGACCTTGTTGATCAGCTGGCTGGCATCGAACCACGGGACGAAGATGACGCCGGGCGGCATCCGGTTGCGGCCGCGCGTCTCGACGCGCGAGCGAATCTCGCCGCGCCGCGAGACGATGCGAACCTCCGCACCCTGGTTGATGCCGCGCTTGCGCGCGTCGTCGGCGTTCATGAAGACGCGGGCACCGGGGAACGCCTTGAAGAGCTCGGGCACGCGCATCGTCATCGATCCCGAGTGCCAATGCTCCAGCACGCGGCCGGTCACGAGCCAGACGTCATACTCTTCGTCCGGCGATTCCGCCGGCGGCTCGTAAGGCACGGCCAGGATCACCGCCTTGCCGTCCGGCTGGCCGTAGAAGTTCACGCCTTCGCCGGGCTTCACGAAGGGATCGAAGCCCTCGCGGTAGCGCCACAGCGTCTCCTTGCCGTCGACCACCGGCCAGCGGAGCCCGCGCACCTCGTGCAGCATGTCGAAGGGTGCAAGATCATGGCCGTGTCCACGCCCGAAGTTGGCATACTCCTCGAACAAGCCCTTCTGGATGTAGAAGCCGAAGTCTTTGGCCTCCTGGTTGTCGTAGTCGGCATCGAGTTCGCTGAGCGGAAAGCGATCGACCTCGCCGTTGCGGAAGATCACGTCGTACAGGGTCTTCCCGCGATATTGCGGGTTGGCGTCGAGAATGTCGGCGGGCCAGACCTCGTCGGTCGTGAAACGCTTGGAGAACTCCACAAGCTGCCAAAGGTCCGACCGGCCCTCGCCGGGGGCCTGGACAAGCTGGCGCCAGACCTGGGTGCGGCGCTCGGCATTGCCGTAGGCGCCTTCCTTCTCCACCCACATGGCGGCCGGCAGGATCAGGTCGGCGCTCATGGCGGTGATCGTCGGATAGGCGTCGGAGACGACGATGAAGTTGTCCGGGTTGCGATAGCCCTGCCAGGTCTCGTTGCTCGTGTTCGGCGCGGCCTGGACGTTGTTGTTGACCTGCACCCAGTAGAAATTGAGCTTGCCGTCCTTGAGCATGCGGTCCTGCAGCACGGCATGGTAGCCCGGCTTGTCGGGGATGATGCCGTCGGGGATGCGCCAGATCTCCTCCGTCCGCTTGCGATGCTCGGCATTGGTGACGGTCATGTCAGCCGGAAGGCGATGGGCGAAGGTGCCAACCTCGCGGGCCGTCCCACAGGCGGACGGCTGCCCGGTCAGCGAGAACGGACTGTTGCCGGGCTCGGAGATCTTACCCGTCAGCAAGTGGATGTTATAGACCATCTGGTTGGCCCAGACGCCGCGCACATGCTGGTTGAAGCCCATCGTCCAGAGCGACATGACCTTGGTGTTCGGATCGGCGTAGAGCTCCGCCAATTGCTCCAGGAACTCCGGATCGACGCCGCTCAGCTCGGCCGCCTTTTCCAGCGTGTATTCGGATACGAGCTCCTTGAAGGCCTCGAAGTCGATCGGCTCCATCTTCCCAGGTTCGGCGGCATTGGCAGCGGCTTTCTCCAGCGGATCGTCCGGCCGCAGGCCGTAGCCGATGTCGGTAACGCCGCGCGCAAACCGCGTGTGCCGCTGGACGAAGTCCTGGTTCACACGCCCGGTCTGGATGATGTGGTTGGCGATATAGTTGAGGATCGCCAGATCCGTTCCCGGCTTGAAGACAATGGGAATGTCGGCGAGGTCCATGCTGCGGTGGGTGAAAGTCGAGAGCACGGCGACCCTGACATGTGGCTGGCCGAGACGACGATCGGCGACCCGCGTCCACAGGATCGGATGCATCTCGGCCATGTTCGAGCCCCACAGCACGAAGGCGTCCGCATGCTCGAAATCGTCGTAGACGCCCATCGGCTCATCCATGCCGAAGGTGCGCATGAAGGCATAGGCGGCAGAGGCCATGCAGTGGCGGGCATTCGGATCGAGGTTGTTGGAGCGGAAGCCGGCACGCATCAGCTTGGTTGCGGCATAGCCCTCGAAGATGGTCCACTGGCCGGAGCCGAACATGCCGATGGCCGTCGGGCCCTTCTCCTTCAGCACCTTCTTGCACTGCTCGGCCATCACGTCGAAGGCCTCGTCCCAGCTCACCGGCTCAAACTCGCCGTCCTTGGCATAGACGCCACCGCGCTTGCGTAGCAGCGGGGTGGTCAGCCGGTCCTCGCCGTACATGATCTTGGAAAGGAAATAGCCCTTGATGCAGTTGAGGCCGCGGTTGACCTCGGCCTGGCTATCACCGTGGGTGGCGACGACCTGGCCGTTCTTGACGCCGACCATCACGCCGCAACCGGTGCCGCAAAAGCGGCAGGGCGCCTTCGACCACTTGATCTGAAGCGCCTCGACGCCGCCCGGGACGGGCTGGGCGGCGGCGGGAAGCGCGACACCGGCCGTGGCCGCGGCGATGCCGGCGGCATGGGCCTTCAAAATGTCACGCCGTGTCAGTATTCCGGTCATCGCTTTCACTCTCCCTCTGTCTCGACATGCTCGAAGACCATGTTCGCGGCGATCACTCCGTCCAGGAGCGACATGCGCGTCAGACATTCGCCAAGCATGCCCGTGCTCGTACCTTCGATCACGACGACGATCTTGCCGCCGCCGTGTCCGTGGATTTCGACATTTTCCATCTTCGCGATTTCCGCCAGGACGGCCTCGGTGTGCGCCGGCATCGTCGCAACCACGGCGCTGGAAACATGGTAGCGCTGCGCCCGCTCAGACATCGGCCGTCTCCATGTCGCGCGCCTGCAGCCCGATCGCGCCGACCGGGCAGATAGTCAGGCACGCGCCGCAGCCGCTGCAAATCGCTTCATTCAACTCGGGAAGAAAAGGTCCGCCGATGCGCGGGCGAAAACGGATCGCCTGTTCGGGACAGCATTCACCGCAGGACTGGCAGGCAACGTCGTTTCGCGCCAGGCAGGCATCGCCGACCACTGCCACATGTGCAAACCGCGTGACATTGTTCAAAACGAAGACAGGCTCGGGACAGGCGGCGCTGCATTCGCCGCAAAACGTGCATTCGCCCCGCGCAAAATCGATGGATGGCACCCCGTCACTGAGACGGATGATGCCGCTGGGACATCGCTCGGCACAGCGGCCGCAACCGGTACAGGCGTCAAGGCTTTCCAGGGTTGCCCCGGGGGGACAAATGCCCGGCGATCTGGCGACCGAACGGCCAACGAAAAGCTCTCGGCGTGATATCGGTTCTGTCCGCATCACACCCTCACTGACCAGGGGGGCCGGGCGGGCCGTAAATAATCTGGAACATCCAGACAAGGAAGCCGTATCCGCCCACCACACCAACGGCGACCAACGGCCATATTCCGAAAGCCAGCACGAAGAAAGCGATCAGTTCGACACGCCGCTTGGCACGTCTTTCCTGCGAAGCGGGCTGGCTGGAAGATAGCTGAGACAAATCGACACCTCACCTTGTCAGGGACATAGTAGCGTCGGTTCGTTGGAAATAAAGACCCAATCGCAATATTTAGTTGGCGCTATATTTAACAATCGTCATATAAATCAGCAGCTTCTGCAGCAATCGCTGACAGCATGCGATGTGGAGGAGGCTGCCAGGACATGCCCCGGCAGCCTCCCATCGACCTACCCCGCAGAGGCGAAGCTGCGGGCGGCCTCGTTTACCGCCGCCTCAAATCAGGATGAAGTCCGTCGCGGAGAGCGACGTCACCTTGTCGAGGGTGGCCATGAGAACCGCGTCGTGCTCGTTGCTGCTGCCATCGCGGTCGTACCACAGACGCCCGTTGTCCTTTTCGAAGAAGAACTGGGCGGCCTTGCCCGTCGCCTTTAGATCGTTGCCTGAATAGAGCACGAGCTTGGAAAAACCGAAAACACCCTTGTCGATGACGAGCTTGTCCTCGCCGCGCTTGAAGTCGGTGATCCGGTCGCCGGAGCCGATCGCATTTCCCGAGGCGTAGATGAACTGGTCGGCACCGGACCCGCCGGTCAACGTATCGCCGTCGCCACCACCCTCGAGCTTGTCGTTGCCAGCTCGGCCATCCAGCTTGTCGTCGCCAAAGCCGCCGGTCAAGGTGTTGGCAGAGGCGTTGCCAAAGATCGTATCGTCCCTGCTCCCACCGATCACGTTTTCGATGCTGACCAGGCTCAGACCGGAGGCGACGCCACCGTTCTTCGCGTTGTTTTCGAGGTCGAGGATCACGGACCGGTCGGAAACGACGTTCAGGCTGACCGTGTCGATGCCGGCACCGCCGTTGAAATAGTCGGTGCCGTCTTCATCGGTATAACGGATGAACCTGTCGTTGCCCGCATCGCCGTAGAGCTTGTCATTGCCCTTGCCGTCGATCAGGACATCATTGCCGCTGCCGCCCCTGAGGGTGTCGTTGCCAGTACCGCCTTCGAGGTAGTCCCTGCCCGAACTGCCCGTGACGATGTCCCGCCCGGAACCACCGACATATTCCATCGTCTCCATGCCGGTAAACGAGGTGTTGGCGTTCACCTTGACCGATCCGGTGCCGAACACGAAGGACACATCGGAGGTCTGGTTGCCAAAGTCGATAATGACACGGTCGGTGCCGCTTCCACCCGATGCGAAGTCCCCGGCGTTGATATGGAGGATGTCGTTGCCGTTCTCGCCGTAGAGACGGTCCGATCCGGTGTCCGGCAAACCGCCCGACCCCCAAAGGATATCGTTGCCATCGCCGCCGTAGAGCTTGTCGGAACCGGTCCAACCCGTCAGGTAGTCGTTACCGCCAAGACCCCTGAGCGTGTCATTGCCGCCCATGCCGTCGAGATTGTCGCTGAGACTGCCGCCGGTCAGCGAATCGTGACCTTGGCCGGCGGTAATGTTGACGCTTTCGAAGTTCTTGGCCGTCACCCCGCCGTTGACGAGCTTCGCATTGGCGGAAAGCACGAAGGTCAGGTTCGCCTTGCTGTCATAGCGGTTGATCCAAAGCGAATCTTTACCCGATCCGCCATCAACGGAGTAGCGCCCGGCTGTCGAACCGCCGGCGGTGTTGATCGTTATCATGTCGTTGCCGGCCCCACCGAGCATCGTCGTCAGGGCGGTTCCGGTCTCGGTGTCAGCCGACAGGTAGTCATTGCCATTGCCGCCGTCCATCAGATTGGTGCCGCCGCCATAGTCGATGATCCGGTCGTTTCCGTCACCACCCTTCACGGTGTCGCTGCCGCCCCTGCTGTAGAAATTGTCGTTCCCTTTGCCACCGGTCATCCTGTTATTTCCGCTGCCGGCATCGAAATCGACAAAGCTGGCCGTCCCGGCGGAAAGCACATCATTGCCGCTGCCTGTTCGGATCGAAAAGCTCTCGCCGTCGGTGACGACGGTCCCGTCCGACAGCTTGGCGGTTGCGCCCGAGACGCTGAAGGTCAGGTTGCTCGTGCTGTCGTACCGTTCGATCCAGACGCGGTCGTATCCCTTGCCGGCCTTGATGGTGTCCTTGCCGCCGCCGCCGGCGATCAGAAGGTCGTTGCCGTCGCCGCCATCAAGAATGTCGACGCCAAGGCCGCTGGAGATGTGGTCATTTCCACCGAGGCCGATCAGCGTATCGTTTCCGGATCCGCCGTCGAGCATGTCCGCACCGGACCAGCCGGTAAGCCGGTCAGCATTGTCCGAGCCATAGATTTCGTAGGCCTCGAAGTTGACGATGGTCGTGCCGTTGGAAAGGGTCTGCTTCACCGTCGGGGCCTTGGCGGTGAAGGTGCCGGAGAACCCGTGCAGGACGAGCGTGTCGACGTCAGCGCCGCCATCCAGAACGTCCTTGCCGTCACCGGCCCAGCTTTCCATGTTGTGGCGGATCGTGTCATTGCCCGCGCCGCCCAGAACCGTGTCGTTGTCGGCGTCGCCGGCGAGCGTGTCGTTGCCGGTGCCGCCTTCGATATAGTCGCGTCCAGAGCCGCCAGAAATCGTGTCGTTGCCGCTGTCACCCTTGATGGTGTCGTCGCCGGAATGGCCGTACATATAGTCGTAGCCGGCACCGCCATACATGGTGTCGTTGCCATCGTCGCCAGCGATGTAATCGTCGCCGTAGCCGCCGGAAATGAAATCGTCGCCGGTGTAGCCCATCAGCGTGTCATTGCCGTTGCCACCGTAGAGCTTGTCGTTGCCCTCGCCGCCGTCGAGCCAGTCACGCCCGATCTCGCCTTTCAGAACGTCATCGCCTCTGCCGCCGGAAAACCAGTCGTCCCACCGGCCGCCGGTGAAGCTGTCCGCGTAGCTGCTGCCGTACAGCTCGAACTGCTCGACGTTGACGATACTGGCGCCGAAGATGTTCTTTGAAATGATCGGATCGAAGGCGGTGAACGTGACGCCGGCGCTCGCGCCACTGAAATCGATCTCGAGTTCATCGAAGCCCAGGCCGCCGTCGATCTTGTCGCCGGAAAGCTCTGCCGGCGCGAGATATCTGATCTCGTCGTCGCCCGTTCCAGCGTTGATCGTATCGGCACCGAGGCCCGAAACGATCCGGTCGCGGCCCGAGCCGGTGCTGATCACATTGTTGCCGTCGTCACCATACTCGCTCTGATCGCCGACGCCGGGGATGGTATAGCCGACTGCCAGCGGATCTAGCGCAAGCGACGCCCGGAGCGCCGCGATAGAATTCACTTTCTTGCTCATGGCTTCCTCGAGAATTAGAGTTGCAACGCCGGTCTGGCGTGAGCCGATTGCTAGTCGGCGCGGAAGCCGGGTGTTGTTCCTTCGGTAACAAGCTTACAACTGTAAGGCGATCGCGGCCGGTGTCGCCACGTGCCGCCGCCCACCATCTCGGGCACTTCGGCGATACGGCGCCTCCAGTTCTCTTCCGCTGACGTAAAGAGTTGGCGAATCTTATCAAGAAGATCGATACTGACGGCCGGCGGCGGCGTAAGACCGATCGAGATCGACGCACAACTGCCGCGGCAGAGGCTCATGGAGCGGAGGATGTAAGGCATGACGAAGGAGGTTGCGTCGGTGCCGGCGAAAAGGCCCTGGCATGGGTCGCTTCGCACCCTGCTCGGCGTCGTGATGGTAGCGCTTCTGCTCGCCGTGTCGGGGTTGCTGATCGCACTCGATTACTATCGTGCCCGTAATGCCGCGATCGAAGCGGCTGAAATCCATATGGACAACTTTGAGGACCGGCTGATCTCACGCATGCAGGTCCTCTCCGGCGACACGTCGGCCGTGGTCAACCTGATCGTTTCCATCGCCAATTCTTTCCTTGCGCCGCCAACGGAGCGCATCGGCGACAAGGTCACGATCCTGCGGGCCGCACTTTCGCGATCGCCGCAGATCGACGGGGTCTATGCCGGCTATCCGGATGGCAGCTTCTTTCATGCCGTCAATCTGTCATCGACGGACTGGCGCAAAGCCCTCAATCCCCCCGCCTTTGCGACGATGGCCGTCCGCATTTTGGAGCCCGGCGCAGAAGAGCCGCGTGCACGGGTCATCTTCTACGACAGCGCCGGAAAACAACTGTCGGAGCGTCCGATCAGCGGCTGGAAATATGATCCCAGGCAGCGCCCCTGGTATCGCGCCGCCGTTGGAGGAACGGGACCGATCGCGACCGGTCCCTACAGCATGGCGACGACCAGGTCGCTCGGCATGACCATCTCCCAGGCCCATAAAGGCAACCCCGACATCGTCGTCGGTGCCGATGTCGTGCTTGATCGGGTTACGCATTTCATTGCCAGCGAAAGACTGACACCCAGTGCTGTCGCCTTCGTCGTTGATCCCGACAAGAAGCTGTTGATGCATTCCGACCCCGCAATCATGCGGGCAATCGCCGCCTCGAAAGACGAACGCGATTTCGATCCGGCGAACCTGCACGATCCGCTGCTGGCAGCGATCAAGGAGAACCCGCCGGATCTGAACAAGATGGGCACCGTCGACGTCGCCGGCCGCAAGTGGGTGGTCATGGGGTCAGAGGTCGACTCGGCGATCCTCTTTGCCGGGCACATCGCCGTCGTTGCCGCACCTATCGACGAATTGATGGCCCCCGCACGCAGAGGCCTCTACCAGGGCCTGACCTTGTCCGCCGGGATCGTCGTTCTCTCCGTGCTCGGTGCGCTTCTTCTGGCCCATCTGGTCACCAAGTCGCTGAACCAACTGACCAACAGCGCAAATCGGCTGCAGGATCTGGACTTCAGTACCCCGATCGAAGTGCCAACGCGCGTAAACGAAATCGCGACGCTCGGCAGTGCGATGAACAAGGCTCGGGACGCAATCTTCACCTTCGGCCTCTACGTGCCAAAGGAACTGGTGCGCAAGGGGATGGAATCGGGAGAATTTTCCGGACGGAACGCGCGCCGTCAGGAGGTGACGGCCATCTTCACCGATATTTACGACTTCACCACGATCAGCGAGCAGCATTCGCCCGAGAAAGTCGTCAGCATGCTGTCGGAGTATTTCGACATTCTCAACGACACCGTGAACGAACACGGCGGCACGATCATCCAGTTCCTGGGCGATTCCATTTTCGCCATGTGGAACGCCCCGGCACCCGATCCAAACCACGCCGAGAATGCCTGCCGGGCCGCGCTAGCGATGAAGGGGCGGCTCGAAGTCTTCAACGACAGGCAGCGCAGCCGCGGGTTGCCGGAATTCCGCACACGCTTTGGCATTCATTCCGGTACCGCAGTTGTCGGCAGCGTCGGAGCAAACGACCGCCTACAGTACACTGCCATGGGCGACAGCATCAACGTCGCTTCCCGGCTGGAGGGCATGAACAAGACCTACAGCACCTGGATCCTGGCGAGCGGCGCGGTCGTTTCTCAATGTGAAGACGCGATCCAGTTCCGGGCTCTCGGCCAGGCACAGGCCAAGGGTCGGTCCACCGCGCTTGACGTCTTTGAAGTGATCGGTGTGCGCCGACCGGCCGCGGTGGCGGCGAAAAATGGCGCTGCCGCTCCGGCAGCGCAGTCTTGACCGAGCGGCAAGTGGCTCAGAAGGTCGGCGGCGTGCAGGCGCTGATCAACTCGCACGGTACCGGTCCGACACAGCGGAAACGATGCGGCCGGCGGCTCTCGAAGTAATAGGCGTCGCCGGGCCCGAGAATACGCCGCTCGTCATCGACCGTCACTTCGAGACGTCCGGAGAGGATGATGCCGCCCTCCTCGCCATCATGCACCAGCGGCACCTTGCCCGTGTCGGCACCGGGTTGGTAGCACTCCTTCAGGATCTGCAGGCTGCGACCGAACAGGTTTTCGCCGATCTGGCGGTAGGAAATCGGCCCCTTGCCGATCTCGACTAGTTCGTCGGCACGATAGAAGGCCTTGCGCGAACGCTCCGGTTCGAAAGCGAAGAACTCGGCAAGCCCGATCGGAATGCCGTCCAAGATCCGCTTGAGGGCGCCGACCGACGGGTTTGACGCATTCGACTCGATCAGCGAGATGGTGGAATTGGTGACGCCTGCACGTTTGGCCAGTTCCCGTTGCGACAGATTGTGGGCCATGCGCAAGCTGCGCAACCTGCTCCCGATATCGACCGACATGCCGCCCCTCCCGATGCTGCACCGCGCGCCTGTTTCCATTGTTCGATATATCGAAACATCTGCGAGCAGGCCTATTAAATATCAATAACTTCATATCAGGCAGAAAAGGACTTGTTCAATCTGCCAAATCATGGCGTCAATGCCTCGACCAGAGGAGACTCCCATGAACGTTCACAACAAGCCCAACGCCCCGGTGCTCGACAGCTACTGGATGCCGTTTACCGCCAACCGGCAGTTCAAGGCGGCGCCGCGCCTGCTCGCTTCCGCCGAAGGCATGCACTACACGAGCCAGGACGGCCGCACCATTCTGGACGGCACCGCCGGCCTCTGGTGCTGCAATGCCGGCCATGGTCGCCGCCAGATTGCCGCCGCCGTCGAGCGCCAGCTGACCACCATGGACTTTGCGCCGTCCTTCCAGATGGGCCATCCGATCGCGTTCGACTTCGCCGAGCGCCTGGCCGAGATCGCCCCCGGTCCGGAAGGCGCGAAACTCGACCGCATCTTCTACACCGGCTCCGGCTCGGAATCGGTCGACACCGCTCTGAAGATGGCGATCGCCTATCAGCGCGCGATCGGCCAGGGCACCCGCACGCGCCTGATCGGCCGCGAGCGCGGCTACCACGGCGTCGGCTTCGGTGGCATCTCCGTCGGCGGCATCCTCAACAACCGCCGCGTCTTCCCGCAGCTCCCCGGCTCCGACCACCTGCGCCACACGCATGACCTTGCCAAGAACGCCTACGTGAAGGGCCAGCCGGAGCATGGCGCAGAACTCGCCGACGATCTGGAGCGTCTGGTCGCTCTGCACGGCGCCGAGACGATCGCCGCCTGCATCGTCGAGCCGGTCGCCGGCTCCACCGGCGTGCTGATCCCACCGAAGGGCTATCTCGAGCGCCTGCGCGCCATCTGCGACAAGCACGGCATCCTGCTGATCTTCGACGAGGTCATCACCGGCTTCGGCCGCCTGGGTGCCGCCTTTGCGACCGACTATTTCGGCGTGACGCCGGACCTCGTGACGACCGCCAAGGGACTGACCAACGGCGCGATTCCGATGGGTGCGGTCTTCGCCAGCCGCAAGGTGCATGACGCACTGATGCACGGACCGGAGGGCGCGATCGAACTGTTCCATGGCTACACCTACTCCGGCCACCCGGCCGCCTGCGCCGCCGGCATTGCCACGCTCGACATCTACCGCGACGAGGGCCTTTTCACCCGCGGCGCCGAGCTGCAGGACGACTGGCACGAAGCGATGCACTCGCTGAAGGGCCTGCCGCACGTCATCGACGTCCGCACGATCGGCCTGATCGCCGGCATCGAGCTTGCCTCGCGCGACGGCGCTGTCGGCGCGCGCGCCTATGACGTCTTCGTTGACTGCTTCGAGAAGGGCCTGTTGATCCGCGTTACCGGCGACATCATCGCCTTCTCGCCGCCGCTGATCGCCGAAAAGAAGCATTTCGAGGAGATCGTCTCGGTGCTCGGCGATGCCCTGAAGCGCGCGAAGTAAGCAGCACTGCATGAAATACAGAAGGGCCGGTCAGCGATGACCGGCCTTTCTGCATAGTGCCTCAAGGTTATGTTTGGTGTGCGATGCTTAGAACTTGATCGCGAGGCCGATGATGGGGCCCTGCTCGACGACGTCGAACTTGAAGCCGTCATTGCTGTAGTCCACGCCCAGTGCGCGGTAGCCGGCCACTGCCGAGAACGTCTCGTTGAACTTGTAGCCCGCCGTCGCGGCGACATCCCAGTCGATGTCTGCTCCGCCACCGCCGACCAGTCCCCAGCCGGTGAGGAAGAAGTTCGGCGTAAGGAAGTAAGTCCCTTTCAGACCGCCGATCGCATCGACCCAAGTGTCGCCATCGCTTCGCGACACGGTCCGATCGCGGAAGGTGATCGAGATCGTATTATCGACCGACCACACCCGAACGCCGCCGACGATATCGAGGTTACCGGTGCTGTCCTGGAGCAGCGAGTAGCCGACGCCCGCAAAGCCCGCGAAGGTCTCGGAATCGACTTCACCGGAGATGAAGCCTCTGGGGGTCGCCGCGCTGCCGGAAATCTTTGAGTACATGAGATCGGTGACGACGCTGTAGCGTCCGTAACGGGCCTCGCCGATCGCCATCGCCCCGAAGTCGAGATGATCCCAGATTTCACTGAAGGACGTGTTCACATGGATAGTGCGCAGGCCGAAGTTCTGCAGGTCACCGGAAAGGCCCGTCGCCCAGAAATACGGGGCGAACGTGAAGGTCCAGCCGCTTTCGGTTTGCACCTGCTGCGCCTCCGGGGTCATCGCGGTCGGCGTGAGGTCAGCGGCCAGGGCATTGTGGCCCAGCATGGTGGTCGCGACAAGGATAACACTGAATGCGATGCGCTGCGTCATGTGTCCCCTCCGAGGGCTTGACCCTGACAACTTTCGCCGCAGTTGGTTTAGCGAACCCCTCAATCCCCCAGGAGCACGCTTCCAGTCGATGCTGCCGAATCGACACTGCCGCCAATTCGACAATAACAACAAGAGATCGCGTCCTTTGACAAGCGCTTCTGTTTCCGCAAAACCTTTCGCAGGCGGTGCTCATGTGCTGCCTTGCATCCGCCCGATGGCCTGTCGCCGGGTCCGGATTTTTGTCGGCGCTCGCCCACGCCAAACGTCCCTTGTCTACCTGCCAGGAAAAACAGGAGAGCGAAAATGCGCAAGATCATCGTTGGAACATTCGTCAGTCTCGACGGCGTCATGCAGGCACCGGGCGGCCCGCAGGAGGACCCCGTCGGCGACTTCAAGCACGGCGGCTGGGCGGCCCCCTATTTCGACGAAGCGATGGGGACGGCCGTTGACGAGATGTTCGCGAAGCCCTTTGACCTGCTGCTCGGCCGCAAGACTTACGACATCTTCGCGGCGCATTGGCCCTACGCCGGCCCGGATGATCCGATCGGCTCCTTGTTCGACCGCATCACCAAGTTCGTCGCGACCCGCAATCCGGACTTCAAGCTGACGTGGCAAAACAGTCAAACGCTGGGGCCGGACGCGGTCGCCGCGCTCACGAAGCTGAAAGCCGAAGAAGGGCCCGATCTTCTGACGCAAGGCTCGACGGATCTCTTGCAGACGCTGTTCCGGCATGACCTGGTCGACGAACTCTACATCTCGTTGTTCCCGGTCGTGCTCGGGGGCGGAAAGAAGCTGTTCAGCGAAGGCGCGGCACCGCATGCGCTGAAGCTCGTCAGCTCCAAGGTGACGCCAGCCGGTGTCACCGTCAACAAATACAGCCGTGCGGGCGAAGTCCAGACAGGCTCGTTCGAATTCGACCAGCCGACGGAGGCCGAACTGGAACGGCGGAAGAATCTGACCTGACATCGAGGGCGGGGCACGGCGGGTGGTAACGGTGCATCACGCCCAGACAGCGCCGTCCCCGCACCTACTCCCTCATCGATCTGGTTGCGAAATGCAATCAGATTCGCTAGGCTGTATGTACACGCGGTGATCGGCACGGGAGGACGTTATGAAACCGATCCTTTATGCGCATCCGTTTTCGTCATACTGCCAGAAGGCGCTGATTGCGCTCTACGAGAACGAAACCCCTTTCGAGTTTCGGATGCTCAGCCCGGAAAATCCCGAGATCCTCCGGGAATTCGAAGCACTTTGGCCGATCAAGCGCTTCCCCGTTCTCGTCGACGGTGGCCGGACGTTGCTGGAGGCGACGGTGATCATCGAATACCTGGCACTCGCCCATCCCGGGCCGTTCAAGCCGCTTCCGGACGATCCGCAGGCGGCGATCGATGTGCGCATGCTCGACCGGATCTTCGACAACTACATCAGCACCCCGCAGCAGAAGATCGTTTTCAATGCCATCCGGGCCGAGGCGGACCGCGATCCTTATGGTGTCGGCGAAGCGCGCACGATGCTGGAGCGGACCTACCAGTGGCTGGATCGCCACATGGCCGGGCGGGAATGGGCGGCGGGCGACGCCTTCAGCCTGGCCGACTGCGCCGCCGCTCCCGCGCTGTTCTACGCCGACTGGACGCATGCGATCGACCCGGCGCTCACCAACCTCAAAGCCTATCGCGACCGGCTGCTCGCCCGCCCCTCCTTCGCCCGCGCGGTGGACGAGGCGCGACCTTATCGCAAGTTTTTCCCGCTCGGCGCGCCGGACCGGGATTGAGCGGGCGCAACGGGCTCAGATCAGGCCGCGGCCGGCGAGGTTGCGCATCAGCGCGGCAACGCCAAAAGTCCAAGGCGGGCACTCGGTCGAGAGGCGAACGGTGTTGGAGAGCGCACCGAGTTCGGCATTCGAGATCGTCACCCGATCGCCGATCCTGTGGGTGAAGCCCTCGCCCTTGACGTCGCGATCCTTGACCGGGGCAAACAGCGTGCCCATGAACAGCATGAGGCCGTCCGGATATTGGTGGTGGAGGCCGATCGTCTGAGCGACGAGATCGAGCGGGTCGCGGCTGATCTCGCGCATCGTGCTCGTGCCCTTGAGCACGAAACCGTCCTCACCTTCGATCAGGAGATCAAGGTCCGCCTTGCGGACATCGTCGATTGAATAGGTCTCGTCGAAGAGGCGGATGAAGGGGCCGATGGCGGCGGACGCATTGTTGTCCTTGGCCTTGCCGAGGAGAAGCGCCGAACGGCCCTCGACGTCGCGAAGGTTGACATCGTTGCCCAGCGTCGCGCCTTTCACCTCGCCCCGGCTGTTCACGGCCAACACGATTTCCGGCTCCGGATTGTTCCACCGGGAGATCGGATGCAGGCCGACCGAGGCCCCCCAGCCGACGGCCGACAGCACCGGCGCCTTGGTGAAGACCTCCGCGTCCGGCCCGATGCCCACCTCAAGATACTGCGACCAGATGCCCTCTTCGATCAGCGCCGCCTTGACCTTCGCCGCCGCCTCGGAACCGGCCTTGAGGTTGCGCAGGCTGTCGCCGATGATGGCGGTGACGCGTGCACGGACCGTCTGCGCGAGCGCCGGGTTGCCGGCCACCTTTTCCTCGATCACCCGCTCGATCATCGAGCGCGCAAAGGTAACGCCACAGGCCTTGACCGCCTGCAGGTCGCAAGGGGCAAGGAGATGGGGGCGCGAAAGGTCGCCCTCGCCTTCAATCGAATGGTCGAGCACGGTTGCAAGCGGCGCCACCGGATCGCCGGCCTGTGCGCGCACAAAGCCGACCGGGTCGCCCATTTCGAGAAGGTCCCGCATTGTCGGCGCCGCCTTGCTGGTGATGTCGACCACGGCGCCGTTGTGCACGACCACCAGCGATGGTCCGCTGCGCTCGGGACGCCAGATGCGCCCGACGAACGTGCCGCGATCAAAGTTGCCAGCCTGCGATGTCATGCTGTTTTCCTCCGTCTTGCGCTGTCCTTTGTGCCCGAAAACGCGCCTATCGGACAGGGGGAATGCGGCTTGCCGCCGTTCCTGGCGCGCGCCAACTTTTCCCGCTCACTGGCGCCCGGCTGGGGCAAGGCCCGAGCCTCCTTCAGCGGCGAAGATCCCGATTGCAATCCGACGAGGTCATCGCTAGTCAAAAACGCAGACGTTGCGGCGCATACAGGAAGCCACCATGACCATCATCGAAGAGTTGAAGCGTGCCCTTGGTTCGGAGGTTGTCCTCACGGGCACCGAGATCGGCGATCGCTACGTCAGCGACGCCAGCCAGACGGGGCGCGTTCCGCCGATGGCGGTCATCCGTCCGCGGAGCGTGGACGCCGTTTCCGCCGCCCTGCGCATCTGCAACGAGCACGGCCAGCCCGTGATCCCCCAGGGCGGCATGACCGGCCTTGCCGGCGGTGCAAACCCGCGTGGCGGCGAGGTGGCGATTTCGCTGGAGCAACTGGCAGGGGTGGAAGAGATCGATCCGGCGGCGGCAACGATCACGCTGAAGGCCGGAACGATCCTGGAAACGGCGCAAGCGGCGGCGGAGGATGCCGGCTTCCTACTGCCGATCGACCTTGGGGCACGCGGCAGTTGCCAGATCGGCGGCAACCTTTCGACAAATGCCGGCGGCATCCGGGTCATCCGCCACGGGGTCACGCGTGACAACGTGCTGGGGCTGGAGGTGGTGCTCGCCGACGGCACGGTGCTGTCGATGCTGAACAAGATGACGAAGAACAACACCGGCTATGACCTGCGCCAGTTCTTCATCGGCGCCGAAGGAACGCTCGGCATCATCACCCGCGCCGTCCTTAAGCTGAAGCCGCTGCCGACGGGGCGCAGCACGGCGCTTGTCGCCCTGGAAAGCTACGAGGCCGTGATCGCCTTTCTTCAGAAAGCCCAGCGCGAGTTACTCGCGCTCTCCGCCTACGAGGCGATGTGGCAGAGTTTTGTCCGCTTCAGCAGCAAGGCGGAGGGTATCAAGCTGTTCGAAGCCGAATATCCCTTTCTCGTGATCATCGAAGAAGACAACGACGGTTCGGACGTTGCGCGCGAGCGGTTTGAAGGTTTCCTCGGCGGCGCGCTGGAAGAGGGCCTGATCGTCGATGCGCTCATCGCCCAATCCGAGAAGGACGCCCGCAATTTCTGGACCGTGCGCGAAGCGGTGACGATGGATCGGTTGCTGCCGTCTCTGGTAAACCTCGACGTCAGCATGCCGAGCGGCGAGATCGGCCGTTTCGCCGAGGCCTGCGAGGCGGATCTGCTGTCACGCTTCCCCACCGCCCATGTCTCCTTCTACGGCCATATCGGCGACAGCAACCTGCATATTGCGTTTTCCGTGGCCAACGCATCCGACAGCGAACTGCATGCCGTGGACGAAATCGTCTATGCGCTCGTGCAACAATTCAACGGCTCCGTCTCGGCTGAACATGGGATCGGCACGTTGAAACGTCCCTATCTCGGCTGCTCCCGGAGCCCCGAGGAACTGGAAGCCATGCGCCGGATCAAGCACACGCTCGATCCGAAAGGCATCCTGAACCCCGACAAGGTCATCTGAGGACAGCCGGCGCCACGCCAAGGATCGAGCTGCGAGGATGCAGATGACCGACAGCAAACGACGCGTGCTCGTTACCGGCGCAACCCGCGGACTGGGCCTTGAGATCGCCAAGGCATTTGCCCACGAAGGAGCCTGGGTCGCATTCAACGGTCGCGACGCGTCCGCGCTGGAGGCTCATTGCGCTTCATTGCGCCAGCAAGGCTTCCTGGCCGAAGCGCTGCCGGCTGACCTTGCGGATAGTCCGGAGACGATTGCACATCGGGCCGCCGAACGACTTGGCGGGCTGGATGTCGTCGTCCACGCGGCCGGCATCCGTGACCGGCGGACAACCGAGCACCTCGATGGTGCGGCCTTTGCCGCGCTTCTCGACGTCAACCTGACCGCAGCCTATCGGCTGGCGCGCGCGGCCATTCCGCTTCTTCAGCAATCCAGCGCCGGGCGGCTGATCTTCGTGACATCGATCGCAGCACGGATCGCCCGCAAGCCCGACCCCGCCTATACGGCCTCGAAGGGCGGACTGGAGGCCTTGACCCGGTCTCTTGCGGTCGAGTTCGGCGCCGACAACCTCACCGTGAATGCGATCGCGCCCGGCTGGTTCGTTACCGAACCGAACAGGGCGCTGTCGGAGGATGCAAGCGTGCAGGCCTTCGTCGACACGCGCATTCCGTTGAAGCGCTGGGGTCGACCGGAGGAACTGGCTCCGGCGGCCCTGTTCCTCGCCTCGCCGGCCGCAAGCTTTGTCAACGGCATCACGCTCACCGTCGACGGCGGCATGTCCGCGCAGATGTAGCCGAACCGCGGCTCAGGCTTTCTGGCAGTTCGGCGCGGTTTCCGCCTCGCCGGTCTCGAAATCGCCGGGCTGGGGCGGCGAGATCGGCTTGAACAGCGAACGGTCCGGTTTCAGGTCGAGCAGCGGCGTGCCGTTCAGGCAGTCGAGCCCGCGCACGTACAGGGCGTTGCCCTCGACCCGATCCAGCATAACGATCGATGTCCCGATCGGGTTCGGCCGCACCGGCGAGCGCAGCGAAAAGGTGCCGTGCACCTTGCCGCTGCTGGCCGGGCTCTGCAGGATGAGATCGCGCCGGGACCTGTCGAGCCAATAGAGGACCTCCAGCCGCTCGAACGCTTCGATGCCTTCCAGCGCCGGGATCCACGGGTCAAAGATCTCGATCCGGCACACCGGCCCATCCAGGCGACCTTGCCGCGGGCAGAGCAGTCGCGATTCCCACGGTGTATGGATGCGTCCGATGAAGACGAGCCCCGCATCGGTTGGCTCAGGCGGCGCGACGGCGACCTCGTTCTCGCGGATTTCGTTTTCCCGAACCATGCATTTCCCCTTCAGTCATGCGTTCATGCGCAATCTAATCACGCGTTCCAGTTCATGCGTTCGTCCGCAATCGAAAACTGCGTCCCCTCGCCCGCGGCGACTTTGACGCGATCGCGAAATCCTGCAAGCGATATATTTCGCAAAATATAGCACTAGCCATTTGATGCGCGTCGTTATATCCAAGGAAATATCTCGCACAGCATGGAGGGGACTATGAAATTCAACCGTCGTCATTGGGTGAGGCTCGCCGCGGCCTCGGTTGCCGCGACCTGGCTCGGCGTTGCGGCCATTGCCGCACCGGCGTCAGCCGAAGACAAGGTCACGGTCTTTGCCGCGGCCAGCCTGAAGAACGCGCTCGACGCGGCCAACGCGGCCTGGACGAAGCAAACGTCCAAGGAAACGACGGTCTCCTATGCCGCCAGCTCGGCACTCGCAAAGCAGATCGAGGCCGGCGCGCCCGCCGACATCTTCATCTCCGCCGACCTCGCCTGGATGGACTACGTGGCAGAGAAGAAGCTGATCAAGGACGACACGCGCTCGAACCTGCTCGGCAACCGCATCGTCCTCGTGGCGCCGAAGGAAGCCGCCAAGCCGGTCGAGATCAAGGACGGCTTCGACCTTGCCGGCCTCGTCGGCGACGGCAAGCTCGCCATGGGTGCCGTCGATTCCGTTCCCGCCGGCAAATACGGCAAGGCAGCACTGGAAAAACTCGGCGTCTGGCCGTCTGTCGAGGCCAAGGTTGCAGGGGTCGAAAGCGTTCGCGCGGCGCTCGCGCTCGTTTCCCGCGGCGAGACGCCCTACGGCATCGTCTACGAGACGGATGCCGCGGCCGATCCGGGCGTCGCGGTCGTCGGAACGTTCCCCGAAGACAGCCATCCGCCGATCATCTATCCGATCGCCGTCCTGTCGGAATCGAAGAGTGCCGACGCCAAAGCCTATCTCGACTTCCTGAAGTCCGACGAGGCATCACGGTTCTTCACCGAGCAGGGCTTCACCATCCTGAAGTGAGTTCCTCCCCGCGCGCCCGCGCCGCGAATGGCGCGGGGCGTTGTATTCCTTTGAAACGTTGCACTAATTTGATTGCATATGATTCCCGACCGACGGGTGTCGGCCTTCGCCGGATGGCATGCGCCGACGGACCAATCGTGGAAATGTGAGCTCTGACTTGGACTGGTTGACCCTCAGCGACGCGGAATGGACGGCAATTCGGTTGAGCCTGCTGGTCTCGACGGTGGCGGTGGCGGCAAGCCTTCCCTTCGGCGTCCTGGCTGCGCTGGCACTGTCGCGCGGCAGCTTTTGGGGCAAGTCGCTGCTGAACGGCATCGTGCACCTGCCCCTGATCCTGCCGCCGGTCGTCACCGGCTTCCTGCTGCTCATACTGTTTGGACGAAAGGGTCCGATCGGCGCCTTTCTCGATGAGTATCTCGGCATTGTCCTCGCCTTCCGCTGGACGGGTGCGGCACTCGCCTGCGCGGTCATGGGCTTTCCGCTGCTGGTACGCTCCATCCGCCTCTCGCTCGACACGGTGGATCGCAAGCTCGAGGATGCGGCGGGAACATTGGGCGCCAACCGGGCCTGGGTCTTTGTCACGGTCACGCTTCCGCTGATCCTGCCGGGCATCATCGCCGGCATGATCCTCTCCTTCGCCAAGGCGATGGGAGAGTTTGGCGCGACCATCACCTTCGTCTCCAACATCCCCGGCGAAACGCAGACGCTGTCGGCGGCGATCTACACATTCACCCAGGTCCCCGGCGGCGATGCGGGCGCAATGCGCCTGACGATCGTCGCGATCATCATTTCGATGGCGGCGCTGCTCGCCTCCGAATTCATGGCGCATGCTGTTGGCAAACGGGTGCATTTCGAATGACACTGTCGGTTGAAATCCGCCACCGGCTCGGCAACTTCCGCCTCGACGCAGACTTTACGTCCGAAGGCGGCGTCACCGCCCTGTTCGGCCGGTCCGGGTCGGGCAAGACGTCGCTGCTGCGCGCGATCGCCGGTCTCGTCCGCCCCGACGAAGGCCGGATCGTGCTCGGCGGAGACATCCTGGTCGACACGAAGCGCAAGATCTTCGTGCCCAAGCACAAGCGACGCTTCGGCTACGTCTTTCAGGAGGCGCGGCTTTTTCCGCATCTTTCCGTCAGGGGTAATCTTACCTACGGCCGCTGGTTCGCGCCGCGCGGCATCGAGCCGGCAGGCTTCGATCATGTCGTAGGCCTCCTCGGCATCGGCGCCCTGCTCGACCGGCGGCCGGCGAACCTTTCCGGCGGGGAAAAGCAGCGCGTGGCGATCGGCCGTGCGCTGCTGTCGGCGCCAAGGATGCTGCTCATGGATGAGCCGCTTGCGGCGCTCGACGAAGAGCGCAAGGCGGAGATACTGCCCTATCTGGAGCGGCTGCGCGACGAAACGAAAGTCCCGATCGTCTATGTCAGCCACGCCGTGCACGAGGTGGCGCGGCTGGCTGACCGCGTCGTCCTGCTGAATGACGGCAGGGTGGAAGCCATCGGTGCCGTATCGGAGGTGCTGAGCAGCCCGTTGCTCGCCGCAACGGTGGACCGCCGGGAGGCCGGAAGCGTGCTAACGGGTACCGTCGCCGCTGTCGATCGGCCGCATCGCATCGCGACGGTGCGGCTGAATGCGCGGGAACTCCACGTGCCCAACACCGATATCGAAGCCGGCAAGCCCGTGCGCGTCCATATTCCCGCCCGCGACGTCATGCTGTCGACCGGCAAGCCCGAAGGCCTGAGCGCGCTCAACATTCTCGAGGGCACGATCGCGACGATCACCCCCGATGGCGAGGGCATGATCACGGTGGAGGTCGATTGCGGCGGCGATGCCGTCCATGCACGTATCACCGCACTGTCCGGCGAGCGGCTGCAACTGCATCCCGGCAAGACCATCTTTGCCATTATCAAGACGGTTGCGCTAGACACGCGCTAAAGGAACACGCGCTGAATCAGCGGCCGTCTTCCGGCGCTTCCTTCGCACGGTTGGCCTGCAGCCAGTCCAGATCCGCGGAAAGCGCCGCTTTTGCCTTCTCCTCCATCCCGCGGAAGCGTGCCAGGAGTTCCTCGCCGAACGGGGTCACGGCCGCGCCGCCGCCCTGCTTGCCGCCGCGCTGCGATTCCACCACTGCAGAAGAGAACATGCGGTTCATCGCGTCGACCAGCAGCCAGGCCCGGCGATAGGACATGTCCATCGAACGGCCTGCCGCCGATATCGATCCGGTCTCGCGGATCCTTTCCAGCAGCAGCATCTTGCCGCGCCCAAGCCGTTCGGCCTGCGGAAAATCGACCCGGAGGATCACACGCAAATCGCCGGAGGCGTCGTTCTTCATCGGGGATCAGTCCTTCGTGCCTTTGTCCGCCTAACCTACTGAATGTCGGGTGTGAGTGCCAATGCAACCAACACCTGTCAACAGCGGTCGCGCCGTCCACATCTCCCTTGCACTCGGGCGCCGTCCGCGCAAAGAGTGCGGCGAACGAATTCAGGGTTTGGCGGACGAATGCAGCGGGACGAGATAGCGATTATTGGCGGCGGCCCGGCGGGACTGATGGCGGCCGAGGTGTTGACCGGCGCCGGACGAGCGGTGACGGTGTACGAGGCGATGCCGACCGTCGCCCGCAAATTCCTGCTGGCCGGCAAGTCCGGACTGAACATCACCCATTCCGAACCCTATGCGCGCTTTGCCGGCCGCTTCGGCAAGGCATCGGAGCGGCTGCGCCCGACGCTCGACGCGTTTCCCCCCGACGCCGTGCGCGCATGGGCGGCCGGGCTTGGCATCGAGACGTTTGTCGGCAGTTCCGGCCGCGTCTTTCCGACGGCGATGAAGGCGTCGCCGCTGCTGCGCGCTTGGTTGCGCCGGCTGGAGGCACAAGGGGCAACCATCAGGACCCGTCATCGCTTTATCGGCTTTTCGGATGATGGCCTCGTTTTCGAGACGCCGGAAGGTTCAACGACCATCAAGAGCAAGGCGACCCTGCTTGCCCTCGGCGGCGCCAGCTGGCCGCGGCTCGGTTCCGACGCATCCTGGGGCGGCCCGCTTCGGGAGAAAGGCGTGCCCGTCGCGCCGCTGCGGCCGGCAAATTGCGGTTTCGACGTCGGTTGGAGCGAAACTTTCCTCACACGTTTTGCCGGCGAGCCGATCAAGTCGGTGACCGCGACGTCGGAGGCCGGCGTCGTTCCCGGCGAATTCGTCATCTCCCGGCACGGCATCGAAGGCAGCCTCGTCTATGCCCATGCGGCCAGCCTGCGCGATGGGCTGGAACGCGACGGCGAGGCGGTGCTTTGGCTCGATCTTGTGCCGGGGCGGCCCGCCGAGCGCCTCGCACGCGACCTCGGCCGCCAGGGCGAAAAGGCGAGCCTTAGCAATCGTTTGCGCAAAGGTGCCGGCCTGGCGGGCGTGAAAACGGCCTTGCTGCGCGAGCTCGCACCGGACCTCGCGCAATACTCTCCGGAGCGCCTTGCAACGACGATCAAGGCACTACCGCTGCGCGTTCAGCGACCGCGCCCCATCGCCGAGGCCATCTCCTCGGCCGGCGGCATCCGTTGGAGTGGCATCGATGCCGGCTACATGCTGGAGGCCCTACCCGGCGTTTTCGTCGCCGGCGAAATGCTTGACTGGGAGGCGCCAACCGGCGGGTATCTGCTGACTGCCTGCATGGCGACCGGCCGTGCGGCCGCTCAGGGGGTCGATAGCTGGCTTCGACGATAGCCGCTGTGATCAGTCGGCACGCGCAGCGAGGTACGTCGGCAGCGCGTCGCGGGCAAGGGGTTCGGAGATGAGGAAGCCCTGACCGAAATCGCAGTTCATCCCCTGCAGAATCTCCAGCTGTTCCTCGGTTTCGATCCCCTCGGCGACGACCTGCATCCCCAGGCTGTGGGCTAGGCCGACGGTGGCTCGCACGATCCGGAAAGCATCCGCACTCGTAGACATGTCGCGAACGAACGACCGGTCGATCTTGATCCGGTTGACCGGAAAGCGCCGCAAATGTGCCAGCGAGGCATATCCCGTGCCGAAGTCGTCGAGCGCAATCGAAAAGCCCAGTCCATCCAATTCGGTCAGTGTCTGCGCAATCTGGTCATGGGCGGCATCGAGAAGGATGTTTTCGGTCAGCTCGACCTCCACGCATTGCGGCTCCAGCCCGCTTTCTGCGACCATCGCCCGCAACATCGACGGAAAGTCGGGGCGACGGATCTGCGCCGCGGCAACGTTGATTGCCACCTGCCCGATGTCCAGCCCCTGGGACCGCAAGGTGCGCATGGCGTCGAAGGTCTTGCGCAAGATCTGATGACCCAATTCCACGATCAGGCCGTGCGTCTCGGCTACTGCAATGAACTCGGCGGGGCTGACCGGCTGGCCGGCGCGGTTCCAGCGCGCCAGCACCTCAAATCCGGCATGCGATCCATCGCCGACGCGGAATTGCGGCTGCAACGCGATGTCGATCTGGTTCGTGGACACGGCAGCCGCCAGCGCGTTTGCCATCCTGTGCCTGCGTTCACTCTCCACAGACATAGCCCGCGAATATAGCTTGTGCCGACCGCGGCCTTCGGCCTTTGCCTCGTAGAGGGCGAGATCGGCTTTCTTGAGCAGACTTTCCGGCCGCCGTCCGTCACGAGGAAACAGACAGCCTCCGATGCTCATGCGCGGCGTGATCTGATGCCTCTGGAAAGGAACCGGCTGTTGAACCCTCGCAAACAGCCTCTCGAGGGTTTTGTCGATGTTCGCTCGCGTCGCATTCGACAGGATGATCGCGAATTCGTCTCCCCCGAGCCGCACGATGGTATCGGTCTTTCGGATTGCTTCCTGCATCCGTTTTGCCACCGCAATGAGCAGTGCGTCGCCGGCGGCATGGCCCAGCGTGTCATTCGTCTGCTTGAAGCCATCAAGGTCCGCTACGACCAGTGCGCCGCTCACCCCGGTCTTGCGACTACTTGCGATGGCCTGCTCCAGCCGTTTATCCAGCACAGACCGGTTGAACAATTTCGTCAGCGGATCGTGCTCCGCGTGAAACTTGATCGCCGCTTCGGATCGTTTCAGCTCCGTGATGTCGGTTCGCGTTCCGACAATATGACCGGAGGCGGATCGCTGCTCTTGCACCTGCAACCAACGCCCCCCGGCGATCGCCACGACCGCCTTGCGCCCCGGATTTGCGTGTTCGCGCAAGCGCGCCTGGAGCCAGGCTTCGCGCCCCTCCGGCGTGTTGCGCGGCAGGAGGTATTGCCCATTCTCCAATCCGCATTGCACGATCGCGGCGTAAGTGTTGCCGGGCACTATCGCTTCCCGCGCCTTGCTGTAAATGTCCTCGAACGCACGGTTGTGAAGGACGAGACGGTCTTCGGCGTCAAAGGCTGCGATACCGTCCGGGATCGTTTCGATGACGTCCACAAGCAATGCCTCTGCCTTGCGGCGCCTGGCGACCTCTTCTTTCAGCGTCCGCTCGGCGAGCTTCCGATCGGTGATGTCATACCGGATCGACACATAGGCATTCGTCCGACCCGCGCGGTCCGGCACCGGGACGATCGTTGTGTCGACCCAGTAGAGGGTGCCGCACTTGGCCCGGTTGCACACTTCACCATGCCAGATTTCACCACCGGCGATCTTGCGCCACATCTCCTCGAAAAAATCCTTCGAGTGATGTCCCGAGTTGACGAGACGATGGTTCTGTCCGATCAGTTCGTCCGACCCATAGCCGCTGATGGTGCAGAACTTCCCGTTGACAAAGACGATCTTTCCACGCCGGTCGGTCACCGCAACGATCGCGTGCTGGTCCAACGCCGCCTGGTAGGCCCTGAACAGCCCCTGCAAACCGCCATTTTCCTCATCGACCTCGTCCCGGTCTGCGGAATTGCTCGTTGCTCGCTTCGAATTCGCCAGGATTCGAACAATCGCGGTTCGGCGCGGGCGTTTGCGGGAACGAAGTCGGCCGACGTCTTCATCGACAACCGGCGCAGCCTCTTCAGTAATTTGTAATCCATTCATTCTAAAATAGACTCCGTGCGGAATGGATAAACTGTTGTGCAGTATAACAAATTTAACAAGTTGTTACTGTCGATTTGACATTTCACAATTTCTGTTATGAATTGGCACCAAAATGATGCGGAGCGCACCTTGGCTGAAAGTGGCAATTCCACAGCATTTCTGAGCAACCACGTCCTCGCCGCGCTGAAAGCGGATGCCCGTGATTTCATCGTTGACCGCGCCGAGATGCGCGAGATGAGCACCGGCGATGTCATCTTCACGAATGGCGCCCAGGTCACACATCTTGTGTTTCCGTTGGAGGGCGTCGTGTCCTTCATCGCCGAACTTGCAGGCGATAAGAGCGTCGAAAAAGTGTCCATCGGGCGTGAAGGGTTTCTCGGTTTTGCTCTTGTTATGGAGAGCGAGACGTCGTTGGGGACGTCCGTCGTGCAGGTGCCGGGTCGTGCGCTGTGGCTTCCCACGACCGATTTCGATCAGGCTCTCACACGTTTCAGGGACGTGCGCGCGGCTATGTTGCGCTATGCCAAATCGCTGATGATGCAACTGATGGAGTCGGTCGCCTGCAGCAGCCTGCACACGGCCGAACAGCGGGTTTCCCGCTGGCTGCTGCAGGCGCATGACCGCGTCTCGGGCGACGAGTTCCACGTCACTCAGGAGGCGATATCGCGACTGCTGGCGCTTCGGAGGGCAACCGTCAATGCCGCCTGCAGCGACCTGATGAACGCTGGCGCGATCACCTACGTTCGCGGCCGGGTAACCGTGCGGAATCGCGCGGCCCTGCATGCGCGCTCCTGTCCCTGCTATGATCGGATCCGGTCGGCCTCGGTTTGCTGATATCGGCGCCATGCGCAGCCGATCATATCCATAGATATCCGAACCGCTCCGATCACGCTGCATGGCGCGACCCGTTTGCGTTGCCGCCTGCCCTGCTCTCTGCTCCGGGCCGTCGTAGCGAATCCTCGGTGCCGTCCCGAAACCCGGCGATCGCACGCGAGAGCGCCTCTGCTTCGGCGGCAAGCGACCGGCTTGCCGCCGCATTTTCCTCGATCGCGGCAGCGTTGCGTTGCGTGGCGTCGTCAATCTGACCGGTTGCTGCGGAGATCTCAGCGATGCTTGCCGCTTGCGTGCGGGCCGACTGGGCGATGCCATGAACGAGATTACCCGTGTGCCGGATCGCCTCGGCAATGCTCGACAGTTGGGACTGCGTTTCACCAACCAGGCCGACACCGGCCGAAATGCTGTTCGAGTTTGCTTGAATCAGGCCGGCGATTTCCCTCGCCGCATCCGCGGATCGTTGCGCCAACGACCGAATTTCACTTGCGACCACCGCGAATCCCTTCCCGGCGTCACCGGCGCGTGCGGCTTCCACGCTTGCGTTGAGCGCAAGCAGATTGGTCTGGGAGGCAATCTTGTCGATGACGGAAATGATGTTCGTCACCTTTGCGGACGAGGCATCGACCTCGCGGATGGCATCCGCCGTCCTTTGTGCAATTGCGACACCCTGTTCGGCCGCATTCATCACACCTGATACCGTGCGGCTTGCATCCTGCGCCGTATCCGCCGTGCTCTCGATCGCGCCAGCCAATTCCCGGATCGCCGTGACGGTCTCCTCAAGAGCCGTGGCCTGCCGCTCGCACTGGCGGTTGGCGTTCTCCGCCGCACTGGCGATCTCCACCGAGCCCGCGCGCACATTTCCCGCTGCGTCCCGCACCGAAGCAATCACTCGCGACAGGCTCGCGACCGCCTCGTTGAAGCCTTGTGCCAGCCGCTCCGATTTCTCCGACACATTGGGATCGACGGAAACTCCTAGGTCGCCATCGGCGAGCCGCAACAATGCCGCGGCGACCTGATCCAGGGACTCGATCTGCTGCAGTTCCGCCTTCCGGCGCCGCTCCTCCAGATTGTCGAGATAGACGGAGATCGCCAGTTCCATGTCGAGCATCGCCGCCTTGACGAGAACGACCACCTCCTTCGCCAGATTGTCTTGCCGTGGCTGCGTCCTGTTTCTGGCGATCGCAAAGCTTGATTTTGGCTTTTGCGGTTGACGGGCCGCAAACAGCCCCTCCAGCAGCCGCTCCATCACGAGAGCATAGCCGCCGATGTACCAGCGGGGTTCCAGCCCGATCCTGGCGTGCACGGAACCGACGGCGCGGACGGCCTCCATGTAGTCGCGGCCGTATTGTCCGCTGAGGATCATCGCCCAATGCTGCTTCTGCCTGCCTCCGGCACGCGCCACCGCGGCATCGTCGTCAAAAAAACCGCGCGTCTGGGCCGTGGCGCGGATCGTCTGGTAGAATGTGGCAAGCGCCGCATCCATGTTCGCCATGACCACCGCTGCAGTTTGCCGCAGGATATCGCTTTCGCCGGGCCCCAGCCCGACAAAAGTCAATCGTTCACTGATCTCGTCCTCGTCCCTACGCGCATCCATATATTCACCCCTCAAGCATATATGCACGCTACCGTTCCGAACGATAACGTGCATATAAGTATATTAAGGTTCTGTTACCGATGTACGACGAAAGGACTATTTACAAAAAAACTTATTCAAAAACAGCGTCATGAGATCAGTTCGACCAAGTATGCGGGTAAGCGCTCGCCATCTCAGACAAACCCGGCTCCGCCTCAGTACCCGGTGATCAGCTCGATCTTCGAGCCGTCCGTAAAACGGGAAAGGCGAAAATCCTTCGGGTCGACCACCGGAGTTCGACCGGTGACGATATCGGCCATGAGCCGGCCGGCGCCCGGACCGATGCCGAACCCATGCCCCGAAAAGCCGGTGGCGATATGGAAGCCGGGAATGCGATCGACGGCGGAGATCACCGGGATCGCGTCCGGCGTCACGTCCATGTATCCGCCCCAGCGTTGCGCGATCTGCGTCCTCTCGAAAATCGGAAAGGCGCGCCGCAGATTGGCAAGGGCGTTGTCCGACATCCTCGTCGAAGGCTTGGGATCGAGGACGCGGCAATATTCGAACGGGCTCGGCTCGTCCAGGGTCCAACGATCGGGAATGCGCACTTCGTCCCAGAAGCGCCATCCGGCACGGAATTTCAGTGCGCGCCACTCCTTGCGCAGCGCCGGCACGAAGTCCAGCGCGAAGCGGAACGACTTGGGCACGATATCGACGACGTTTTCGCTGCCCGATGCGATCGTATAACCGCCGTCCTGCCGCTTGCGGAAGGCGAAATCGCTGGCCCACATCGCCTGTTCCGGCCCGCCCTCCAGCGGCTTAGTGCGCAGGACCGAGTTCAGGACCTTCAACTGCGGAAGGTGGATGCCGAGCGTGCCGACGAAGAGGCTGGACCAGGCCCCGCCGGCGAGCACGACCGCCTTGCAGGCAATCGACCCGCGCTCCGTGACGACGCCGGACACGGCACCGGCGGCCGTCTCGATACCACGCACGGCGCATTCGGTCAGGATCGCCGCGCCATTGGCGCGGGCCGCTTCGGCGATCGCAGGTGCAGCCTTCTGCGGCTCGGCGCGCGCATCGGCCGGTGTAAACAGCGCGCCCTTCAGGTTCATCGTCGTCCCTGGATACATGGACCGGAATTCCTGCCCGCTCAGCATCCGCGCCTCGATCTCATAGTTTTCGAGGTTCTTGATCCAATTTCTGTGGCCGGCGAATTCCTGGTCGGTCGAGGAGGTGAAGATGATGCCGGCGCGCTTGAAGCCGGTGTCGCGACCGGTGCGCTGGTCGAGCGTGTCCCAGATCCGCAGCGATTCCGCCATCAGCGGCACTTCACGCGGGTCGCGGCAGGCAATCCGCACCCATCCCCAGTTCCGACTCGACTGCTCCTGGCCGATGCCGCCCTTTTCGCACAGCGCCACCCGCAGACCGCGTTCCGCGAGTTCCAGCGCCGTCGAGGCGCCGATGATGCCGCCGCCGATGACCACGACATCGACTTCCTTGGGCAACTCGACATCGCCATGAACGGGAACGACATAGGGACCGGGCATGCGGCGAAATCCTTGAACGGTGGATGAAAACGTCGACAATTTCGTCCGGCACCGCGCGCGCGATGTCAAGCCTGCACTTGCGGTGCGGTACTGGCAGGAATCATTGCGTCCCGTCGAGGTCGCGTTCCCAGCGCCTCCGCGTACCCGGTCTCTCCGGCACCTGGGACGTGGAATACAACGACACGCTGCCCCAGCGTAAACGCAAACCCGCCCACACGGGGAACCTTGTCGTCGGGATGACGTTTCTGATCCAGGGTTCATGGAAGGAGCAAGGCCATGCAAGTTGTCGGAGTACAGGTTCACCCGGAGATGGGTGGAAAGGCCGGCTTCACCGTCGAATTCGTCGGCGAAGCCGGCGAGGTGGTCAGCGTCCTCCTGCGGGCCGGCGACGACAGTGACCTCAATCGCCTCAACGCCACCGACCGAGCCAAGGCGGTGTTGCTGGAGGTTGCCACGTTCGATGGCAGTCTGTTGACCGGCGATGATGAGGTGAATTGCCTGCGTAGCGCCCGTGCCACGGGCGACACGCAAACCATGGAAGAGGAACTGGACGAAGGGCTGGAGGCATCGTTTCCCGCAAGCGACCCCGTGTCGATCACGGTGAGCACCATTCCAGCCGGCAGGACCGATCATCCGGACGCGAAGAAGTCCGAGTAGCGCCAACGAAGCCAGCGTGACAGGGCCGCCAAAGGCCCTGTCAGCCAACGCCACTGCTGATGGTCCGTTAACCGGGCCTGCTACCACCAATTTTCCAGCATCGATGATGGAACTACTTTCGCGCGCAGCGGGCTCAAATCGCCTCGAAGCGTGCGCCAAACCCTTGATGCCCGCGGCCAGTCATCGATCACGTAAATTGCAAACAATGCCGATTATGTGAAGGGAACATTGGTCCAAGGATTCCGTTTTCCTGTATAATGATTCTACAGGCAGCGATTCCGATCCGACTTCAACGGCTTGTCGTGGGAGACGACCATGCAAAGGGGTGAATCCGACGTCTTCAATCTTTTCTCGGAGATCTACTCCAGCACCGCGCGGGAGGAGATGAGTCTTCAAGAATACCTGCTCGCGTGCCGTGATGATAAAAGCATGTACGCCACCGCGCAGGAGCGCATGGTTGATGCGATCGGCGAACCCACCCTTGTCGATACGAGCACCGACGAACGGCTCGGGCGCATCTACTCGAACCGTACCATCAAAATCTACCCGACCTTCTCCGATTTCTACGGCATGGAAGACACGATAGAGCGGATCGTGGGCTATTTCCGCTATGCCGCTCAGGGTCTCGAAGAACGCAAGCAGATCCTCTATCTCCTCGGCCCGGTCGGCGGCGGCAAGTCCTCTTTGGCCGAGCGCCTGAAGAAACTGATGGAACTGCGGCCGATCTATACCCTGATGGTCAACGGCAAGGTGAGCCCGATCTTCGAGTCGCCGCTGGGCCTGTTCCATCCCGAACGGATGGCCGACCTGCTCGAGGACAAGTACGGAATCGCTCGCCGCCGCCTCACGGGATTGATCTCCCCATGGGCCGCCAAGCGGCTGGACGAGGTTGGCGGCGACATCTCCAAGTTCAGCGTCGTCAAGATGATGCCGTCGCGACTGCGGCAGATCGCCATCGCCAAGACCGAGCCTGGCGACGAGAACAACCAGGATGTCTCCGCGCTGGTCGGCAAGGTCGACATCCGCCAGCTCGAAAACTACAGCCAGGCCGACCCGGACGCCTATTCCTACAGCGGCGGCCTCAACCGGACGACCCAGGGGCTGCTGGAATTCGTCGAGATGTTCAAGGCGCCGATCAAGGTGCTGCATCCGCTGCTGACGGCAACCCAGGAAGGCAACTACAACGGCACCGAGAACTTTGGCGGCTTCCCCTTCCAGGGCATGGTGCTCGCCCACTCGAACGAATCCGAATGGTTGCAGTTCAAGAACAACCGGAACAACGAGGCCTTCCTCGACCGCATCCTCGTGGTGAAGGTTCCCTATTGCCTGCGGGTCACAGAGGAACGGCAAATCTACGAAAAGCTGTTGCGGGAGAGCGAACTCGCCAACAATCCCTGCGCGCCGGAAGTGCTGGAAAACCTCAGCCGCTTTACCGTCTCGACCCGATTGGCGCCCCACGAGAACTCTCCGCTCTACACCAAGATGCGGGTCTATGACGGCGAGAACTTGAAGGATATCGATCCCAAGGCGAAATCCGTCCAGGAATACCGGGATGTGGCCGGTGTCGACGAAGGCATGACCGGTGTCAGCACCCGCTTCGCCTTCAAGGTGCTGTCGGAAACCTTCAACTACGACACCAAGGAGGTTGCGGCCGACCCCGTACATCTGATGTACATCCTGGAACAGGCGATCAAGCGCGAGCAGTTCCCCAAGGAAACCGAAGCCGCCTATCTCGACTTCATCCGCTCGGAACTGGCCACCCGCTACGCCGAGTTCATCGGCCATGAGATCCAGAAGGCGTATCTGGAATCCTACAGCGAATACGGACAGAACCTGTTCGACCGCTACATCGCCTATGCCGATGCCTGGCTCGAGGACCAGGACTTCAAGGATCCCGATACGGGCCAGATCCTCAACCGGCAGATCCTCGACAGCGAGCTGTCGCAGATCGAAAAGCCGGCCGGCATCGCCAATCCGAAGGACTTCCGCAACGAGGTGGTGAAGTTCACCCTGCGCGCCCGCGCCAAGAACCACGGACGCAATCCCTCCTGGACCAGTTACGAAAAGCTGCGCGAGGTGATCGAAAAGAGGATGTTCGGCCAGGTCGAGGATCTTCTTCCGGTGATCAGCTTCGGCTCCAAGAAGGACAGTTCGACCGAAAAGCAGCACGCCGAATTCATCCAGCGCATGATCGAACGCGGCTACACCAAGCGCCAGGTCCGGCGTCTGGTCGACTGGTACATGCGGGTCAACAAAGCGGGCTGATGCCCACCGAGGGGTCGTGGGCATGCCGAATTTCATCGACCGGCGTCTGAACCCGAAGGACAAGAGCATCGGCAACCGGCAACGCTTCCTGCGACGGGCACGCGAAGAACTCAAGCGCGCCGTCAAGGAGCAGATCAAGTCCATCGGCATCGCCGATGTCGGTACCACCCACAGCGTGTCGATGCCCACGCGTGGTGTCGGTGAGCCGACGTTCCAGCCCGCTCCCGACACCGGCGACCGGGAACGTGTGCTGCCGGGCAATCGGGAATTCTCCCCCGGCGATCGCTTGCGCAAGCAACAAGGCGGCGGAGGCGGCAAGGGCGGTGCCGGCACCGGGGAGGACGAAGACGACTTCCAGTTCGTCCTTTCACGCAACGAGGTGCTCGACCTGTTCTTCGAGGACCTCGAACTGCCGGACATGGTCAAACTGTCGCTGAAGGAAACCCCCACCTTCAAGCCCCGACGCGCCGGTTTCTCGGTGACCGGCAATCCCACCAACATCAATGTCGGGCGAACGATGCGAAACAGCTTCGGCCGGCGCATTGCGTTGCGACGGCCCAAGCAGGCGGAGATCGATGCGCTGCTGGCGGAGATCGCCGAACTGGAAACAAAGGGTGGCCGTCAAGCGCATGAACGGCTGGCAATGCTGCAAGCCGAACTGGACTGGCTGGAGCGGCGGCGCCGGCGCGTTCCATTCATCGATACGGTCGACATCCGCTTCAACCGCTTCGAGCAGCAGCCATTGCCAAACGCCAGCGCGGTGATGTTCTGCCTGATGGACGTATCGGCCTCAATGGGCGAGCGGGAGAAGGACCTCGCCAAGCGGTTTTTTGTGCTGCTGCACCTCTTCCTCAAGCGCCGCTACGAGCGCATCGAGATCGTCTTCATTCGACACACGGACGAGGCGCGGGAGGTTGACGAGGAGACATTCTTCTACAGCACGCAGAGCGGCGGCACGATGGTTTCCACCGCTCTCGCGGAAATGCTGCGCGTCATCGAGGCGCGCTATCCCGCCAGCGAATGGAACATCTACGCCGCCCAGGCCTCGGACGGCGACAATATCTCCGGCGATTCCGACCGCTGCATCACGCTGCTCAGCGCGGTCATGCGGCTCTGCCAATACTACGCCTATGTCGAGATCATCGACGAACGCGAAAGCGAGATTTTTGCCCGCACCGACAACGGCACGTCGCTGTGGCGGGCCTACAGGACCATCGACGGCGAGTTTCCCAATTTCCAGATGACCCGGATATCCAAGCCGGCCGACATCTATCCGGTCTTCCGCAAGCTCTTTGCCAGGCAGCCCGCCACCCGCAAGCCGCGCAAATGAAAAGGCATCGTGATGATGAAAAGCGCCGGAAAGCTGCTGTTTCACAGCTCCGACTGGAATTTCGATACGCTTGCGCGCACGTATGAGGCGATCGAGACGATCGCGCTCGACGAGCTCAAGCTCGACGTCTATCCCAATCAGATGGAGATCATCTCCTCCGAGCAGATGCTGGACGCCTATTCCTCGGTCGGCATGCCGCTGATGTATCAGCACTGGTCGTTCGGAAAGCGCTTCGTCTTCGAGGACCATCTCTACCGCAAGGGGCGTCGCGGCCTCGCCTACGAGCTGGTGATCAACTCCAATCCCTGCATCGTCTATCTGATGGAAGAAAACACGATGGCGATGCAGGCGCTCGTCACCGCGCACGCCGCCTTCGGCCACAATCACTTCTTCAAGAACAACTATCTCTTCCGGCAATGGACCGAAGCCAGCGCGATCCTGAGCTACATGGAATTCGCCAAGAAATACGTCATCAAGTGCGAGGAGCGGTACGGAACGGTCGCGGTGGAAGCCATTCTCGATTCGGCCCATGCGATCATGGACCAGGGCGTCTTCCGCTATCGCCGCCCGCCAAGGCTGTCATCGGAAAAGGAGCGCGAGCGCGCGCGGGAACGGCTGGAATACGAGGAGCAGACCTTCAACGATCTCTGGCGGACCTTGCCGCCTTCGGCCGCCACCCACGACCGGGCCGCCGCCGAGCGCGACGCATCGGAACGAAAGAAGGCGCTGAACCTCCCGGAGGAGAACCTGCTCTACTTCCTGGAAAAGACGAGCCTGATCCTGGAGCCCTGGCAGCGGGAGCTGTTGCGGATCGTTCGTGTGATCGCCCAGTATTTCTACCCGCAGCGACAGACGAAGGTGATGAACGAGGGGTGCGCCACGTTCGTGCACTACACGATCGTGAACCGGCTGTTCGAAAAGGACCAGATCTCAGAAGGAGCGATGCTGGAAATCCTGCAAAGCCATTCCAACGTCGTCTTCCAGCCGGGTTTTGATGACCCCCGCCATTCCGGGATGAACCCCTATGCGCTCGGCTTTGCCATGATGCAGGACATCCAGCGCATCTGCATCGAACCCACCGAGGAGGATCGCGACTGGTTCCCGGAGATCGCGGGAAACGGAGACTGGCGCTCGACGCTGCTCGACGCCTGGGCGAACCACCGCGACGAGTCCTTCATCCTGCAATATCTGAGCCCGGCCTTGATCCGAAAATTCAGGCTCTTCCTGCTGACCGACAGCGCGAGCGACAACTATCTGGAAGTCGCTTCCATCCACAACGAGCGCGGCTACCAGGCCATCCGCGCAGCGCTCGCCCGAAGCTACGACATCGGCGTCAACCAGCAGGACATCCAGGTGGTGGACGTCGATCTTCTGGGCGACCGCCAACTGCGGCTGCAGCACAATGTCAAGAACGGCATCCTGCTCGAGGAGGACAGCCGCGACGCCACCCTGCGCCACATCCGTCACCTCTGGGGCTACGACGTCAGCCTTGTGGGCGTTGATGCCGATACCGGAGAAGAGCTCTATGAATGCTCGACCGATGAGGACAGCCTGTAGGGCATGTCCGAATTGCAGCACTTGGCAATGGTTCTATTGCGGACAGTTTACTCTGCAGCGCTGCGTGTCTCGGTCTCGATCTCGACCTCATACGAATAACCGTCGAGCATGCCGTAGGCCTGTTCGATGTCCTTGATCTGCGCCTCGGCCTTTTCGATCGCCTCGGCAATCGCCTCGCTGCGGGCGCGCAGCATGCTGCCGAACACGTCCGTATTGGGCCGCTTGCCGACGCGATCCATATGGTTGCGGATGCGGGCGCGGTGCCGCTCCATCTCCATGATGTGGAAGCGCGCATTGACGATCTCGTTCGTCAGCTTTCGGCGGATCGTCGCGATCGGATCGAAACTGCCGGGTTCGCGTTCGTCGAGGATGACCTCGTTGATCAGCTTTTCGAGCACCATGAGGCCCTTGAGGTCCTTGGTATCCGCAAGCTCCGGATCATAGCCGGTGTCGTCGTAGACCTTCCGCCGCACGGGATCGAGCAGCAGTTCGTAGGCGACCTTGAGCCTGCCGAATGTATCGACGTCGCCGCCGGAATCCGGATGGGCCGTCTTGGCGCGACGTCGGTACGCGGCCTTGATCGCCGCGGTGTTGGCATCGCGCGGGACGCCGATGATGTCATAGGGATCGATCACAGTTTCACCCGTCTCCGGCAAAGTTCGACTTTGGCCCCGTCTCCTCCTAATGGCTGAGGCGGTCCGCCTCAACCCCGGAGCACACGTCGTGCCCAATTCCTTGCCCTGCCCTGTTTTGGTCGGCGAGAATCACCGCTCAAATCCGGCATTCCTATGTTCTCATGTCCCACGCACGGCGACAACTCGGGCGAAATCCACGAGATTCTGCATGCCCACGCGATGTACTGACCGACGATCGCTAATTGTACTTTCTGTACGCAGCAACCGGAGAGAGAGGCTGCGCAGACTCAAAATTGCTGCCTGTTACGCTTGATTGATAGATGCCGGTTGCAGGATCAGCGCGCCGATGAACTCTGGACGTGCCCTTTCCCTCGGGACCCTTCGGTCGGGTGTGTCAAAACCGCCGTCAGGATTTCGGCCGCCGCGAGCGTCGCAATCACCGCCGGGCGCTTGTCCTTTACCGCCGCGCCGCCGATCGGGCAGGCAAGACGCTCACAGAGTTCGGGGCGACCGACCTCGCGCGACAACCAGTTCCGGAACGTCGCCCGCTTCGTCTTCGAGCCGATCATGCCGACATAGGCCGCATCGCCGCGAGAAAGCGCCTCGGCGGTGATCAGAAAATCAAGCGCGTGATCGTGCGTGAGGATAACGAAAGCGCTGCCGGCGGGAGCATCACGCACCATGGCCTCCGGCACCGGGGTCAGGCAGGTTTCGACGCCAGTGATCCGGCAGTCGCGGAGTTCCTGTTCGCGGGTATCAATCAGGACGGTGCGGACCGGCACAGGCGCCAGCGCCATGGCCAGCGCACGGCCGACATGGCCGGCGCCGAAAATATAGACATGCGGCCGGCGCGCCATCTCGGCGTCGCTGCGCGCAATCAGATCCTCTGAAAGTTGCTCCGTTACCGCCGTGAAGGCGAGCTTGACGCGCCCGCCGCAGCACTGACCGATTTCGGGGCCCAGCGGAACCGTCAACGGGGCAATGGATTGGCGCTGTCGCAACGCACGGCGCGCATGGTCGATCGCTAGGTATTCGAGCTGGCCGCCGCCGATTGTGGCGAAGATGCCGTTTTGCGAAACCAGCATCCAGGCATCCGTGTTGCGCGGCGTCGAGCCGTCAGCGTCCGTCACCTCGACGAGTACGCAGTCCGCTTCATCCCGCAGAAACTCCCGCAAACTCCCTCGGGCGGCAGCCATGCTTTCACTCCTTGCCCGCTCTGCGCAGTGGAACGGGCGCCTCAGGCACATCGGTGTGCGAAACAGGCACGATAGTCCGCAATGCTCGCCACTGCCATAGAGATCGCTTTCAGAATGGATCAATTCCATGCACGAAGGACGGTTCCGCGGCGCAACGCAAAAGGCTTTCATCGTGATTTTCCGACGACTTTTCAGGCAGACTGCGCTATCGATCGGCATACGTGATCTGTCGGATCGCAAAAACACACCGGGAGACTGAGTTGACTGAACGGACCTATTTTTCACCGAAGGGCGGCGCTCCAGCGCAGACGCAACTGCTCACAGGACGGGCAGTCTTTACCGAAGCCTACGCGGTCATCCCCAAGGGCGTGATGATGGATATCGTCACGAGCTACCTGCCGTTCTGGGACGATACTCGCCTCTGGGTTCTCTCGCGCCCGCTTTCCGGTTTCGCCGAGACCTTCTCCCAGTACATCATGGAAGTCGCCCCCGGCGGCGGCAGCGACCGGCCGGAACTGGACCCGGGCGCCGAAGGCGCGCTCTTCGTCATGGAGGGTGAGGTGACGGTCGAACTCGGCGGGCAACTGCATGTGCTCCGTCCGGGCGGATTTGCCTTCCTGCCGCCGTCGAGCGGATGGCGCCTGCGCAACCATGGGGCTGAAGCCGCCCGCTTCCACTGGATCCGCAAGGCTTATGAGAAGGTCGACGGCCTGGACGTGCCGGAGCCGATCTTCGCCAACGAGCAGGACATCGTGCCGTCGCCGATGGCCCATACCGACGGCAAATGGGCGACGACGCGTTTCGTCGATCCGACGGACCTGCGCCACGACATGCACGTGACGATCGTGACGTTCGAGCCTGGTGCCGTCATCCCCTTCGCCGAGACGCATGTGATGGAGCACGGGTTGTACGTGCTGGAAGGCAAGGCCGTCTACCGGCTGAACCAGGATTGGGTCGAGGTCGAGGCCGGCGATTTCATGTGGCTGCGTGCCTTCTGCCCGCAGGCCTGCTATGCTGGCGGCCCCGGCAAGTTCCGCTACCTTCTCTACAAGGACGTCAACCGGCACATGAAGCTACGCTGACGCTCCAGCCGCCTACCAGTGTCCGGCGGGCGCCCTGATCCCGGCACGACGCCGCTTTCGCGGCGTTCGTGCGCACAGGCAATTGCAACGGGCGCCTTGATAGGTAACAATAATTTTATGATTGTCTATGCGCGGCCGGCTCCGGTCTGCGCTAGACATCGAATCCCAATGTGACAAAGAGGTTCCGATTCGAAGCGATATGTTAGCTGATGCCTGAAAGATTGTTGTTTTTTCTGTTAGTTCTTCCTTTCGCCGGTAGCATCGCCACCGCCCTGCTGTTGCGCACAGCCTCCCGGTCCCTGCCTGCCTGGCTGGCGGGCAGCGTCGCGCTCATCGCGACGATCACGACGGCGCTCTATTATCCTTCCGTCACGGCCGGCAAAGTGGTCCGTCAGGAAATTTCCTGGCTTCCGGAACTGGGCCTGAATTTCACACTGCGAATGGACGGCTTCGCCTGGCTGTTCTCGATGCTGGTCACCGGCATCGGCTTCCTCGTCGTCGTCTACGCCCGCTACTACATGTCGGCGGAAGATCCGATCCCGCGATTCTTTTCGTTCCTGCTCGCCTTCATGGGGGCGATGCTCGGCGTCGTGCTCTCGGGCAACCTGATCGTGCTGTCGATCTTCTGGGAACTGACAAGCATCTTCTCTTTCCTGCTGATCGGCTACTGGTATCACAACGCCAATGCCCGCGACGGCGCACGTATGGCGCTGACGATCACTGGCACCGGCGGCTTCTGTCTTCTGGTCGGGGTGATCCTGCTCGGCCATATCGTCGGCAGCTATGATCTGGACGCGGTGCTGGCCGCGGGCGACGTGGTGCGTGCCCATCCGCTCTACGTGCCGACGCTGATCCTGATCCTCATCGGCGCGCTGACGAAGAGCGCGCAGTTTCCGTTTCATTTCTGGCTCCCAAACGCCATGGCGGCGCCTACGCCCGTATCGGCCTACCTGCACTCCGCCACCATGGTGAAGGCCGGCGTGTTTTTGCTGGCACGACTCTGGCCCACCCTGTCTGGAACCTTCGAGTGGTTCTGGCTGCTGGGCCTCGCCGGCATCACCTCTCTGGTGCTCGGCGCCTATTTCGCGATCTTCCAGCGCGACCTGAAGGGATTGCTCGCCTATTCGACGATCAGCCACCTCGGCCTGATCGCGACGCTCCTCAGCCTCGGCAGCCCGCTTGCAGCGGTCGCCGCGATCTTCCACATGGTCAACCACGCGACCTTCAAGGCATCGCTGTTCATGGCCGCCGGCATCATCGACCATGAAACCGGCACGCGCGACATGCAAAAGCTGAGCGGGCTCTACCGCTTCATGCCCCATACGGCGACGCTGGCGATGGTCGCCTGCGCCGCGATGGCCGGCGTGCCGTTGTTGAACGGCTTCCTGTCCAAGGAGATGTTCTTCGCCGAAGCCGTCGAGACCCATGCTGACTCGATTCTCGATCGCGCCCTGCCCTACATCGCGACCATCTACGGCGCCTTCAGCGTCGCCTATTCGATCCGCTTCATCCACACGGTCTTCTTTGGCCCGCCACCGACCGACATTCCCAATCCGCACCCGCACGAACCGCCACGCTGGATGCGTTTTCCCGTCGAGTCCCTGGTGTTCGCCTGCTTGATCGTCGGTATCGTGCCGAGCATGTCGATCGGCCCGTTCCTCAGCACCGCCGTGCTCTCGGTCCTCGGCACCGAGACGCCGCACTACAGTCTCGCCGTCTGGCACGGCATCACCCTGCCGCTGATGATGAGCGTGGTCGCGATGGTCGGCGGCACGATTCTCTATTCTCTCCTGCAGAAGTACCTCGCGCATTGCGAGGACGGCCCGCCGATCTTTCGTCATCTTCGCGGACAGCGCATCTTCGAGCGCATCCTGGTCACCGTGTCCTGGAAATGGGCGCGGTGGGTGGAAGCCAATCTCGGCACCCGGCGGCTGCAGCCGCAATTGCGCCTCGTCGCCGGGTTCAGTTTTGCTGCGGCAGCCATCCCACTCTATCTTTCCGGTTTTGAACCGAAGCTGGCGCCGCTTGCCCAGGTCGACCCGGCATTCGCGATGATCTGGATCATCGGCATGCTTTCCGCGGTGAGCGCCGCGCTGCTGGCCAAGTACCATCGCGTCGCCGCGCTGGTGCTCCTCGGAGGGTCCGGCGTCGTCACCTGCATCACCTTCGCCTGGCTGTCGGCACCGGATCTCGCCATTACCCAGTTGGTGGTCGAGATCGTCACGACGGTGTTGCTGCTTCTTGGGCTGCGGTGGCTGCCGAAGCGTGTCGGCAAGATCGACGAAAGCACCATGCTCTCCGCGCGACTGCGCCGCCTCCGCGATTTTGGGCTCGCCGTCGCTTGCGGAGCCGGCATGTCGATCCTTGCCTATGCGGTGATGATGCAGCCGGTGCCAGATACCATCGCCAACTATTTTCTCGACAATGCCTACACGCAGGGTGGCGGCAAGAACGTCGTCAACGTCATCCTCGTGGATTTCCGCGGATTCGACACGATGGGCGAAATCACCGTGCTCGGGATCGTCGCGCTCACCGTCTTTGCGCTGCTCCGTCGTTTCCGGCCGGCGTCGGAAAGCATCGGCACCACCGAACAGCAGCAGATCCAGAACGCCTTCGACGATGCGCAGCCCGATCGCAAGCCGGGCGACACGGTCAGGGATTACCTGCTGGTTCCCTCGGTGGTCATGCAGTGGATGTTCCCGGTGATCATTACCTTTGCGATCTACCTGTTCCTGCGCGGTCACGACCTGCCGGGCGGTGGTTTTGCGGGAGGCATCACCATGGCGATCGCCTTCCTGCTGCAGTATCTCGGCGGCGGCACCCGCTGGGCTGAGGACCGCCTGCGAATCCTACCGCTGCGCTGGATCGCGCTGGGCCTGCTCATCGCCGTCGCGACCGGCGTCGGATCCTGGTTCGTGGGCTACCCGTTCCTCTCCTCGCACTCGCAATATGTGGCGCTGCCGTTCATCGGAAAGGTTCCGGCCGCATCCGCCCTGCTGTTCGACCTCGGCGTGTTCAGCCTCGTCGTCGGCGCAACCGTGCTGATCCTGATCGCTATTGCCCACCAGTCCATCCGCACCTACCGGATCAGGACCGAGCCGAAGCCGGAGGACACATAATGGAACTCGTTCTTTCGCTCGGGATCGGAATCATGACGGGATCGGGCGTGTGGCTCATCCTGCGGCCGCGCACCTATCAGGTCATCATCGGGCTCTCGCTGCTGTCCTATGCGGTCAACCTCTTCATCTTTGGTGTCGGGGGACTGAAGGTCAATGGACCCGCCATCCTTGCGGACGGGACTGAAGCAGCCGCCCTGAGCGACCCGGTGCCGCAGGCGCTCGTGCTGACCGCAATCGTGATCGGTTTCGCCACGACCGCACTCTTCCTCGTGGTGCTGCTCGCAGCGCGCGGTTTGACCGGGACGGACCACGTCGACGGCCGGGAGCAGTCGCAATGAACCTTGGGCAGCATCTCATCATTGCCCCGATCTTGGTCCCGCTGGTCACCGGAGCGCTGCTGCTGCTGATCGACGAGCGCCGGCGCCTGCAGAAGGCGATGATCGGCGTCGCCTCCACCATCATCCTTTTCGCCGTTGCCGTTGCGCTCTTCCGGTTTGCCGACAGCATCGACGGACCGGAAGCGGCGCGGCAGGGCGTCTATCTTCTCGGCAACTGGGCCGCCCCGTTCGGCATCGTTCTGGTGGTCGACAGGCTTTCGGCACTGATGCTGGTGCTGACGGCGACGCTCGCGCTGCCGTCCCTGATCTTCGCCCTTGCCCGCTGGCACACGGCGGGTGCGCATTTCCACAGCCTGTTCCAGTTCCTGCTGATGGGACTCAACGGGGCCTTCCTGACCGGCGATCTGTTCAATCTCTTCGTCTTCTTCGAGGTGTTGCTGGCGGCCTCCTACGGCCTGCTCCTGCACGGTTCGGGGCTCCTGCGGGTCAAGGCCGGCCTCCATTACATCGCCATCAACCTCGCCGCCGCGCTGCTGTTTTTGATCGGCGTCAGCATGATCTATGGCGTCACCGGCACCCTGAACATGGCCGACCTCGCCGTTCGGGTGGCAAGCGTCGAACCGCAGAAGCGGATGCTTCTCGAAGCCGGTGCCGGCATTCTCGGAGTGGCCTTCCTGATCAAGGCCGGCATGTGGCCGCTGAACTTCTGGCTGCCGCCGGCCTACACCGCAGCGGCCGCGCCCGTCGCCGGCATTTTCGCGATCCTCACCAAGGTCGGGATCTATGTGGTCCTCAGGCTGTCGCTGCTGGTGTTCGGTGAAGGCACGTCGTCCTCATCCGGCTTCGGCCTGCAGGTGCTTCTGATTGGCGGGATGGCAACCATCACCTTCGGCGCCATCGGCGTGCTCGCCTCCCAGGCGCTCGGCCGCCTCGCCGGCTTCTCGGTGCTCGTCTCCTCCGGCACGCTGCTGATGGCCATCGGCCTCGGCAGCGGCGCGATCACGACCGGCGCGCTGTTCTACCTTGCAAGCTCGACACTGACGATCAGCGCCTTCTTCATGCTGATCGAACTGGTCGAACGCGGCCAGGACGCCGGCGCGAGCATGCTGGCGGTGACGATGGAAGTCTACGGTGACGCGGATGAAGACGAACCGGAAGAAGGCGGAGAAGGCGTGGCCTTGCCCGGCACCATGGCGGTGCTCGGCATCTGCTTTGCCGCCTGCGGCATTCTGCTTGCGGGGCTTCCGCCGCTTTCCGGCTTCGTGGCCAAGTTCGCCATGTTGTCGGCCATGCTGGAACCGGCCGGCAGCGGCAGCGCTGCCCTTGTGCCGGCCGTCATGTGGGTCGTCGTCTTCCTCATCATCCTGTCTGGTCTTTCGGCACTGATCGCGATGACCCGCTCCGGCATCCGCACGTTCTGGGCATCGCTGGAGGGCACGAAGCCCCGGGTGCTCGTGATCGAGGTGGCGCCCGTCCTGCTGCTTCTGCTCGCCACCCTGCTCCTCACTGTCCAGGCTGGCCCGGCCATGCGCTACATGGATGCGACCGCGCGCGCACTGAGCGCACCGCACCAGTATATCGACGCCGTGACCAATGCCCGCCAGGTGGGGCCCGCCAGCGCAGAGGTGCAGCAATGAGCGTCCTGCCCTACCCGCTGCTGGCCCTGTCGCTGCTGTTGATGTGGCTCATCCTCAACAGCTTCTCGGTCGGCCATCTCCTCCTCGGCAGCGCCATCGCGATCTTTGCCTCCTGGTCGATGGCGGCGCTGCGGCCGAACAAGCCGCGCATCCGCCGATGGGATCTTCTCGCGCGGCTGCTTGCAATCGTGCTCTACGACATCATCCTGTCGAACATTGCCGTCGTTGCACTCATCCTCACCGGCCGGCGGCCGGGGCACCACTCCGCCTTCCTGGCGGTGCCGCTCGACCTGAAGGACCCGACCGGGCTGGCGCTGCTTTCGGTGATCGTAACGAGCACGCCGGGCACCGCCTGGATCGAATACAACTCGTCCGAGGGTACGCTGCTCATGCATATTCTCGACGTCGAGGACGAGACGGAATGGATCGATATCGTCAAGAACCGTTATGAAAGGTTGCTGAGGGAGATTTTCGAATGAGCGCAACGATCCTCTACTGGTCGTTAACGGCCGCTCAGCTGATGCTCTCGATCGCCATGGCGCTGGCCCTGCTGCGGATGGTTTTCGGGCCGCGGGCGCAGGATCGGGTGCTCGGCCTCGACGCGCTCTATCTCAATTCGATGCTCCTGCTGCTGGTCTTCGGGATCGGCAGCGGACGAACGATCTACTTCGAAGCGGCGCTGATCATCGGCCTGCTCGGCTTTGTTTCGACGGTCGCACTGGCGAAGTTCCTGATGCGCGGTGAGGTGATCGAATGAGCCATGCCGCCGACTTGCCGCTGTGGGCGGCCATCGTCGTTTCGGCCTTTCTGCTGCTCGGCGCGGGGCTGGCGCTGATCGGCATGATCGGCTTCACGCAGCTGCCGACCTTCTACCAACGCCTGCATGCCCCGACGCTCGGCACGAGCTGGGGAACGGGCGGAGTGGTGATGGCTTCGATGATCTACTTTTCCGTCATCGGCGGCCGGCCAGTTTTCCACGAGATCCTGATCGGCATTTTCGTGACGGTCACGACACCGGTCACGCTGATGCTGCTCGCCCAGGCAGCACTGCATCGCGACCGCGCGGAAGGCGATCCGGACGTTCCGTCGGTCTCCGCCACCGTCTCCCCGCAGGACGATGAGCAGCGGCTGGAACAATAGGGCTTAAGCGGCCGATCGGCGCGCGACACGGCGCATCTTCTCTGCCGGCCGGGCGGCGCGTCATTTTGCGTCCGCGTGCTTTTCTCGGAACCGAGCAGCAAATGCCCGCCGTGCGCCGTGACTTCGGTCTTTGCCCGCCCGGACGCAAATGTCGCACTGGTCGTGCAGCAGGATGATTATGTCGTAGACAGGCTTTAGTCGTGTTGTTGCGCGCTCTAATATCCGGCGCGAATACCAACTAGGGTGGCAATCAATGGCAGGGTTTCCGAACAAGGCGAAAGTCGTAATCGTCGGGCTGGGTGGCATCGTCGGCGCGTCGATCGCCCATCATCTGATCGAGCGGGGCTGGGACGACATCGTCGGCATCGACAAGTCGGGCATTCCGACCGACATCGGCTCGACGGCACATGCCTCCGACTTCTGTTACACGACCAGCCATGACTATCTGTCTGTCTGGACCACGCAGTACTCGGTCGATTTCTTCGAAAAGATGGGCCATTACGCCCGTATCGGCGGCTTGGAAGTGGCCCGCACCGGCGACGATGCCTGGATGGAAGAGATCAAGCGCAAGCTGACCTCGGCCAAGGCCTTCGGCACCCGCGCCCATTATGTCTCGCCGGCTGAGATCAAGAAGCTGTTCCCGCTGATCGAGGAAGATCAGGTGCAGGGCGGCTTGTTCGATCCCGACGCCGGCCTCGTCATTCCGCGTTCGCAGACGGTTGCCGGCAAGCTGGTCGACGCCGCGGAAAAGACCGGTAAGCTGCAGGCCTTCGCCAACACGCCCGCCCAATCGCTCATCGTCGAGAATGGCCGCATCAAGGGCGTCGTCACGCACCGCGGCACGATCATGGCCGACCACGTCGTCGTCTGCGCCGGCATCTGGGGCCGACTGATCGCCGAAATGGTCGGCGAAGACCTGCCGGTCATGCCGGTCGACCACCCGCTGACCTTCTTCGGCCCGTACAACGAATTCGAGGGCACCGGCAAGGAGATCGGCTATCCGCTGCTGCGCGACCAGGGCAACTCCGCCTACATGCGCGACACCGGAGACCCGAAGACGACCGAAGGCGGTCAGATCGAGTGGGGCTACTACGAGACCAGCAATCCGCGCCTCTGCCATCCGCGCGACATTCTCGAAAAGCACGAGGCACGGCTTTCGCCCTCGCAGCGCGACCTGGACATGGAACAGATCCTCGAGCCGCTCGAAAAGGCCATCGAACTGACGCCGATCCTCGGCGAGCTCGGCTACAACGAAGGCCACTCGTTCAACGGCCTCTTGCAGGTCTCCGCCGCCGGCGGCGCGTCCTGCGGCGAGAGCCAGAAGGTGCGCGGCCTCTGGTACTGCATCGCCATCTGGGTCAAGGACGGTCCCGGCTACGGCAGGCTGATCGCCGACTGGATGACGGACGGCCGCACCGAGATCGACCACAACGGCATCGATTACGCCCGTTTCTACCCGCACCAGCTGGAAGAGGAATACATCGCGGGCCGCTGCACCGAGTCCGCCCAGAAGATCTACTTTCCCGCCGTGCACCCGCGCGAGCCCTTTGCCAACGGCCGCAACGTCAAGCGCTCGCCCTTCTATGAGCGTGAGGTCGAGCTTGGCGGCTACTTCATGGAGCTCGGCGGCTGGGAGCGTGCGCACGGCTACAAGGCCAACGAGCATCTCCTGGAAAAGTACGGCGACCGCGTTCCAGTACGCGAGAACGAGTGGGACAACCGCCACTTCTGGCGCGTCTCCAACGCCGAGCACCTGGCGATGAGCGAGGATTGCGGCATCGTCAACCTCTCGCATTTCCACATGGTGGACATCGAAGGCCCGGATCATGTCGAGTTGCTCGAATGGCTTTGCGCGGCCAAGGTCGGCGGCGACGGCAACATCGGCAAGGGCATCTACACCCACTTCCTCGACGACGAGGGGATGGTGCGCGCCGACTTCACGGTCTTCCGCATGGCCGATCGTGGCCGCCTCGTGAACGGCGCCGATGCCGGCCCGCGCGACCTCCATTACATGCGCCGCATCGCGCAGGATCGTGGCCTCGACGTCACCATCACCGACGTGTCGGAGAAGTTCATCACCGTCGGCATCTGGGGCCCGAACGCCCGCGACACGCTGAAGAAAGTGGTTGCCGATCCTGATGGACTCGATATCGAAAACTTTGCTTTCGCCGCGATCAAGCCGATCGAGATTGCCGGCAAGCCGGTGACGGCCTTCCGCATCTCCTATGTCGGCGAGCAGGGCTGGGAACTGCACATGAAGTATGAGGACGGCCTTGCCGTCTGGGATGCGCTGCGCGCCACCGGCGTCATGGCCTTCGGCGTCGAGACCTATGCGAACTCGCGCCGCATGGAAAAGAGTCTGCGCCTGCAGAACGCCGATCTTCTCACCCAGTACAACCTCATCGAGGCCGACCTTGCCCGTCCGAAGGTCAAGGAGGCCGACTTCCGCGGCAAGGCAAAGCACCTGGAGTACAAGGCCCGGGAACACCAGCCCGCCATGCTCTGCACGCTGGTCATGACGGAGAACACCGACAGGAACGGCATCAAGCGCTATCCGCTCGGCAACCTGCCGGTCATGGACCCGGAAACCGGCGAGGTGCTGATCGACGAGCTCGGCCGCCGCTCCTACACGACCTCCATCGCCTTCGGCCCGACCATCGGAAAGAACATCGCGCTTGCCTACCTGCCGCACGCCTATTGCCAGGAAGGCCGCAAGCTCAACATCCAGTACTTCACCGAGACCTACCCGGTCGAGGTTGTCGGCATCGGCTACAAGCCGCTCTACGATCCCGAAAATCTGAAGCCGCGTACCTGACCCCAGGTTCTTTGAACGTGTATACCGTCAAAGGCGGGCCTGCTTGAATCCAAGCAGGCTCGCCTTTGCTTTTGCCGGGAACGACGTTGCGTGACGGGCGCCTGGATGAAACGGAAGGGATGTGAAATTTCGGGAATTCTGCTCGGCCTGCACGGCGCGATGGTGACCGAATTCTGCGAAGACAGCGAGGGCGAACTGCTTGCTAGGTTGCGGGACGCTGTCGGTTATGAGATCCCCATTGCGATAACTCTCGATCTTCACGCCAATGTCACAGCGAAGATGTGCGATCTGGCAAACATCATCGTCTCGTACAAAACCTATCCGCATATGGATATGCGCGAGCGCGGCGGGCAAGCTGGAGATATCCTGCAGCTGCCTCGGCGCATCCGGCTTTTCAGCTAATTGTTAGGAATCGATTTTGACCATTGATAATGACGTCGCAGTTCTCGGCGCGGGTATCGTCGGCGTGTCCACGGCCCTGCATCTGCAGGCCAAGGGACGGTCCGTCGTTCTGGTCGACCGACGCGGCCCCGGCGAGGAGACCAGTTACGGCAACGCAGGCCTTATCGAGCGCGCAAGCGTCGTGCCATATGCTTTCCCACGCAATGCCCTGACGGTTCTACGTTTCGCCCTGAACCAGTCGGCGGATGTCCGCTACCACTGGCGGCATCTGCCTCGCATCGCTCCGTGGCTGTTCCAATATTGGCGCCACTCTTCGCCCGGACGTCTGGCCGAAGCAACTCGCGACATGCTCCCGCTCATCGAGCTTTGTGTCAGCGAGCACATGCGCATGCTGCAGGATGCGGACGCCACCCACCTTGCCCGTCAGAATGGATGGCTGGAAATCTGCCGCACTCCCAAGGATCTGGGGTATTCGATAAAGACGGCCGAAAGCCTGCTGAAATATGGGTTAAGCTATGACGTGCTGGAAACCCAGCAGCTGCTCGAACTGGAGCCCTCGGTCAACGCGTCCACTTTCGGGGCGATCCATTGGCGCGATCCCGTCACTGTGTCCAGCCCCGGCGCGGTGACCAAGGCTTACGCCGAGTTGTTCCTGCGGCGGGGCGGAAAATTTGTTCATGCTGACGCACGAGGTTTGAAGCAGGCCGACGGGCACTGGTGCCTGCCATCGGTGGCCGGCAACATCCGGGTGAAAGAAGTCGTTGTCGCACTTGGGGCGTGGTCGACGGACGTGATCGAGCCCCTGGGCTATCGCATTCCACTTGCCGTGAAGCGCGGATACCATATGCACTTCTCCCCAGCCGATGGGGTCTCCTTAAGACGACCGATCCTGAGCGAATATGGAGGTTTCGTCCTGTCGCCAATGCTCGATGGCGTTCGTCTGACAACGGGTATCGAACTGGCCCCACGTGATTCCGCGCCAACACCAATTCAGCTGGACATGGCGGAGACGGTCGCCCGGAGGCTGTTTCCGCTCGGCAAGCGCGTGGAGCAAGAGGCATGGATGGGGGTGCGACCGTGCCTGCCGGATATGAAACCGGTGATTGGACATGCCGGGAGGCACCCCGGACTTTGGTTCAACTTTGGTCACGCACACCACGGATTTACCCTTGGCCCGGTGAGTGGTCGTTTGTTAGCGGAGCAGATGACCGGAGAAAAACCCATTGCGAACCCCTCACCCTATCGCGCAGATCGCTTTTGATTCAAATCGCGCTTGACTGCACCGACATCTCTTTCCGGCCGGTGGGTCAAGGCCAAGGGGTTTCTGCAAGATCAGCCCTTATGCTATCCGCTCGCGAGCGTGCCTGTTTGCACGCGACGAAATAAGGACGCCTCGAACCTAAAATCCCAGCGCACACCCGTCCTTGCGCGGATCGGATGCGCCGGTAAGGGTGCCGCTTTCCCAATCGATCACGACCACCTGCCCACCGCCCAGCGGTTCGGGCGCTCCGGTCACGGCATGCCCAAGAGCCTCAAGCCCCGAGAGAACCTCTGCCGCAACGCCGCTCTCGGCTTCAATTACCCCGTCGCGATAGAACACCCGAGGCGCGTCCAACGCCTCCTGAGGGTCCATTCCGAAATCCAGCATGTTGGTGAGGACGTGCGCATGACCGAACGGCTGGTATGCGCCGCCCATGACGCCGAAGGGCATGACAGCGCGACCATCTTTCACCGCCATTCCCGGCATAATCGTGTGCATCGGTCTTTTCCGGGGGGCAATGACGTTTGGATGACCCTGATCGAGCCTGAAGCTGCTGCCGCGGTTCTGGAGAACGACCCCGGAGCGCGGGCCTACGATTCCGCTTCCGAACGAATGAAACGTCGAATTGATGAACGAGACGGCGTTTCGCTCGCTATCGACAATCGAGATGTAGACCGTGTCGCTATTCGGCAAGGCGACATCGGGCAGATCGGACATCGGGCGGTCGCGCTTGATCGCGGTCGAGAGCGCACGCGCATAGTCTCGAGACAACAGTCGATCGACGGGCATATCCACCTGATCCGGATCGCCGATGTACCGGTCTCGATCGCGATAGGCGAGCCTACCCGCCTCGACCTCCAGATGCAGTCGCTCAACACCGCATGGACCGAGCCCCTTCAGATCAAATTCCGAAAGGATGTTGAGCATCAGCAGTGCCGTCAGGCCCTGATTGTTGGGCGGCATCTGGTATATGTCATGGCCGCGGTAGGAAATGCTCACTGGCTGGACATACTCGCCGGCGGTGGAGGCAAAATCATCGAGTGTATGGAGTCCGCCGAGCGCTTGAAGGCGGCCGACAAGATCCTCGGCGACAGCGCCTTCGTAAAAGCCCGCCCTGCCCCGCGCTGCAATCGTTCGCAGCGTCGCCGCCAATTCGGGCTGAACGTGCACGGCACCCGCCTGCAAAGGAGCGCCATCCTTCAAAAACAGACGGGCGGCATACTCATCCCCGGTCAATGTGCCGAGTGCATCATTCCAGTCGAATGCAACCCGATCATGGATCACATAGCCGCGCTCCGCATAGCGGATGGCGGGTTGGAGGACTTCGTCCAGACTTTTGCGACCGTGGTCCTCGATCAGGCGGCACCACGCATCAATCGCGCCCGGAATGGTCACCGAATGCGGCCCATGGGTGGGTATCTCCGTAAAGTCGCGTTCGACGTACCACTCCAAGGTGGCGGCCTCTGGCGAGCGACCGGAGCCATTAAAGGCAAGCACGTTGCCCTCGCCTTTCGGCGCATAGAGGACAAAACAGTCGCCACCGATGCCTGTCGATTGCGGCTCGACCACTGCCTGGACAGCGGCGGCGCAAACGGCGGCATCCATCGCGTTGCCACCGGCACGAAGCATTTCGACGGCCGCGAGCGTTGACAGCGGATGCGAGGTCGCCGCCATTGCTTCCATTGTGCGAACGGGAGAACGACCAGGGAGCTGGAAATTGCGCATGGCTTCAAGGACTCGTTGGAAGGAGAGAGCGCGATCCCGTCACGGGCCGCCGACTGGCACACCCGCGGGAGCGACGTGTTTGGATCGGTTACCTGGTTGGTTCGATACGCGGCGGACGTTCAGGGTCGTTGGATGGTCGCCACCTTGGCTTGTCTCTCATGTCCTAGCCTCCCCCTCGTGACATGGCGAACTCGGCTGCGACGCTACCAAAGGCGCACACGACTGACAACGATGCCCCTCATGGCTCCGTTGCTTTACTTTTTGCGTTCACTGCACTGTTGGTGGAGCGTCGCTGGCCAAGGCCTATGTGCACGTTAGGCGGCCACATGAGACGCAGGCAACATACCCATCGCTCTGGAGACAGGGTCCGGCACATGCGATATCGTTTCGACACTGTGGCCGAAGGGATTCAGACATGGACGAACTCTCAGCTCCCCATCCGCTTTTGGAAATCATCCTGGGCACGCTAACGATGATCGTCGTAATCTTCGTCCATGGCGCAGGCATCCGAACGATAAATCGACGCTTCAACAGGGCCTGGATCCACGTAACTGGGGCAACTCCATTATGGCGTCTGAACATGTTGCTCGCTGCGAACATAGGATTACTCGCAGCTCTGCACTTCGCGGAAACATTGCTCTGGGCAACGCCGCTGGTATTTCTGCAAATAGTTCCATCTCTCCGTGACGCCTACTATTTCGTACTTGAGAGCTACACGACCCTTGGCGACGACGCGGTCACATTACCCGATGAATGGAGACTAATTGGACCGATCATCGCCATGTCGGGATTATTTACGTTTGGTTGGACGGTGAGCGTTCTGGTGAGCATCATGACCGCCTTCGGCAAGGCAGACAGAGAGAGGGCCGAGCGACAAAAAGGTTTGGTTTCTGCCGATAACGAATAAGCAGGATTAATGTCCGGCGCGGATCCGTTCTTGACGTTCTGTGACCCGGGCGCCATTCGGCCAAAGCGCGGTTAGCGCAGCCTTTGCCGGGTCGCGCTCGGTCCGAGTGTTTAATCTGACATCTCCTCTTTTCAACTCTGGAATAAAAGGCGCGAAACCCGTAGCGTGCCAACATGGAGTTTCGCCACCTGCAGACCTTTGTTGCAATTGCGGAATGCGGTAGTTTCTCGCTGGCCGCTGAGCAGCTCAACATGTCCCAATCGGCCGTCAGCCAAACGATCCGCCGGCTGGAGGAGGAACTGAAGGAGCCATTGTTTCTCCGCAACGCCCGCCAATGCGAAATTACCGAGGCCGGGCGTAACCTGCTGCCCCAAGCTCAAAGCCTTTTGCAGCAGCGCCAGGCGCTTCTGCCGGAAAGCGATCTGGCGCCCGAGGAGTATCAGGGCCGCATCCGGGTCGGCACCAGCACATCGGGGACATCGTTCATCTGGGCAAGGCTCTATCAGGCGTTCGGGCGAACCTATCCGAACATAAAGCTGGACATCCGCACGACCTCGCATACGGAACAAACGGCTGAGGACATCCTGCATGGGGCGCTCGATATCGGTTTCCTGCCGATCCCCTATCCCCATCGGGATCCGCGCATCCGCCAAGTCGTTCTGGGCCATCACCGCACTCTGATCGTTGTCAGCCCCAACCATCCCCTGGCCAACGCCAAGGGGCTGCGGCCGGCCGATATCGCCGGCGAAAAATTCGTCCTGTACGAGCGGGGAATTAACTTCCGCGCCCTCAGCGATCACTTCTTCGCATTGCACGGCATCACACCGGAGATCGCCAGCCAAAGCAACGACACCCATTTGATTCGCACGCTGACAGAGATCGAGAGCGGCATCGCCTTCCTGCCAGACTGGGCGGCGGCGGACCTTCTGGAGCAAGGGCGGCTGGTGGCGCTGGATATCAACACCGACGATTTGTGCGAACAGCTCGGCGCGGCCTTTATCCCGCATCGCATGACGCGGGTGGCGCGGCTGTTTCTGGCCTTCGCGCGCAACCGCCCGGATCTGTTTCCAGCGGTGACCCAGCGGCCGTTGCCCGAGGGCTGGCGCCACTTCACTGAAACGGCAGGGCAAGCTCCGGTGAACGCAGTTGCCGCCTTCGATACTCAGCATCCATGAAATCGGCCAGCCGCTGATAGCGCTCAAAGGCCTCGTTATAGACATAGGCGATTTCGGGCCGCGGGCGTACGACCGCCTTCACCCTCACCTCGGGCACGGCCGCTTCGCCACTGACGGCCCGCATCGCGATGAAAGCCGCGCCGATCGCGGATTCGGCGTGCTCGACAGTCTCAAGCGGGCGCCCAAGCACGTCGGCCAGGATCTGCGGCCAGACACGGCCACGCGTCACACCGCCGGCCAGCCTTGTCCCGGCCGCGTCAGGCAACCCCACGGACAGCCGCTCCATGCAGTCCCGCAAAGACAATGCCACGCCCTCCATCACGGCGCGCAGAAAATGACTGTTACCGTGCCCGGTGTGCAGTCCCGAGAAACTTCCCCGCAGATCGGGGTTCCAGAATGGCGCGCGCTCGCCCTGGAGATAGGGATGGAAGAGTAACCCCTCGGCGCCTGGCGGCGTCGCCAACACCGCGCTGTCGACTTCGCCATGGGATAGGTTGCCATTGAATTGCCGCGCCCATTGCAGCGCCACCGCGCCGGCATTGGTCCCGGCCTGGAGATAGTGCCCGGGCCGTATGGCATGCGGGTAGTTCAGCAACCCCGGTCGGAACACCGCCTTACATGGCGCCAGGATCGCCGCCGACGATCCGACCCGGATCACCGCTGGGGCTGTATCGGATCGCCCGGCGCAGGCCACCATCTCCGCCGCGCTGTCGAGCCCCCCGCTCACCACGGCGACCCCGGCAGGGAGGCCGAAGCATTCCCGCCCCTCGCCGATGCGCCCGACAACCGTCGCCGAGGCACAGACCGGCGGCAACGCCGAGGGTTTCAGCCCTGCCAATTGGACCAAGTCCGCATCCCAGCGGCCGCTGGGCACATCATAAAGCAGCGTTGCCACCGCCGAAGTCAGATCCATGCTGTAGACCCCGGTCAGCAGATGAATCAGGTAGTCCTTGGAGGACAGCAGCATCGCCGCCCGCTCTATCGCCCCGGCTTCGTTGGCGGCGATCCACATGAGTTGCGGCAGCGTCCAGGTGCAGGATGGCTCGTTCAGCGTCACCCGGCGGATATGCTCCCCATGCGTCGCGCGAAGCTGCGCCACCTCGACAGCGCTCCTCTGATCGCTCCAGAGGATCGCCGGTCGGATTACCTCGCCCGCCTGATCCAGCAGCACCGGCAAGTGCGCCGCCGAACAGAACCCAACCGCCGTCACCCGGGCCATGGACTCCGGCGCGCGCGCTTGAAGTTGCTTCACCACGTCCGCCATGGCGACGCGCCAGTCGGCAGGATCCTGCTCGGTCCAGCCCACCTGCGGCCGCAAGGTCGGATAATTGGCCGAAGCTTCGGCTATCACCTGGCCGTCTGCCGCGACGAGCAGGGCCTTGAGACTGCTCGTCCCTAAATCAAGACCGAGATATGTGGGGCTAGTGGCGGGCATTGGATCAGCCTCCTGGTGTCGCGACCGGCAGGGCGGCGAGCGCCGCCCGCAGACCGTGCTGCAGCGCGGCCAGGTCGGTGGTGGCGGAGATCATGGCCAGGCCCGCTGGCACCAGCGCCATGGCGCTTTCCCAGTCGGTGGTCTGCAGCGCGCCGATCTTGCCGTGACGCCGGCAAGCCGCGAGGATGTTGTCGATATGTGACGCCATTTCAGGCGCCCGCAAATTCGCCGATATCCCGCAGCTCACGCTTAGGTCCGAGGGGCCAATGAAGGCCATGTCGACACCCTCGACCGCCAAGATGTCGTCCAGCGAGTCGAGGGCCTCCGCGGTTTCGATCTGCACGCCGATGAGAATTTCCTTATTCGCGCGCGCAAGATATTCGCTGGCCGAGACCCGGGCGAAGCCGGTATGCGCGCGGCTCAGGCTGACCCCCCGAGAGCCTGAAGGCGCATAGCGGCAGAAATCGACGATGGCACGCGCCTGATCAGCCGTCTCGACACGCGGAACCAGAACCCCGGCCGCTCCCATTTCCAACGGTGTCAGGAAACAGTCGCGACGGATCTCCGGCACCCGGACGATCGGTTGGCAGCGCCCTCCGCGGAACCCGGCGATGAGCGTGGCGAGCATATCCGCGCCATAACTCCCGTGCTCCTGGTCGAGAATGGCGAAGTCCATCCCCGCCGAATCAAGGATCGCGCCGAGAAACGGTGTCTTCAACTCCGACACCATAATGCCGCGCAGCACCGCTCCAGAAGCCAGGGCCGGCTTCATCCAAGCATGCGAAATCGTCATTGCTCGCTCTTTTCAGTCAGTTGAACAGGATGCCGGGCAGCCAAAGGGAAAGCGCCGGAAAAGCCGTAACGAGGGCGAGAATGCAGAAGAGGAGGCCAAGGAAGGGCCACATCGCATTCACCACCGTCTCGAAGCGCAGCTTCTCCATGCCGCAGATGGCGAATAGCAGCCCTCCGACCGGCGGCGTCACCAGGCCGATCATGCAGTTGAGCACCACGATCATGCCGAAGTGTATCGGATCCAGACCGATGGCGTTGGCCAGCGGCATGACGATCGGCACGAAAAGCATGATGTTGACGTTGGGGTCGGAGATGCAACCAAGCACGATGAACAGCACGTTAATCGCAATCAGGATGAAGATCGGATTGTCCGAGATCGACATGATCCAGGCAGCGAAATGATTGGACACGCCCTCCGCCGTAAGGGCGAAACCGAAGACCTTTGCGGCCGGCAGCAGGATCAGGATGGCGCCACAGGCAATAAACACGGTGCGCATACAGTCGAGGAAATCCTGCCATGACAGCGCCCGATAGACAAAGATCCCCAGCGCGAGAGCGTAGAGCACGGCGACCGCCGCGGCTTCCGTGATGGTGACGATGCCCAGATAGATGCTCGCCAGAAGGATGACCGGTGTCATCAGAGGCAGAAAACCGGCGATGAAAGCGGCAATCAACTGGGCGAACGTCGCGCGTCTGCCCATGGGATATCCCCGGCGTTTGGCGACGACGTAAACGTAGACGAACAGCGCTGCGGCGATCAGCAGGCCCGGGATGGCGCCGGCAAAGAACAGTTTCGCGATCGACGCGCCTGAGACCATCGAAAAGACGATCATCGGGATCGATGGCGGAATGATCGGTCCGATCACCGCGCTCGTCGCCGTGACGGCGGCGCTGAACGGCGCCGGATAGCCCTGATTGACCATGGCCCTGTGGCTGAGCCGCCCGATGCCCCCGACGTCCGCCACAGCGGAGCCGGACATTCCGGAAAAGATAACCGAAGTGACGGTATTCACATGGCCGAGGCCGCCATGAATGCCGCCGACCAGCGCCTCCGCGAAATCAAAGATCCTCTGGGCGACCGATGTGCGCGCCATGACCTCGGAGGCAAGGATGAACAAGGGGATAGCCAGCAGGACGAAGAAATCCAACCCTGCGAACATTTGCAGTGCCATGAAGGACAGGTCAAAGCCGCTGTACAGAATGTAGGCCCAGGCAGCGACGATCATCGCGAAGGCGACAGGCATTCCCAGGAAGAACAGAATGGCAAAAACGCCGAGAAGGATAGCAAGGCTCATGCGGCGGCATCCCGGTAGGCCGCGTAGTGGCGGCGGATCAGTGAAATCAGATGCACCAGGCAAATCAGCATGGTGATCGGCAGGATCGAATAGGGGATCGCCTCAGGCATCCGCAAAGACGGAGTAGTCCTCAGCTTGCCAAGCAATTGGAAGCTCGGGATCACCATCGACACAAAGAAAGCGACAAGCACCAGATCGTTGAACAATCGGATCGCGGCCTGGGTCTTGTCCGAAAACCGGCTGACCAGAAAGTCGACCCGCAGATGCTCGTCCTTACCCAGCAAGTAAGCGCAGGACAGGAATCCCGCCCAGACAAAGAGGTAGTTCGACACCTCTTCGGCCCAGGGCAAGGCGGCGTTGAAGCCGTAGCGCATCAGAATGTTTGTGCACAGTATCGCAAACATGGCGAACAGGCAGAAGCTGCCAATCCCCACTTCCGCGGTCTTCAGAAATCGGATCATAGGAACTCCCCCGGCCCCTCCCCGCGCTACGGCGGGAAAGGAGCATCTGATAGGCGGCGGTTATTCAATCGCCTGAATTTGATCGTAGAGTTCCTTGAACTCCGGGTATTTCGCCAGCACCAGCGGCACCCGGTCCATGAAGGGCTGCTTGTCGACTTCGACCTTTTCCATGCCGTGAGTGGAGGTCAACTCGTCCAGCAACTTCGCCTCACCGTCGATCACCAGCGAGTCGACATGGGCGGCCGCTTCGGTGAACACCTCGCGCAACAGCGCCTGGTCCTCTGTCGATAGCTCGTCCCAGGCGCGCTGCGATATCGTCAGGCCCGAGCTCGCCAGCATGTGACCCGTGAGGATCAGGTGCTTCTGAACCTCAAAGAGCTTCATGGTGACGATCTGGGTGAAGGGGTTTTCCTGCCCGTCCGCAACTCCGTTCGACAAGGCCAGATAGACATCGCCGACCGGCAGCGGCGTGCCCGTCGCGCCCAGCACGGTGGCAGCTTCGGGATAGGGAGCGAAGTTCGCCACCCGCAGCTTCAAATCCTTGAACTCGTCAGGAGTGGTCGCCTTTACCTTGCCGGTCGTCGCGTGGCGAAAACCGAAGGTGTAGAGGCTGAGTTGCTGAACGCCGCACGCCTCGCTGATATCCGCCAGCAGCTTGCCATAGACCTCGCTGCCCTTGAACGCGCGCCAGTGGTCGTAGTCGCGGAAAGTGTAAGGCGACAGCATCACGCCCGAGGCGGGCATGCAGTCGATGGCCGTATCGAGCGGCGCCATGTCGAGCGTGCCCATCTGCACCGCCGTCACCGCGTCGCGATAGCTGGCGAAGGTGCCGGACGGGAAAATCTGCAACGCAAAGCGGCCGCCGGACTTCTGCTTCAGCAATTCGTCGGCCTTGGACAGACCAAGATGCACAGGATGATCGGCGCTGAAAACGTGCGAAACTTTAAAAGTCTTTTCCTGCGCCGCTGCGGCGCCAACGGCGAACGCGCCAACAAAAGCCGCCACCGCGGCGAATTTTCCGAACCTCATCATACTCCCTCCCAGTGTTGCTATGGGCGCGGCGGCGCTCGTTCCCGCACCAGCCTGCCTACCGGTTCGTTGAAGCAATCCGAAAAATTAGTCAAAGCGCATTATGGTATATTATGTATTCTATTCACTTATGGTCGCGCAGGGTGATGTCGCGTCGGGACGGCGCCGCGATGAGCGAAAGTGCGATGACGGCCACCGACAACGCATTCAATTCGACACGTGGAAGAGCGCCGCCACCCCGTCGAGGCAAAAGGCGACCGGAGCCGCGCCAAACCCGAACCAGTTCCACGACGAAGGAAGCCGACACGCCAAAATGGGCGGCGCGGCATGGCGCGAATGACCGGCGTCGACATGACTGACAGCACGTGTCCGAAGACCAAGGGAATAAGCTTTTGCCATCGCAAATCACTTCCTCCGGAAGTGAATCGCGAAACCCTACTCAACGGAATCCCGTCGATTCAATCAAAACGTCCGACGCTAGTAGCATGGTGGATAGGGGTAGTATCCACACGGCCCGTAGCCGGTATAGTAGGAGTCATCGTAGCGGTTGCCGTAGCGATAGGGCGCGGTGGCTGCTGCCCCGATGGCGACCCCGGTCGCAACGCCCGCGCCGGCATACCAGGCGCCATGATAGTTCGGAGCATGCCAGTAGTTGGCATGGACGTCGTTGACATGGACGTCATTAACGTGGACGTCGCCCACTCGATCGCCTCCAGCAAACTCGCCGCGTCCGCCGCCGAAGCCGCCGCCACCAAAGTCCCGTCCACCTCCGCCGAAGCCGCCCCCGCCGAAGCCACCAAAACCACCACGGTCAATGAACAGAGCCGCCGGCCCACTCCCACCGGACAGACTTCCTTCAAGGACGGCCACCTCAAACGTCAGGTTGCCGCCTTCAAGCCTTGGATTCATGATCGTCACCACAGCATCTTCGACCTTCGACCCATCGCCACCAAGGATGGAAATGGTGGCATTGGGCGGATCGACGGCGAAACTGCCCTTGCCTTTGTCCCATTGCATGATGAACTGCTCAGTCGTGACGTGGCCGGCCGCACGAACTGGACGATCGGCAAAGACGATCGAGTTCATTGAAACACCGGTCATGGTGAGCGTGGTTCCCTCCAGCTTTGCGCCTGCGGAATTAAGGACGAAAAGGGATGGAACCGGCCCGGTCGGCGTTACCTGGCCAATCGTTTTCGCAAGTGGAACGTGCGGCTTGATAGTGGCGTCCTGCGCCAATGTCGCGTCGGCGACCAGATGTTGGCTCGCGGCAAGGAACGAGGAAAGAAAGACGGCAGTTCTGGGAATCATGGCTACCTCCTGCGTTCTGGGTCATTGGAAGTCCGAACGTGCGGGCGAAACTGCCCGCTTGGTCGGCGAATGGACGCCACCAGCGCTTTTCATGCTGAACGACGACCATCTGTCCTTGTTGGCTTCGTCGTAAAGTTTCAGTGTGAAGGGTGCCGGCCGAGGCCTCGGACAATCCGGTGGGCCTGTTCTCGGTCTGCATCGGCGTTGAACACGAACGCGGTGCGTCAGGGATGATCGCCCGCGCCGACACATTTTAGCATTTGAGTGTCAACAACAGAATTGCCGAAGGCGACGATCGGGTTTTTTCAATCATCGGTAAATGGCAGGCCTCAGCCGCCGAAGGCAATTGTGAGAGCGACGAGCCCACTCCCGAGCAAGACCATGCACAAGGCCGTCAGCCAGGGCCGAAAGTCTGCCTGCCTTCCGAAGGCGTAGCCAAGGACCGGCTTTGCCGAGGTCGTTGGTTGCGGTGGTCTGATGCCGCGGAGACTATTAAATTCCACTTGGTTCTCCATGCATCTTTTGGATGCAATCGGTTCTGTGGAGTTTGTCTATAGACCCCGCGGACAGAGCGATCCGTATAGAATATCTCTATCGGCTTGCCACGAATTCCGCCATGCGACGGATCAGGAAGTAGCCGACCGTTGCACCCGCATCCTGCAGGCCAACGGTCTTCTCCTGGAACGCAGCCGCCTTGCCGTGCTGCGCAAGCATCGACTTGGTCGCTTCCAGCGCCTGTTCCGCAGCATCCGCGGTAGCGTTCAACGCGTCAGAGAGCGATGCGCCGGCAGCAGCCTGCGCTTCCAGCGTCGTCGCGATCGGGTCGAGCACGTCGAGCAGGGTCTTGTCGCCGACCTTGGCCTTGCCACGCTCGGCTACACCATCGCGATAGGCACGCCAGAAGGCGGCCATGTCGGCGGTATCCAGCGCTTCCTTGCCCTCGACGACCTTGCTTGCCCGCAGGAAACCGGTCGCCGTCAGAGTCCCCATGGTGGAGGGTGCCGTGCGTGCCATCGTCGCCCCGGCGGTGCGCAGCAGCTTGGCGATGCCAGCCCCCTCGCCTTCCGCTTCGAGCGCCTCGGCGGCAGCGGCGAAGGATTTATTCATGGTGATGCCGAGATCGCTGTCGCCCACCTTGCCGTCGAGCGCGATAAGGAACTCGCGCTGTTCGGCAAAGAGATTCTTCCAGCTCTTGAAAAGGTCGATCAGGCCGGCGGCGTTCAATGTCTGCATGGTCATGCCATCACCCTGCGACGTGCTGGAAGAACGGCGTGTTGGCCGGGGCGGCGATGAGGCGATCCAGCTCCTCGTCGAGGTGGAGGATCGAGATCGAGGCGCCGGCCATTTCCATCGAGGTGGCGAACTCGCCGACCCAGACATGCTTGGCGGTGACGCCGCGTGCTTCGAAGAGCTGCGACACGCGGCGGAAGAGGATGTAGAGCTCTTCTAGCGGCGTGCCGCCGAGGCCGTTCATCAGAACGGCGACATTGTCGCCCTGCTTGTAGTCCGTTTCCGCAAAGATGCGCTCCATCATCTCGTCGACGACGGCATCGGCCGGCGCCAGCTTCTTGCGGCTGATGCCGGGCTCGCCGTGGATGCCCATGCCGATCTCCATCTCGTCCTCGCCGATCGAGAAGGTGGCGTGGCCGATTTCCGGAACGACGCAGCTCGAAAGGGCGACGCCCATGGTGCGGGTGCGCAGACGCGCCTTGTCAGCGAGACGGGTGACCTCTTCGAGCGAAAGGCCTTCGGCAGCGGCAGCGCCGGCGGCCTTGTAGATGAAGAAGATGCCGGCAACGCCGCGGCGCTTGTGCTCCTCGCCGACGACCGACGAGGCAACATCGTCATTGCCGACGACCTGCTTCACCGCGATGCCGTCGAGATCGGCAAGTTCCGCTGCCATGTCGAAGTTGATGATATCGCCGCTGTAGTTGCCGTAGATGTATAGGACACCGGCGCCCTGATCGATGTGCTTGGTCACCTGGTACATCTGTTCGGCACTGGGCGACTGGAAGACGCCGCCGACCGCGGCACCGTCCAGCATGCCGTCACCGACGAAGCCGAGGAAAGTCGGCAGGTGGCCCGAGCCGCCGCCGGTGGCGATGCCGACCTTGCCGGGCTTGGTCTTGGCGGTGACGAGGCAGCGCAGGTCGCCTGCCGCATAGGTGACGGCGGGATGCGCCTTGTAGATGCCTTCCAGCATCTCGTCGACGAAGTTGACGGGATCGTTCAGGAACTTCTTCATGGGTTTCCTCCGGGAATGGGGGTTATTTCTTACGCTGGCGCGTGACGAAGAAAGCGGCGGCCAGCAGGATGAAGCTGCCGACGACGAGCCGCTGCCAGGTGCTGGGAATGCCGACCATGACGAGCACGCTGTTGAGGACGACGATCAGGAGCACGCCGAGAAGGGTGCCGAGAACCGTGCCCGTGCCGCCGGTGATGCGTGCGCCGCCGAGCACGACGGCGGCGATCACGTTGATCTCGGTGCCGACGAGATCGAAGGGGTTGGCCTGGCGGTTGGCGCAGACATGGATGATGCCGGCAAGGCCCGCGAGCGCGCCCGCATAGCCGAACAGGAAGACGTGCACGGTGCGCAGGCTGTAGCCGAGGCGGCTTGCGATATCGGCATTGCCGCCGACCGCGAAGATGGCACGCCCCATCAGGGTGCGGTTGAGGATCCACCACGTAACGCCCGCAGCAATCGGCAGGACGAGGAAATAGAACGGCAGGGTGATGAGCGCGCCGTTTGCGGACTCGAGCTGGACGAGCGGCATCCGGCCGAAGGCACCCATTTGCGGCGGCAGCGACATGATCCAGACCGTGCCGATGAACGAGAGTAGGAAGCCACGGAACAAATACTGCGTGCCGATCGTCACGATCAGCGACGGCACCTTCAGGTGATGGACGAGCAGACCGTTGATGATGCCGAGCGCCGCACCGCCGAGCGTCGACATCAGGATGACGACGGCGATCGGCAGCCCGGGCAGGTAGTTCTGCACCAGCACGGTCATCGAATACATGGTGAACGCCGCAATCGCCGTGAAGGACACGTCGATGCCGCCTGCCGCAAGAATGATGAAGACGCCAAGCGCGAAAAGGCCCATGACCACGCTCGCACGGCCGATATCGATGAGGGTCGATGGCTGCAGGAAGGCGGGGTTGACGATCGCAACGATTACGCAGATCGCAACCAGCAACGCGAAGGTGATGGTCTCCGGACGACGCCGCACAAGGTCGCCGAAGCTGAAGGAGCGCGACGGAGCGGCGCCATGAAGTTCATCGATCCCAGAAGCACTCATCGCACAGTCTCCGTCGTGGCCGTCAGCATCGCCTTGTAAAGCTGGTCTTCGGTTGCCTGCTCCGCATCCATTTCGGCGACCACGCGGCCGTTGTTCATGACGAGGATCCGGTCCGCGTTCTGCAGCAGTTCGGGCAGGTCGTCGCTGACGATGACGAGACCCATGCCCGCTTCGGCAAGCGCCTGGATGACGCGGTAGATGGTGTCCTTGGACCCGACATCGACGCCGACGGTCGGGCCGTGCAGCACGAGCAGTTTCGGCGCGATGCTCAGCCAGCGGCCGATCAGCACACGCTGCTGGTTGCCACCGGAGAGCGCGCCGACCGGCAGGTCGAGGTCCTTGGTGTTGAGACGCATCTCCTCGGAGAGGCGGGCAGCGATCTTGCGCCCCTCCTCCCGGTCGACGACGCCAAACGAGTTGGCGAGGCGCGATACAATCAGCGCGATCTCGTTTTCGAAGATCGACTTGTCGAGGAAGAGTCCCTCGGCGAGCCGGTCCTCCGGCACGTAGCCGATGCCTTGGGCGATCGCCTCGGCGGGCGAGCGCACGGAAACGGTCTTGCCGTCGAGCGTCACCAAGCCACTGGTCGCGGGGGCGACGCCGGTCAATGCCATGGCGAGTTCGTTGCGGCCCGAGTCTGCAAGCCCAGTGATGCCGAGAATTTCGCCCTTCTTCACCGAAAAGCTCATCTCCCGCACGCCATCGGCGACGAGGCGGTCGACCTTGAGAAGTTCGGCGTCGGACGGCTTGCCCGTGCGATAGCGCTGCGCGTCGATGGACCGGCCGGTCATCAATTCGGCCAGCTCTTTCTTGCTGTAGTTCTCGATCGGTCCCTGGGCGACGCACTGGCCGTCGCGGAAGACGACCGCATGGCCGCCGATGCGGTAGCACTCGTCCAGCTTGTGCGTGACGAAGAGAACGGCGACGTTTTCGGAGCGCAGGCGCTCGACGACGCGAATGAGATTGTCCACCTCGCGGCGCGTCAGCGACGTGGTCGGCTCGTCCATGATGACGAGCTTGGCGCGGGTCGCGATCGCCCGCGCGATGGCGACGAGCTGGCGGGAGGCGAGCGGCAGGTCGGAAACAATCGTGTTGAGGAAGGCGCGGTCGGTCGGCAGGCCTGCAGCGGCAAGCGCCCTTTCTGCCGTTTCCTTCAGCCGCTTGCGATCGAAGAGACGCGCAAGGCGGCCATTGGCGTTCACCAACTGCTCGTTCAGGGCGACATTCTCGGCAACCGTGAGATTGGGAAGCAGCGACAGGTCCTGGTAAACGGTCTCGATGCCGGCGGCCAGCGACTGGATCGGCGTCAGCGACGAAAAAGTCTTGCCGCCGAGAACGATTTCTCCGGACGACGGCGCGTGCGCGCCCGACATGATCTTGATGACCGTGCTCTTGCCGCAGCCGTTCTCACCGAGCAGGTGATAGGCCTCGCCCGGCTGGAGCGTCAGGTCGATGCCCCGGAGAGCGTGAACGCCGCCGAACCATTTCTGGATGTTTCTGAGTTCAAGGAGCGCCGCCGAATGCTGCGCGCGATCTGCTTGTGCCGCCACGGAAATTGTCCTCATGCTGACCGGCGCGTCGACACGCCGGACGGTTCCGGCCGGAAGGCAAACCTCCCGGCCGGCTGACGGTTCGTCGAATTAGAACATGTGTTCCTTGTAGGTCGCCTTGTCGGCGAGAACCATGCCGTTGCCGAGGATCAGCAGGCCCTTGCCGGGGCCCTGCTTGACCGAGACCTTGCTGTAGCCTTCGACGCCGAGGTCCATGCCGTCGGTGACTTCTTTCTTCTCCAGCAGCAGCTTGGCAACGGCGTTCATTGCCATGCCGGCCTTCTGCGGATCCCAGAAGCCGATCGCCGTGATAGCGCCGGATTCGAGAAGATCGGCGGACGGGTTCGGAAGGCCGGTGCCGACAAGGCATACCTTGCCGCTCAGGCCCGCTTCGTCGATCGCGCGACCGACGCCGAGAACGTCGTTGCCGGCGGAGGTCTGGAAGCCCTTCAGATCAGGGTGCTTACGCAGGATTTCCTTGGCCTTTTCGTAGGTGCCGTTGGCATCATCGAAGGATTCGTTGTTCGGATCGACGAGTTCCATGCCGGCATACTTCTTGGCGTTCTCCTCGCCTGCACCAACCCACTGCATGTGCGTACGGCTGCCGAGCGAGCCGACGAAGGTCGTCCACTTGCCTTCCTTGCCCATGCACTCGGCCAGGCGCTCGTTCAGCGCCGAACCGTAATCGGCATTGTCGAAGGCCTCGACGTCGGCGTGCGTGTTCGCCTGGTTGTCGGCTTCATGGGTTACGACGACGATGCCGCGATCCATGGCGCGCTGGAACGTGCCTTCGAGAACGGCCGGATCCATCGGCACAACGGCGAGCGCATTGACGCCCTTGGCGACGAGGTCGTTGACGATCTGCAGCTGCTGGGCCGAGTCCGCGGTCGCCGGGCCGCTCTGGCTGGCAACGACGTCCGGATTGGCTTCCTGGTAGGCGACGACGCCGGTGTTCATGCGGTCGAACCACGGAATGCCACTGATCTTCACCACGGTGGCGATGACCGGCTTTTCCTGGGCAACCAGCGTGCCGATGGAACCGACGAGCGCTACGGCCGCAACCGTGGTTCCCGCCAGCAACTTCTTCGAAAACGACTTCATGTTTACCTCCACGAATTTTCCCTCCTATTTCACTTCGGCGCTTGAGGGACAGGCACCGAAGGGGTTTGCGAACGGCGACCCGGGTTCAGGAAGCCAGCGATGTCGTAGCGGCCGACGGCCAGGAAAGTGAGCAGCAGCAGGCCCCAGGCAAAATCGCGCACGAAGTTGGAGAGGCCGCCGAAATTGAGCAGGCTCGACATGAGCTGCAGCGCGATTGCGCTAAGCACGACGCAGATAACGCGCCCGTAACCGCCCTCCGGCTTCACGCCCGCCATTACGGCGATGAGGATGGCGATGAGCAGATAGGAGCTGCCATAGTCGAACTTCACATTGACGTTGCGCGCCGCGATGATGACGCCGGCAAGCCCAGACAGCATGCCGGAAATCGCATAGGTGGCGACGAGCACGCCGTTTTTCGGAAAGCCCGCATAGACCGCCGCCTTGGGATTGGTGCCCATCAACATCAACCACAGGCCGTAGGGCGTGAACTTCAGCAAGGCGGCGATCACACCGGCGACGATCACGAAGAGCAGAAAGCTGATCGGCACCTCGGCCAGCATGTCGTTGCCGATGCTGGAGAGCAGCGCCGGGCTGCCGACCATCACCGCCTTGCCGCCGGAAACCACGACCGCAAGCCCCATGAAGGCCATCTGCGTGCCGAGCGTACAGAGAATCGGCGTGATATTGAGCCGCGAAATCAGCAAGCCATTGATCACCCCGCCGGCAAGCCCGATCAGGAGCGCACCGGCAATGAAGGCCAGGCTGAAGGCCGTTCCGCTATCCGCTGCCGACAGGAAGGAAGACACGATGACGGCGGACAGAACGCCCGAAAGATTGGCAAGCGCAATGCCCGACAGATCGATGCCGCCATTGCCGGCGCACATGGCGAGCATGACGCCGATCGCCAGAAGGCCGATCTCCGGCACCTGGCTCGCCATGGACTGGAGATTGAAGATGGAAAGGAAGGAGCCGCCGGAAATCATCGCACCCGCGACCAGCAAAAGGCCGTTTATGACAGCCAGCATCGCCAGCTGCCCCCCGGTTTTTCGCATGATCTCCTCCCGACTGTTTACTAAATAAAACTTCACTTCACTAAAACGCTAGCAAAGGAAATTTCCTGTGGCAAGCCTCGTTTTCGCACTGGACCGGTTGCGCAGAGCGACAAATTCGCCTAGGTCTCGCAAAAATCCATAAAATCGTTTAGTAAACTTATTCGCACCTGCAGCAAAAGTGGGACTGTCGCCTCCACATGAAAAAACCGGAAAAACTGACCATCAGGGACATCGCGGTCGCCGCCGGCGTGTCGCCGGCCACGGTTTCGCTCGTGTTGAATGGCAAGGGAGAAATTTCCGGCGTGACCCGGGCGCGGGTGCTGGAAGCGGTGGCAAGCCTGAACTATGTCCCGAGGACGACGCGGAGCACGCCCCCCGGCGAGACGCTGCGCTTCCTCAAGATTGCCAAGCACGGCCACACCGTCAATCGCGACCACAGCGTCTTTGTCTCCGACTACATCGACGGCATGTCCGCGGAGGCGACGCGGCGCAATTACACGCTCGAAGTGGTGAGCTTCGAGGGGCAGCCGATCAGCGCTGTCGCAGAATCGCTTGCCGGCGCCCCGATTTCCGGTGTGATCGCGCTCGGCACCGAACTGACGGAAGCCGATATCCGGCTGATCCAGGGCCTCGGCCTGCCGACGGTGTTCATCGATACGTTCTACGACGTCCTCGACGCCAATTTCGTCGACATGAACAACGAGGATGCCGTCTACAAGGTGTTGTCGCGCTTTCAGAAGCAGGGCTTCCAGCGCATCGGTTTCGTGGCCTCCCATGTCGACACGACCAACTTCCGCCTGCGCCGCGACGCTTTCTTCAAGAACATGGAGCGCTTGGGCCTGCAGGTGAATGCGGCCGATGTGCTGTCGGTGGAATCGACCTATGATGGCGCCTATCTCGACACGCGCGCTCTGCTGTCCACCGGCCTCGACCTCGCGGAATGCTATTTCTGCACGAATGACGTCATCGCCTACGGCTTCATCCGGGCGCTTCGGGAGCACGGCGTCTCGATTCCGGACGACGTCTCGATCATCGGCTTCGACAACCTGCCGCAGAGCGCCACCATGGAGCCGGGCCTGACGACGATCGACGTGTCCAAGCGCAAGATCGGTTACCTCGCCGTGACGGTTCTCGACGACCTGATTACCGCCAGCGAACCGCAGCCGCCCGTCAAGATCCTCGTCGGCGCCGACCTGATCCTGCGGACGAGCCACGAACGCGTCGCCGCTGGCCCGACACGGGAAAGGTCCGCGAAGAGCTTGCCGCATCCCGCGGAGTAGCAACGGGCGGGCAAATGTTGCCGTTGCCCCCGCCGAAGATTGGGGCTCGCCGGAAGTGAGCCAACTGATGATCGCCGACTCGGTCGGCGTTTCCCGGAGGAGCATGCATATGGAATACAGGACACTCGGCCGCTCGGGCCTCAAGGTTTCAGCCATCGCCATGGGTACGTTCTCGTTCGGTGGTGTCGGCGCCTTCGGGCGGGTGGCGAACCAGGGCGTCGAGGACGCACGTCGCCTGATCGATTGCTGCCTCGATGGCGGCGTCAACCTCTTCGACACCGCGAACATGTACTCACTCGGCCGCTCGGAGGAGATCCTCGGCGAGGCGCTCGGCGACAAGCGCAACCAGGTGCTCATCTCTTCGAAGGCGCGCATGCGCATCGGCGACGGCCCGAACGACGAGGGCGTGTCGCGCTATCACCTCATTCGTGAATGCGAGCTCAGCCTGAAACGGCTGCGCAGGGATCACATCGACATTTACTTCATGCACGAATGGGACGGTGTAACGCCGGTCGAGGAAATGCTGGCGGCTCTCGACACGCTGCGGCAGCAAGGAAAAATCCGCTATATCGGCTGCTCGAACTATTCCGGCTGGCACATCATGAAGGCGCTGGGGGTAGCCGAGGCAAAGAACCTTCCCCGCTTCGTCACGCAGCAGATCCACTACACGCTGGAGGCACGCGAGGCCGAGTACGAACTCCTGCCGATCTCCGTCGATCAGGGCCTTGGCGTGATGGTGTGGAGTCCGCTGTCGGCTGGCCTACTTTCCGGCGCATTCGGTCGCGGCAAGACGCCGGCCGACTCGCGTCAGGCAGCCGGCTGGAGCGAGCCGCCAATCCGCGACGAGGAACGGCTGTGGACGGTTGTTGATGCCCTGGAAGCCATAGCCGGGGCGCGCGGCGTCAGCGTCGCGCAGGTGTCGCTCGCCTGGACGCTTTCCCGCCCGGCCGTCGCAAGCCTGGTCGTCGGCGGCCTCAGCGAAAGACAGTTCCGCGACAACATCGCCGCCGTCGACTTGAAACTGACCGCAGATGAACTGGACACGCTGAACAAGGTCAGCCGCCCAGCCTATATCTATCCCTATTGGCACCAGCACAATTTCGCCAAAGACCGCTTCAGCGACGCCGACTGGGCTCTGCACGACAGCTATACGGATCTTGGACTGGTGTAAGAACGTCCACCAAAACCGGGCGTTATTCTCGCTTTACCAAGAGCATTATTGCACCTGCGTCCGCGGCTGTAGCCGCGGACGACATGGAGTTCTTCCACTGACTACGTGTTCGCGTTTCGCACTGCAGATCGATTTTGTATACACAGCGAAACGCTAATGTTGACAACCGTGTATTTTAGTATCTCCTTAATCTGTCCGCATCGCCAGAGGCGCGCCGGATGCAACAGATGGAGAGTGACATGTTCAACAGACGCTCGACATTGAAATCACTGGCGCTCGGCGCCGTCTCATTACTTGCAATCGCAGTCGCAGGGACCTTTTCCGCCCAGGCCGAGAACAAGGAACTCAAGATCGGCTTCGTCGGCGTGACCAGTGGGCCCGCCGCCGCTTGGGGCACGTCCAACGTCCGCTCGATGCAGACCCGTGCCGACTGGCTCAACGAGAAGGGCGGCGTGAAGATCGGCGATGACACCTACAACATCACCATCGTCACCTTCGACGACCAGAGGGACCCCAAGCGAGCCATCGCGGGCATGGAGAAGATGGCCCAGGAAGGCATCCACTATGTCGTCGGGCCCAATGTCGATGACGGCGCGGCCGCGGTCCGCCCGGTCGCGGAATCCAAGGGGATCATCTATTTCCCCTACGCCTTTCCGAAAGCGCTCTATACGGCCCCGGCCTCCAACGCCGTCCTCGGCATGATCGCCAACTATCAGTCGGGACCGGCCATCTATAAGTACCTCAAGGACAACAAGGGCGTGAAGAAGGTGGCCTTCATCGCGGCCAACGAGTCCGACCCGCTCAGCCAGCGCGACAGCGGCGTGGCCGCCGCCAAGGAACTCGGCCTCGACGTCGTCGCCGAGAAGGATACCTACCAGAGCGACACCCGCGACTTTACGCCGGTGCTGACGCCCATCGTCCAGTTGAAGCCGGACCTGCTGGTGCTGTCGGGCGTCGCCCCTGCCAATGCGCCGCTCCTGATCCGCGCCGCGCGCGAACTCGGCTATGAGGGCCTGATTTCGGCGGAAACCGCGCAGGATGCGACCGTCCTGCAGGAGGGGGCCGGCGAGCTTGCCAACGGCTTCATTTCCGTCGGCGGCGCTTCCACGCCGGAGATCCGGACGCCGTTGATGGAGGAATTCATCGACCGCTACACCAAGAAGTTCGGGGAGTACAACGACGAGTCCAACACCAAGGTCTATGCGCTCGAGTACATCATCGAAACGCTCAAGGCGAACCCCAAGGCGATCGACAATGTGGACGAGTTCCGGAAGACCATGGACAGCTTCACGGCGCCCAACCCCTACGCCAAGGACAGCACGCTGAAATATGTCGGCACGACCTCGTTTGGCCAGAAACGACAACTTTTCGTGCCGATGGTGGTGACCGAGTTCAAGGACGGCGCCTTCCAGACGCTGTTCGTCGGCGAAGTGGACTGACTTTCTCCGCCTGACGGGAATCGGCGCGGGCAATGCCGTGGCACGCTTTGGCCGCGTCCTAAAGTCAACCGAGGTTCGGGCAGCCGGACCTCCACCGACTGGATGCGCCCATGGAGCAGGTGATTGCCAATGGACTTTACCTCGGCGCCCAGTACGCTCTGATTGCACTCGGACTGACGCTGATCTTCGCGCTGATGAACGTGCTCAACTTCGCGCACGGCCAGATGTATGTGCTGGGCGGCTTCGTCACCTATACGGTCTACGGCCAGCTCAAGCTGCCGTTCGTCGTCGCCCTGATCTGCTCGGGTCTGACGCTCGCCATTATCGGCGCCTTGATGGAAAAATTTCTCTTCCGGCCGGTGGTCCGCCGCAGCAAGCGCGAGGAAAGCACCATGCTGCTCGCGGCAGCGACAGCATTCTTCCTCGATGCGGTGATGCTGCTTCTCTTCGGCGAAAAGCAGCGCGGCGTTCCAAAGATCGTCAGCGGCGTGTTTGTCTCCGAAAGAGTGATCCTGCCCTATGACCGCATCGTCGTCGGCGTGGTCGCCATCCTGATGATCGCCGCCTTCATGCTCTTCATGCAGTACAGCAAGCCGGGCCGCGCGATGCGGGCCCTGGCGCAGGATCGCGTTGCCGCCCAGCTGATGGGCGTCAAGGTCGAGCGCTACTCGATGATCGGCTTCGCGCTCGGCGCCATGCTTGCGGGCGTCGTCGGCGGATTGCTGGTCAGCATCACCGGCGTCAATTCCGGCATCGGCGGCCCGATTTCCATCAAGGCCTTCCTGATGGTGATGATTGGCGGCGCCGGCGTGGTCGGCGGTGCGATCGTCGGCGGCTTCATCCTGGGCATGATGGAGTCGATCGGGCTGGCGACGCTGCGCGAATATGGCGACGTCACCTACCTCGTCATCTTCGCGCTTCTGATGATCTTCCTGAGCATCCGCCCGAACGGGCTGATGGGCAAACCGTGGGGCTGATGCGATGAAAACGTCACGGACCGCCACGTTCAAGCTCATCGCGAGCGCCCTTTTCCTGCTCGCCCTGCTGGTCGTAGTGCCGTTGCTGATCGAGGCCACCGGGCGAAGCGACCTCTACTACACGCTGACCTCGGTGGCGCTGCTCAGCATCATCAGCGCCGGCGTGTGGATTACGTTCTACATCGGCCGGATCAACATCGGCCAGGGCGCCTATGCGCTGATGGGCGGCTATGTCTCGGCCATCCTGGTCACGAGCCACGGCATGTCCTTCTGGCTGACCCTGCCGCTGGCCGGCCTGTTCTGCGCCGCTGCGAGCGTGCTGATCGGACTGCCGATCCTGCGCCTGCGCGGCGTCTATTTCGCCATGGTCACCCTGGTCCTGACCGAAGTCGCCCGCCTCCTCGCCCTTGCGCTGCCGATCACCAACGGCGCGAGTGGCATCGTCAGCATTCCACTGCCGTCGGGCCTCAGCATCTTCGGCGTGACGCTCGTCCCGGATTTCGCCACGCTGGCAAACCCGCGCCTCGCCTTTTACATCGCCGCCGTCCTGCTCATGGCGCTGTGCTTCCTCGGTCTCTATCGGCTCACCCATTCCCGGATCGGCCAGCTTTGCCAATCGCTGCAGCAGAACGAGGAACTCGCCTCGTCAATCGGCGTCAACATCGCCTACCTCCGCGTCATTGCCTATGCGATCTCGTCCTTCCTCGGCGGCGTCGGCGGCGCGATGTTCGCCGCGATATCGCAGTCGATCTACCCCTCGAGCTTCACCGTCGCCGATTCCGTCAATTTCATGCTCAACTGCTTCCTCGGCGGCCTTGGTTACGTGCTCGGGCCGATGCTCGGCACCTTCGTCCTCTACTTCGGCTGGGACATGCTGTTCCAGACGGGCGAATTCCAACTGCTGATCTTCTCGACCGTGCTGATCGCGCTCATGCTGGTGCTGCCCAACGGCCTCCTGAGCCTCGCCCTGCCCCGCAAGAGGAGCGTCCAGTGATGCCAGACATTCTGGAAATCGTCGGGCTCACCAAACGCTTCGGAGGCCTCATCGCCGTCAACGACGTGTCCTTTGCCGTGCGCGATCGTGAGATTCTGTCCGTGATCGGCCCGAACGGCGCCGGCAAGTCAACACTGTTCAAGCTGATCTCCTCCTTCCTTTGGCCGACCAGCGGCGAAGTACGCCTCAAAGGTGAACGCATCTCCGGCCTCGCGCCGCACATCGCCGCCCGCAGAGGCGTTGTGCGGACCTTCCAGGAAACGACGATCTTCAAGGACATGACCGTTCGCGACAATGTCGTGACGGCCCACCATTTGCGCTCTCGCGCCAGCCTGGCCGGCTTTTACTTCGGCAGCGCGGCGGCCCGGAGCGATCTCGAGGCGTTCGGCGCCTCGGCGGACGAGATCCTGGCCTTTCTCGGCCTGGCGGCGATGAGCGGTGAGATCGCCAGCACCCTGCCGCACGGTCATCTGCGCGCGCTCGGCATTGCGATCGCGCTTGCTACAGATCCCTCCGTCATCCTCCTCGACGAGCCCTTCGCCGGCATGAACCACGATGAAACCCGGCGCGCGGTCGAGATCGTCCGCAAACTGCGCGAACGCGGCATCACGGTGCTGCTGGTCGAACACGACATGCCGGCGGTCATGAACATCTCCGACCGGATCGTCGTGCTCAATTTCGGCCAGATGATCGCCGAGGGCACGCCGGTGCAGATCCAGCAGAACCCGAAGGTCATCGAGGCCTATCTCGGTGCCGAAGACGAATCGATCGGATTGTAGGCCATGGAACCATTGCTGAAATTCGATGATGTCGAGCTCTACTACGATCACGTCTACGCCCTCAAAGGCGTATCGCTCGAGGTGCGTGAGGGTGAGACCGTCGCTCTCATCGGCGCCAATGGCGCAGGCAAAACGTCGATCCTGCGCGCCGTCACCGGCCTCAGGAAGATACGCTCCGGTCAGATCCACTATCGGGGGAACCGCATCGATGGCGTCGCTCCGGACGAGATCGTCCGCATGGGCATCTCGATGGTGCCGGAGGGGCGTCGGGTCTTCCCCTTCATGACCGTGCGCGACAACCTGCTGATGGGCGCCTTCAGCCGCACGGACAAGGGCGAAATCCGGCAGAGCATCGAGATGGTGCTGACGCGCTTTCCGCGTCTCAAGGAGCGCTATTCACAGCAGGCGGGAACCATGAGCGGCGGCGAGCAGCAGATGCTCGTCATCGGCAGGGCATTGATGGCGCGGCCGCGCCTTCTGCTGCTCGATGAACCATCGCTCGGGATCGCGCCGAAGCTGGTGCAGGACATCGCCCGCTCCATCGTCGCGATCAGTCGGGATGAAAAGGTGAGCGTCCTCCTTGTCGAGCAGAATTCACGCATGGCGCTTAGAATCTCCCAGCGCGCCTATGCGTTGACGACCGGCAAGGTCGCGCTCAGCGGCAATTCCTCTGAACTTTTGACCGACGAACGCGTCAGGCATCTTTATCTCGGTGGTGAATATTAGGCGGATCAACGTGCGTATACTCGTCATCAACCCGAACACGACAACTTCGATGACCGACAAGATCGGCAGGGCGGCACAGGCGGCAGCATCGCCGGCGACGCAGATCGTTGCCGTCAATCCCAAGGACGGTCCTCCCAGCATCGAAGGCTATTTCGACGAGGCCTTCGTCGTCCCGGGCATCATCGCCGAAATGGCCAGGGCCGGCGCGGTGGACGCCTATGTCATCGCCTGTTTCGACGACACCGGCCTCGACGCGGCCCGTTGCGCCGCGGAGGCTCCGGTGATCGGCATCGGCGAAGCCGCGTTTCATCTCGCCACGCTGATCGCCGGCAAATTCAGCGTTGTCACGACGCTGGCGCGATCGGTCCCGGCCATCGAGCACAATCTGTCGAAATACGGCCTCGCCTCCCGTTGTGCAAAAGTCCGTGCTTCCGATGTCGCTGTCCTCGACCTCGAATCGCCGGGCTCCGACGCACGCCGCAAGGTCTCCGCAGAGATCGCCCGCGCAGTCCGCGAAGACGGCGCCGAGGCGATCGTGCTCGGTTGCGCCGGCATGGCAGATCTTGCGCATGCCCTCTCGCTCGAACATGGGGTGCCGGTGCTCGATGGCGTTGCCTGCGCGGTAAAACTCGCGGAAGCGACTGCGGCGCTGGGGCTCAGGACGTCAAAGAAAGGCGGCTACGCCTTTCCGCTCGCAAAGCGATTTGCCGGACACTATGCGCCCTGGTCCCCAGGAGGAGGTTGAGGAATGGCGCAATGCCCGCAGCGGGCGTTGGGTCCGGTGACGCCGGTTCGCCCGTCGCGGCGAGTGGCGGAGCAGTTGAGCGAAGAATGGCCCCGGGAAGGATACATGGCGCAAACAAGGCATGGGCAGCGGCAGCTCGCCGGAAGCGACAAAGATGGTGACGACACTCAGGCCTGACAACGATCGCGAGAAACCGGGGGCGCGCTGGTCACCGATCTATCACGGCCTGCGCGATGCCATTGTCAGCCACCGCCTCGCTCCAGGCACGAAGCTGCCCGAGGACGAACTTGCCGCGATCTATTCGGTCAGTCGAACGGTCATCCGCAGCGCCCTACAGGCGCTCTCGCATGACTGGCTTGTCCGACTGGAGCCGAACCGCGGCGCCTTCGTCGCCCAGCCCTCCCCCAAGGAGGCGTGCGAGGTCTTTGACGCCCGCGCACTGATAGAACCGAAGGTGGCCGCGCTGGCTGCCTGCGTCGCCAGACACGAGGATGTGCGTCTGTTGCGCAGCCACCTGGAAAAGGAAGAAGAGGCGCTGCATGCCGGACGGGACAGCGACGCCATCATGCTGTCCGCCAAGTTCCACGTGGCGATCGCCGAGATCGCCGGTCAGGCGGTCCTGACCGGCTTCGTCCGGGACCTGGTCTCCCACTCCTCACTGATCATTGCCCTTTACTGGCGGCGGCGCGACACCACCTGCGAAAGCCACGCCCATCATGCGCTCGTCGACGCCATCGAGGCCGGCGAAGCGGAGACGGCGGCGCGGTTGATGGAGGAGCACCTGCTCGACCTGCTCTCCGGCCTCGACCTCGACCGCGTCGATCGGAAGCCGGGAAAGCTCGCCGAAATCCTGCGCTGACATCGTCGGCATCCGACCATCAGCCGGCGGGGTGTTCCCCACGGTCCGCCGAATAGCCTCTGGTGATAATCGCTCTCACGACCTGACACCAGTCGGAGGCATGCTCGTTGATCTCCTTCGCTCTTAGCCTCGGCCAGCCACCGAGGCTTCTCTTTGCGAGCTTGCGGTGGCAGCTTGTAACGGCGCAAATCGGCTGGTCCGATGTTTGTCGGTCGTGCTCCTGCACCGCTGGTCGGGCAGCGCATCGGGTGCGCCGCCCGCAGAACCTGGCTCCGAGCTCAGAATTCTGGGCGCCGTACAGCTTCATCCGATCGTCGCGAGACAGAACCGCGCGCATCGTTCGAACACACGAAGACAGCACTCGCTCAGATCCATATCCTTCAAGATATGATGCTCGGGAAGTGAAACTACTGCATGTTTCGTCAAATCGTAGCCGATCTGAGGATAAAAACATGCAGCAATTCAAAGCGCTACAGCGACCTTTGCGCGTCTTATAAGACGCGCGGCGCTGTAGGGGTCCAACTGGAAAAGAGTCATGGAAACTGAAGCCGCATAAGTAAAGGTGCCGCTGTGTTTTCAAAGTGCCGGCACCACCCTGGCGCTAATTGGTACGGCTCTTGGGAACAGGGAGGATGAGATGAAGGCTGTCATTCAATGCGGGGGGAAAGGTACGAGATTGCGGCCCTTCACGTCGGTCCTTCCAAAGCCTCTTATGCCGATCGGGTCGAGACCGGTCCTGGAACTGCTTTTGAAGTGGCTCAGGCGAAACGGGGTGCAGGATGTCTACATTACCACCGGCTACCTCGGACATCTCCTCCGCAGCTTCTGCGGTGACGGCACCCAATGGAACATGAGGATCCTGTACACGCAGGAAATTGAGCCGCTGGGAACGATAGGCCCGCTTTCCCTTCTCCGGGACGATCTCACCGAGCCATTTCTAGTGCTGAACGGCGACATATTGACCGACTTGAGCCTGAACCAGTTCGTTGGCTTTCATCACAAGCACTGCGGACCACTGACCATCGCGACCACGGTTCGTTCGCTCAAGATGGATTTCGGCGTTATCGACGAGCAGGAAGGATCCGTAAAGAGATTCCGCGAAAAGCCGACGCTGGCGCACCTCGTGAGCATGGGCCTCTATTGCATGAATCCTACCGTTTTCGAGTTCATCCCGACCGGCGTTCCATTCGGATTCGATGATTTAATCCTACAGATGCTTGAGAGCGGCGAGGACGTGCATGTCTTTCGGCACGAGGGCCTCTGGCTGGATATCGGGCGCGTCGAGGATTTCCAGAGCGCTCAGGACATCGCCTGGGATGAACTGTCGGCCTCGATCGAAGCGGTATCCGCGGCCTGACGCGTACCGGCGCGCCAGCCGGATCTGCGGGAATACCCTCCCGTCTTCACAGAGCCAAAGGAAGTGTCTCCATGCTGCTGGTCTCTGCGCCCATTGTAGGAGCTGAGGAAAAGGCTGTCCTTTCCGAGGTCATCGACAGCGAATGGCTGACGATGGGAGATCGCGTGCGCGCCTTTGAGGAGGCGTTTGCCACGATGCATGGAGCTGAGGACGCCGTCGCCGTTAGCTCCTGCACTGCGGCACTGCACCTGATCTTGCAGGCACTTGGAGTGACGTGCGGGGATGAAGTGCTCGTGCCGAGCCTCACCTTCGTCGCCACTGCCAATGCCGTTCGCTATGTTGGTGCCGATCCCGTCTTTGTCGATATCGAGTCGATGGATGTGCCACTCATCTCCTTGGCCGAGGCAGAGGCGCGGTGCACCCCGCGGACGAAAGCCGTCATCCTGGTGCATTTCGCCGGATATCTACCCGACCGCGAGGCATGGCGTGCATTCGCTCGGCGCAGAGGGCTGCTGCTCATCGAGGACGCAGCGCATGCGCCCGGGCTGAAGGAAGCCGGCACGTTCGGCGATGCAGCTGCATTCAGCTTCTATGGCAACAAGAACATGACGACGGCCGAAGGCGGTGCCGTCCTGACCCGGGATGGTGCTGTGCGCGAGGCAATCCGGCAGGCGCGCGCTCATGGAATGACCAGCACCACCCATCAGCGGCTGAATAGCCGGACGCCGCATTACGACGTCACCATGCTGGGCTTCAACTATCGCATGGATGAGTTACGCGCCGCCATCGGCCTGGTGCAACTGAAGCAACTCCAGAACTGGAACGGCATCAGGCTGGGATTGACCTTGATCTATCGCCGCCTGATGGCGCTGGACTGCCCTTCGGTCCAAATCCCGTTCTCCGGAAGCAGTCTGTCCGCGTGTCATATCATGCCGGTTCTGCTGCCGTCCTTCGTGAACCGGCAGGACGTGATCGATCACCTTCGAGCCAATGGGATTCAGACCACCATCCACTACCCCCCAGTGCACCTCCTGTCGCTCTACCGGCAGCTCTACCCGAACCTTCACCTGCCGCAAACCGAAGCCTTCGCCGAACGCGAGTTGACGCTCCCCCTGCATCCTCGGATCAGCACATCCATGCTGGAGATGATCGTCGCACGTCTCGCAGAGGTGGTTCACAGCAGGGCCAATACCGGAGCCGTGGCATGATAATGCAGCCAATCGCGTTGCAGAGGCAGCAAGCACCAGCCGCCAGCCTGCTCGTACAGCGGACGTTCGACATCCTGATCGCGGGAGTCGCCATGGTGCTCCTGGCTCCTCTGTTGGCTCTGGTCGCGGTCGCGCTCCTGCTGGAAGGCGGGCCCCCGATCCTCTTCGCCCAGATACGAGTCGGCGTCGGGGGGCAACCATTCCGGATGTATAAGTTCCGCAAGTTCCGCCCAGACTGCGGTACGGATGGCTGCCCGCTCACGTTGGACGGTGACTGTCGCCTCACGAGAATTGGACAGTTCCTCGCCAGGACAAAAATCGACGAACTGCCGCAATTGTGGAACGTGCTACGCGGCGAGATGTCCATCGTTGGGCCGCGCCCGGAGAGCTTGGACTTCGTTAATTGCTTTTGCGAAGAGTTCGAGGAAGTCCTGCGGTACAGGCCGGGGCTGATCGGCCCGAGCCAGGTAGCATTCCGCAACGAACGGCAGTTCTATCCGCGAGACAAGGATCCGACGCAGTTTTATCGCGACGTCCTGTTTCCGGCCAAGGCAAGGCTAGACCTTGCCTATTTCTCACACCGCACCGTCGCTTCCGACATTGCTTGGATGATCCGGGGGGCGTTGGCCGTCCTCGGCTGGGTCCCGCCGATTGGCACCGCACTGGCAGAGCGCGAGCGTCGCTAGCCCGATTGGGACCGTCGCACGTGATGCGAAACGCCGCAGGGGAGTAGTTGAATGCGATATGACAAGACCAGAGTGCTCGTAACCGGAGCGGATGGGTTCATTGGATCGCATCTGACCGAAGAGCTCGTCCGGCATGGGAGCGAGGTTACGGCCCTTGCCCTTTACAACTCCTTCGACAGTTATGGCTGGCTCGACGACCTGCCCGAAACCATAAAGGAGAAGGTCAATCTCGTTCGCGGCGACGTGCGCGATACCAACTTCATTAGCAGCATCGTGCGGGATCACCAGTTGGTATTTCATCTCGCTGCCCTCATCGCAGTTCCATATTCCTATGCAGCTGCCCAATCTTATGTAGAGACAAATATCCTCGGCACGCTCAACATCCTTGAGGCCGCCCGGCAGTCGGGGACGGAGCGCGTGGTCGTTACCTCTACCAGCGAGGTCTATGGAACGGCGATCACGATGCCGATCGGTGAATCGCATCCTTTGAAGGCACAATCTCCCTATTCGGCATCGAAAATCGGTGCGGATGCGATGGCGGAAGCATTCGCCCGTTCGTTCGGGCTTCCCGTTGTTATCCTGCGACCGTTCAACACGTTCGGGCCTCGTCAGAGCGAGCGGGCCATCATTCCAACAATTGTTCGGCAGGCGCTCGACCCATCCTGCTCGGCCATATTCGTGGGCGATACGACACCGATCCGCGATCTCACCTTTGTAGGAGACACGGTTGCTGCGTTTCTTGCGGCAGGAAGCGCAGTCGGGATTGAATTCGGCAGCCCCTACAATGCCGGCAGCCAACGGGCGACGAACGTAGCCGACATTATCGAGCTCGTCCTCGATGTGACGAAATGCAACAAGCCCATCCGCAGGGATGAAAGCCGCTTACGGCCGGTAAATTCCGAAGTTCGAGCTTTGCTGGCCGACTCCTCTCGTTTCGAGCGCGAAACTGGCTGGCAACCCGTCACCTCTCTTCGAGAAGGTCTCGATCGGACCATCTCATGGTGGCGCCACCGCCTTGAGCAAGGTCGGGTGCGTCAGGAGAAGGGATATATCACGTGACCGCGCCGCGCGGCAGGTTCACGACGACCCTGTGGCCACGCTTGTCCGGTCCGGCCGATGCTCGGCCTGCAAGCGGCGGCCGCCGTGCCGCTGCGGGAAGCTCTCGCGTCGCTGGCACTTGACGGCACGTCGCGTCGCCTGAGCCTCCTCGGCGCTCCGCGGAATAGGATTTCGAATGTATCGCACTCGCCATCCACAGCAGACACGGGAAGCTCCCGTGAAGCGCAAGGCGGTCGTAGGCCCCATGGCTTGCGTCATGGGCGATATGAATGTGGTTCGGCCCCTCGGACTGGCCGGCATTTCCTGCGCGGTTGTCGCGCCGCCCGGCAATCCGACCACCTATTCGCGGTTCGTCCGAGCGGTCCTACCCTGGCAGAGCTTTTCAAAGAATCTCGACGCGTTGGCGGACATGTTGCTGCGCTTCGGTACGGCACAGCAAGAGCCCCCCGTCCTTTTCTTTGAAGAGGATTCCCACCTCCTGTTCATGTCACGATATCGCGAGAGACTGGGGCAGGCCTTCCGCTTCATCCTGCCCGAAGTGGCGTTGGTGGAGGATCTCGTCGACAAGGCCCGTTTTCAATTTTTGGCAGAACGGCTGAGCCTTCCCGTTCCGGCATCGCGAAGAATCCGGCCATGCGCGGACTCAGTACCGGTTTCCATTGATCTGCGCTTTCCGGTCGTCATCAAGCCACTCAGGCGCCGGTCACCTTGGGAATTCATCGCGAGCGGCGGCAAGGCAATCGAAGTCGCCACAGAAGAGGCATTCCGAGAATTGTGGCCCCGTTTGGCCAGCAACGAAATGGATCTCCTGGTCCAAGAGATGATTCCGGGGCCGGAAAGCTGCATCGAAAGTTATCATGTCTATGTTGATCATCGGGGCGAAATTGCCGGCGAGTTTACCGGCCGAAAAATACGAACTTACCCGCCGTCATGTGGTCACAGCACCGCCCTGGAGACTACGGATGCGGCGGATGTGGCATCGCTCGGCCACGCACTGGTTGAGAAGCTGAACCTGCACGGCGTCGCTAAATTCGATTTCAAACGAGACCCGGATGGTGCGCTTCACCTCCTGGAAGTCAACCCGCGCTTTAATCTTTGGCATGTCCTAGGCGCACGTGCAGGCGTCAACATACCAGCGCTGGTCTACGCAGATCTAACCGGTCAATCCCGGCCGCCCCCAGCGAAAGCCCGCCCGGGCATCCGATGGTGCACTCTCCCTTCCGATTGGTTTGCTGCTCGCGCCATCGGGTTGCCCTTGCGGTCGTGGTTGCCCTGGGTGATCCGCTGCGAGGTGACTTCGCATCTGAGTTGGGATGATCCGGTACTGCTGCAAACGGCATGGCATTGGGGCATGTCTAGCGTTGGCGAAAGGCTTTCCCGCCTCATGCAGCCCGCACACCGGGGGGAAGCATGAGATTGGCGATAATCTCCGATGTTCACTCCAATCTCGAGGCACTCCGGGCGACTCTCGACGACATCTCTACGCAAGGAGCGGACCATATCGTATGCCTTGGCGATATCGTCGGCTACAACACGAATCCGGCAGAGTGCATAGCACTGCTACAGGAATGCGGAGCCATATGCGTAGCCGGAAATCACGACAGGGCTGTCTGTGGACAGCTCGTCACCGATGATTTCGGTTTTGTCGGCGCCCGCGCGATCTTCTGGACACGCCGGCGGCTCGGCCGGGAAGCGCTATCATTTCTGGCCGGGCTGCCCCTCAAGGCTGAGATTGACGACGCGGTGATCGCAGTTCATGGCGCGCTGCACCCAGAGAAAGACTGCGATACCGTTCGGCTGGACAATGACGAACAGCGCCGAGCGAGCTTCGAGGCACTCATGAACCACCCCTCGGGCATCCGGATCTGCGCCTTCGGACACACGCATCACCTTGGCGTCTTCGAATGGCAGGGGTCCTCGCCGCGACAACTTCTTGGCAACGAGATCAAGGTCACGGAGGATGCCTATTACCATATCAACCCGGGTTCAGTCGGAGAATCGCGGACCTCCGATCCACGCGCCACCTACCTCGTTCTCGATACCGCACGCCAGGCCATCAAGGTGAGGCGCGTGGAATATGACTGGTCTGTTTCAATGGCAAAGAAACGGCGGGCGGGCCTGCTACCCCCGTTAGCCACCCTCCCCAAGCCGCTCAAGGCAGTACTGAGACGATATCTCGTCGCTCTCGGCCTCTATGACGCCGTAAAGCGAAAGTGGGAGGTAAGCGGGTGATGACAGGTTACGCGACGATGAAGCTGTTGGCTGGTGGGGCTGCTCGTGTTTCCGGCGAGAAGACATGACGAGCGGACACGGCGGAACCACATGCCGCTTTCATCGGAGGCAATCGGTGGCAGAGTAAGCGAGAACGCACATGTGTGGACTATTTGGCTGGTTCGGCGAGAGACCTCGCGGCGGTGACGAACAGGTCGAGGTTCTATCCAGGCTGCTTCAGCATCGCGGGCCGGATGACGCGGGCTACGAGAGCGGGGCGGGTTGGGGGCTAGGCTTCCGCCGCCTGAGCATCCTCGACCTGAGCCTGCTTGGCCGCCAGCCAATGGCGTCGCCTGATGGTCGCTATTGGCTGATCTTCAACGGCGAAATTTACAATTACATCGAACTGCGGCAGACGTTGGAGCGCGAGGGAGAACAGTTCCAAAGCGGCTCGGATACTGAAGTTCTGGTTCGTCTACTTGCGCTGAAGGGTGCGCGGGCACTGTACCGCCTGAATGGCATGTTTGCATTCGCCTTCGTGGATACCCACGAGCGGACCTTCATCATTGCAAGAGACCGTCTGGGGGTGAAGCCGCTGTACTACCACCTGCGGCAAGGAAGTTTGCGCTTCGCCTCGGAGTTGAAGGCGCTGCTCGCATGGTCTGACGCCCCGCGTGAGGTGGACCCTGCCGCAGTTGCCGAGTACCTGGCCCTAAACTATCTCTCCACCGACCGATGCATCTTCAAGGGCTATCAGAAGCTTCCGCCCGCACACTATCTGGCAGGACGCCTGGACGAGCCGCACCGCGCCCGATTGGGCCAATATTGGCAGGTGTCTGATGAGGCTGACACAGAAACAGATACGCTTTCGTCGGCGCAACTGGACGACTTGTTGGCCCTGCTGACCGACGCCACGCGCATTCGCATGCGAAGTGACGTTCCCGTTGGCATCTTTCTGTCCGGCGGCATCGATAGCGGGCTGGTGGCCGCGCTGGCGGGCGAGGCCGCAGAGGGAAGGCGCCCGCTCGCGCTCACCGTCGGCTTTTCCGAGCGTGATCACGACGAGAGCGACCTTGCCCGCGCCACTGCCGAGCGTGCCGGGTTGGAGCACCGCCTCATCGTGCAACGGCCGGCCAGCCTCTCCGATATAGACCGCCTCGCCTGGTTCTACGATGAGCCGTTCGGCGATGCATCTGCGCTGCCTACCTTTGCACTGTGCGAGGCGGCGGCAGAGCACGCGACGGTCTTTCTGTCGGGGGATGGCGGCGACGAGGCGTTTGGCGGCTACCGCCGTTACGTGGAGGCGCAGCGGTATCGTTGGCTCGCAACGTTACCCGCCCCGATAGGTTGGGCGATGCGCGGGCTGTCGCAAGCGTTGCCGACACTTTCATCGCACCGTTACCGCTTGCTGAAATGTGGGCTGCGGGATGGGGGCTACGCTGCCGCCTTTGATGGTGTGCCAACCGATCCGGCACTGCAATTCGCCTTCGGCCCCACTGTGCGCGACCATTTCGCGGGGGCAGGCGCACCGCTCTGGGACCGGTGGAGCGCCACGCGCGGGCAAGCGATTCAAGCGCGCCAACAGGCACTGGATTACGCGCTGTACCTGCCGGACGACATCCTTGTGAAGATGGACCGGGCCTCGATGGCGCACTCTATCGAGGTGCGTTCGCCTTTCCTGGACTACCGCGTCGTCGAGTGGGCCGCGAGGTTACCCCGTGCGGCACTCCTCAACACCCGTGAGGGCAAACTCCCCCTGCGAAAGCTGGCGGAGCGGCTGTTGCCGACGCAGGTGCAACGCGGCAGCAAGCGCGGCTTTGGTGTTCCGCTTCGCGCCTGGTTCCAGCAGCCGAGTGGGCAAACGTTCCTCCGCGAACGGCTGCTTTCCCCGGAGGCGAAGGCGCGCGGCTTCTGGGATGTGACGTGCGTGGAACGCATCATCGCGGCCCACATCTCGGCGGGTGGGCGAGACTTCGGGCCGCTGTTGTGGCGGCTTCTCTTTCTGGATGCGTGGTCACGCACCTATCTGGACAGCGATGCATTCCTACAAGCCGCCCTCTGCAAGGGAAGCCACGCCACGGCTGCATGAAACAAACGGATCAATGAAGGACGAGTGTCATCCCTGACGGTGGTCGAACTTGCCAGCAGTTCGGAAGCTTCAGCGAAAGGAGGGGCTTCCGCTCCGGGGGCCGTCGGCGCGAACTTCAGATACTTATTGAATAGCAGGTGTGCCGTGTGATGGCCGAGGAACGAGCGATACCGTGTAACGGTACTTGCCTGAGGCCAGCTTCGGAATGGCGTCGACGAACTCGAAGGTCACCTGGCATGCTGATCCCATAACACGCTGCAGCGAACTACGGATCTCGTCCAAAGCACCCTCCGGCGGCGGCGCTGCCGTGACCATCTTAACCAGGATCACATCGTAGTCTTGCTGGATGATCTGAGTCTTCCTCAGCCAATTGGATTTATGCACGACACCAAGGAAATGGACGAAAAAGTATCCGGGGATGGTCGAGCCGTCTTCGCGCACGAAGGCATCCATCATGCGTCCGGTGACTGTCGCCAACTTTTCAACGGAGGGTGTTGGGGTCGAAACCGCGGCTGCGACCACCGCGCGGTCGCCGATCCGGTAGCGGATGATCGGCATGGCGTAGTTGGTCAGGCACGTGACCAGCACGTCGCCTTCTTCGTTCGGCCCGCATGGCTCGCCTGCCTCATCCACGACCTCGACGAAATGGGTATAGGTGAAGACCTCCAGCCCTGCTCCGGCCTCGTGCTCGCCGGCGAAGCTGCCGACCTCGCGCGAGCCGTAACGATTTAATATCGGGCAGTTGAAGGCGCGCATGACCTCTTCACGAATGAAGGGATAGAGAGTACCGGCGCTCGTGACGATGCTCCTGACGGGCGGAAGCCTGATACGCTCGGCATTGATGTAGCGCGCAAGCTCATAGATGCTTTCCGCATAGGCTTCGATGATGACCGGACGCACACGCTGAATTACTTTTACGTAGTTCTGCATGTGTTGTCTGCTTAGATAGAAGGAGTTGAGAAACGTTCGGTTCCGTATGAAGTTGCTGAGTTTGTTGCGCCATCCTTCGGTACCGAACAGTACGTCGCGGTCCGACCCCCAAAGCTTGACGAACGGCTCCCCGGCGAGCTTTCCCGCCCAGGAATAGTGCATCTCGATCGTTGCCTGCCCGATGTCATCGTAGTGGCGGTCCTGCAGCAGCGTCACCGGCTCCCCGCTGCTTCCGCCCGAACTGTTCTTATACCAGGCCCTCGAAGGGAGATCATCGCTCTTCAGCAACTCGAATTTCGCGCGCAACATGTCTCTGGTAAGCTCCGGCACGTGCCGAAAGCGGTCGAGGTCCACGTGGTCGCCGTGCACCACGCCAGTCGCTGTCAGCACATCGCGGTAATGCGGTACGTTGCGGGCAGCGTGCCGCAACAGCTGCGAAAGCCGCTCCAGCTGCGCCTCTCGCTGCCTTGCGACCGGCCAGCTATGGAATTCGCCTAGGAATGAGCCATGGCGGGGGATCGGATTATGGGAGATCCGTGAGTCGTAGACCGTCAGGATCGGTGCACGCCAGTTAAGCATGTGATCTCCGATCCAGGACGCTCCACAGCAGATCACGATCCGAACGGCTCAAGCTCAAGGTATAGGCACCTATACTGTACACGACAGCTACTGCGGCCGCCATTGCGCCGAGGGTCAGCCAATCCGCCGGCCACCAAAGCTGTGAAATGACCCTGCCGGCGCAGCCGATAGCCAACGTGCCGAGTGCCCCGGCTGTCAAGGGCGCGTAGAACGACCACCAGGGGAGACGCAACAGGACCGCGCAGTAGCTGGACAAGAACAGGCAATTCTTGACCGTCCACACGATGGCCGCGGCCGCCGCGATCCCGGCTACTCCCCATCCGCTCCAGCGTGCAAGCACTATCGCCAAGCCGATGTTCGCGAAGCCGAGCGCGAGTGTGAGCAATCCTTGCACTTTGACCTTGTTGTACGCCGTCACTACGTACAAAAGTGGCCTGATGGCCAGGTTGACGGCCAAATGGCCAACGAGAAGGATCAGCAGCACGTCCAGTTGAGCAAACTCGGGACCCAGCCACAGATGCAGCAAAGGCCCGGCAAATCCGCACAGCAGGCCAACCGGCAGGGCTAGCGCAACCCCAAGAAGCTTGACGGAATGACAAGCAATCCGTCGCATTCCCTCGATGTCGTCGACGGCGTAGCGCGCCATTATTGCCGGACTTAGCACAGCGGCGACGGCCTCGGTGAGCGTATGTATCATCGCAGGGAAGAGCAGCACGGCGCCGTATCGTCCGGTCATCTCGGCGCCGAACATGGCGTTCACGATCAGGAGGTCCACCTGCATCAGCAGGAGTGCGCCGGTCTGGTTGACTGCCGACCAGCCGCCCAAATTCGCAAGTGCCCGAAAGCGATGACTGTCGATGCTGCGGTAATCGAGATGCAACTCCGGCGTCAAGCGTCTCCAGACGACGACGTCACCCGCAAGCCCGATCATGGCGGAGACGATGAAAGCCGCTGCGACTTGCCAGAGGGTTGCCGGCCAGACCATGAAACAAAGCGCTATGATGCCAACCCGGGTCAGCATCATCAGCGCGTTCACGATATTTCGCAGGTCGAAGCGATGTCGGATCACGCTTGCAACACCGAAATTGCTGCTCAGAATTGTCACGATGAACGCAGCGCAGACGCTTGCAAACAGAAACTGGGTCGCCGGCTCCAGCCCGGCGGGAACATTGAACAGCGCCGGAAGGAAATAGGTCAGAATGACTACCGGGACCAACAGGGCGCTACAAGCAACTATCGAAAGCACCAGGGCTGTGTTGAAAGTTCGGTTGGCGCTGGCGCTGTCGTCTTGATTGAGGTCTATCGCCAGAAAACGGTTAATCGAAACGTTCAGGCTGGTTCCGACCAACGCTCCATACATGACGAGGGAGTTTGCTAGCGCAATCATCCCGTACGCCGCCACGCCGAGATGACTTACCAGAAACGGAACATACCACAGCATGAGAGCTGTGTTCATAACGACATAGCCTGCATTGGAAGCCACATTGCTGACGAAGCGAACTTTCGCGACGTCAGTCATAGACTTACCGGTGATGCCTGCATTCAACATGGCATTCCCATCCTGCTGCCTCGTTTAGACCAGCGCAGTGGGTCAACGGAAGCAGTCCACCGGTGGCAGGTCAACGCTCCTCAATGTCGCACTACTTTCCGTCTGCGGGCCTCATGCAAACGAATGAAGACGCCCGACACCGGGCTCCTTAGGCTTTAATTCTCGGCTTGCTGCAACTGACGAGGCAGGATCTGAATCATGCATCCCAAGCGGGGATCATGCCATCAACATCGCCGAAGTTGTCTCGCACTGTCGAAATAGAGGTCGCCAACTATGGAACGTGTTAGGCCACCAAGCGGGAGATATTCTCGATTAGACGGTCCGGCGCCTTCGGATTCGCGACGTGCTCCTGCATCTCAGTTCTCCGAACTCGTCGACATTATAAGACGGCACAAGGTCTTAATCGGCGCCATGGCAGGGCTCGGTACTTTTGTGACCGTCATTGCCGCGTTGGCAGTCCCGCCCTCGTACACAGCGACGGCTCAGATCGTTATCGACCCTGGTCCGCCGGACGCGAACTCAACACATTCGACCATTTTCGAGACCGTCGATCCGACCGTGATTGATACGGCGATCGCTATTCTAACTTCCGAAGATCATTTCCGTTCGGTGCGCGCCAGCCTGTACGATTACCCCGGCTTTCAGTCGAAAACGCGAGAAGAGACGTCGGCATTAAGGAAGTCCATCGAGGAACTACGAGCCTGGCTTCGTGCGTTCGTTGGTTCCATCAAAAGCATTCTTCCTATGTCGGATGATCCGGTAGCTAAAAGTGGTGACGCACGGCCAGGTATTCCCAGCGTGGGGGAACTCAGAGCGGGCTTAACGGTCAACCAAGAGCGCCGCTCCCGCATCATCTCCGTGAGCTATACCGGCAAAAGTCCCGAAAAGGCCGCCATCATCGCAAACCAGTTCGTAGACCTCCACATCGAAGAACTGCGCGACCAGAACCGGCAGGAGTCCGAACGTTTGGTGGCCCGGCTGGACCAGCGCCTTGCGGAGGTCAAGGCCGAGGCTCAGGAAGCGGAAGAGAGGGTGCAATCTTTCCGCATCGTTCATGGAACGACCAATGTCGAGTCTGATGCGGAACTTATCGCCCAAACGAGGCGGCAGCTTGCACGCGCGAGGTCCGAAATAGCGGCAAGAGAAGCTGCCATCGATACGCCTCGTAGTGCCGAAGCCATAAAGGAAGAGAGGGCCAAGGTTCGCGATGCGTTGACTCCAGACCTAGGTGCTACGGGCGACTTAAAAAATGAGCGTCTGCAGGCGCCGCTCAACAACGAGACTGAAATTATTCGCTCACAAGCGTCGATGCTTGAGCAATATCTGAAATCACTGCAGAGCGGCGCCGCCGACCGTCTCGATTCTGAAACCGAGCTTCGCTTTCTCGAGCGCCAAGCCGCTTCCGCTGCGGAACATTACAGCGGTCTCCTCCGGCATAAGCAGGAGATAGCCGAGGCGCAGGACAATGCGGCGGTTGCGGCGCATATCCTCGCAACGGCGCGAGCGCCGGCCCGCCCCAGCTCAATCAACCCGATCCTCTTCATACCAGCCGGACTGATCGCCTTCTCGGCATTTGGAGTGGCCATCGCATTCTTTCTTGAGAGCATGGATCGCACTCTGCGGAGTGAACGTGACATAATCGACGTCCTCGGCGTCTCCTGCATCGGCCTTCTCCCGAATATTCCGTCTACTTACTGGTCACACCGAAAAGCCCGTTACTTGTTCGATGGAGGTTCATCAGCTTACGGCCAGGCAATCTACTCGATCGCAGCCGCAGCGCTCCAGCCTGCTGGTCCGAGTGTTGAGCCGATGATCATCCTCGTGACATCCAGTGTGCCCGGCGAAGGCAAGACCACGCTGGCCACGGGCCTCGCTGCCTGCGCGGTGCGTCTTGGACGTCGCGTTCTTCTAGTCGACCGCGACCTCAAAGATCCCGGGAGCACAGCGGAATTGGAAATGGTAGCGGGCGAGAATGCATGCCCGCTCGCTCAGAGCCTGACGAGCGTTGGGTCGATTGGCCGGAGCTCAGATCTGGAATGCGACTATCTTCCGGTGCGCCGGACAGCTGCCGAGCAGCCTTCGCTTGTTGCGGCTCAGAAAGTCTCGGAAATCTGTCAACGGCTGCGCGGGAGCTACGATTGCGTCATCATTGATGGCCCGCCGGCCTTCGCAACGGAAGCCCGCCTCCTTTCCACGGTAGCCGACAAAGTGATCTTTGCGGTGCGCTGGGGCAGCACACGGCGCGAGGTCGCCGGCAATGCCCTCCAGCAGTTGCAGCACTCCAATCGGTTCGAGAGCCTGGCCAATGTTCATGCTGTGTTGACGCGCGTCCATCTGAGAAAGCATGCACGGTATCGGCTCGGGGATGTGGGTGAGTTCCTCCACAAGCACCGAAGACATTATTCGCGTTCCGGCCTGTGGAGTTAACCCTAACTCATGGGGCACTGGTCGGAGCGGATGATCAGCACCGAATTCGTTGCAACCTAGAGCAGGAGCCTAAACGTTGCGGTGGTGCTTTGTTTCTCCTGGATATAGATCGTTTCAGGTCCTCGCCGGCGATTCCCGCTCATCAGGTGGCGCTGAAGCACAGATAGCTTATCTTGCGGCGGCTCTTGCGGGTCTTGGACACGAAGTAGGACTTCTATACGGCAACGGGCAGACGCAGTCTTTCAACAAAATCTCGGGGGTCACCTGCATCGAAGCTGTACCGGCGTGGCGATTTCCTGGGAGTCTCCCGGTATTCTGGCGTGCCATGGACATGTTGCGCCCGAACGTGCTCTATGCGCGCCTTCCAATGGATTTTCTTTGGCTAATGGGCCTTTTTGCCCGGCGCCGCCGGGATACATGCTTCATATATGCACTGGCCCATGACCTTCATTGCACGCCCTGGACCGCCTACGGCCACAAAAAATGGTTCCACGCGCCGCTATTCAGCCTTGGTTTGCGAAGCACGGACCTGATCGCGGTTCAGCACGCTCAGCAAGTGGCGCTCCTCAATCCGCGGCTGCGAAAGCGCTCGGTACACGTGCCGAATCTGGTGCGTTCGGTCTGCGATCTTCCCCGCGCCTACGACACGACCACCATAGATGCGATCTGGATCGCGAAGATCCGCAACAGCAAACAACTCCACCTCTACTTGGATTTGGCGGCAGCGCTGCCCAGCCTGCGCTTCGCATTGATCGGCGGATTCGATCCCACAGTGAGCAGCACGCGCCAGGCAGCGCTCGAGCAGCGGATGTCCAAACTAGAAAACTTGACTTTCTACGGCCCGCAGCGCGACGACAAGGTCATGGCTCTGCTTGCGGAAAGCAAAGTGCTGGTAAATACCTCCCGCGCCGAAGGATTTCCTAACACTATGCTTGAGGCCTGGAGCGTAGGGGTTCCGGTTGTATCGCTATCGGTGGATCCGGGAGGAGTGATCGAGCAGGAGGGCTTGGGCTTCGTCAGCCGAACCGTGTCTCAACTGGTCCATGATGTCGATGCGCTCACGCGAACGAAGGCGCTCAATCAGCGGTGCGGAAAAGTCGCGCTTTCCTATGTTCGTCGGCGGCATAGCCTCGAGGCGGTATGCCGGGCTCTAGACGAGGCTCTTCCCGGAGTACGAATGGGCGTGGCGCCCACGATACCGTCCATGGATCGCGGCTGATCCAGATTCAAAGGCAGGGGTGAACGGCGGTGCTGAACCTTTTTCGTGTTGTATCACCGCCGATGAGCCTGCTGTACGTTGCCTCGGCTGTCCTGCTAGCAATCTTGATGTCTTCCTTGCTGATCCTGTGGGGCGATCCCCGCGCCCCTATTCTGGCCGTCGGTGGCGCCGGCGGCGCCGCGATCGCTCTCTATTTGGTGCAACGGCCGCGGGGCGCCCTGCATGCCGCGATCTTCCTTTCGCTAATGCCAACGGGGCTTCGGCTCGAACCTGTCTTTACTCTCGCGGTCAATTCGGCCCTTGCGCTTGCGTTTGGTGCGTGGCTGCTCAACGTCATCGTTCAGCGGCAGCCTATCCAGTGGAACGCCGTATGCATCGTATTGGCCCTTTATCTTGTCTGGGCGATCGTCACGCTGCTTTGGGCTCCCGATCTCATCCTGGCCCGCAAGGAACTTGTCACCTATGTCATTGGATTCATTCTGCTGCTACTCATTTCCGAGCAGGTCAGATCAATAGAAGCCTTAGACGAATTGATGCGCGTCCTGAGGTTGATGGGCTGGATCCTCCTCCTGGGGGGATTGTATGCGGTTTTCTTAGGCGATTTCCAGCCTGGCGAGAGACTGCAAGTCTTGGGTATGAACGAGAACCTCTTCGGCGTGGAGCTAGTCCTGACACTTCCCGGCTCGATCTGGCCGGTGTTGCGCTCATCCGGCGCAAAACGCACGCTCCATCTGGGGCTCAGCATTTTCTTCATCCTGTGCACCTTGGGTCTTGTGGCCCTAAGCGGCTCCCGTGGAAGTTCTGTCTCCCTCGTGATCGTGCTGCTCGCGTTCTTCTTCTACAAGCCGATGCGACCGTTCGGTATCGTTGGAATAATACTGGTGGTGGTCCTGCTTGCCGCTGTACCATTCGCGACGGATGTCCTCATGCAACGCTTCCAAGACCATGAAGGAGGAGATCTGGGCGGACGCGCTGTGCTGTGGCATGCGAGCTTGCTGCTTATACAGGACAACCTGTGGACCGGTGTGGGAGTCGGCAACGGCCCGACTGAGCTCCATCGATATGTGGCTTCCTTGACGAGCATCTACGCACATCGTCCTCAATTGCCGAGTCATAGTCCGCTGCTCGAGGTGGCAGTAGAGACGGGCGTGCTCGGCGTCTTCCTCTATGCCGGCGCGGTTGTTCTCGCTGTGTGGCAGTTCTTTCGGCAACGCCACAAGCTATATGCTCACGATGCGCTGGTCGCGAGCTATTTTCCGCTGATGCTCGGTGTGTCCATGGGCTACTTCGCCTCCTGGCTGAAGGGCGGAGGAGTGGACGCTCACCCGACTTTCTTCGTACTCCTGGGGCTTCTCGTATTTCCGGCCCGATTGCTGCGACCTGGGCAAGCCGCGTAAGCGCCTGTCCGACACCCGTGAAGACGAGAAGCTCTGCGGTCTGCAGGGCCGTCTGGCGTAGCCTCACCGTTCCTCTCCGGGGGCTTACGTCTGGGCCACCGCATTGTTGAATTAGTTGCCTCTCCCGGACATCGAGATCTCGAGAGCCGGATCCTCATGTTTCTGGACTGCGTCGAATAGCGATATTAACTGCCGCGGTCCGCATGATGGATTGGGCCGTTAATGGTCGTCGGATGGTCAACGCTTTGCGCAGCGCCTCCGCGCAAGTTCCTAATGCAGGCGATCACTCACGGCCCGGCCGATGAGACGCCGAGCGAAGAGATCGACGATCACCGCGCCATACCAGATCCGACGGTAGATGACCCACTGGGTTCAGTCCTGTAGCCTTGGAGGCGGGTACCCCAAAGAGCAGTGTGGGCGTAGTCATTACCGACCAAGGCGCTGCCGAGAGCTTTGGAGAACCGCTCAGCCGCGGCGGGTGCGAGATGAAGACTATCAAGGAAATCGCCGGGCCCGGTGCGCTCGAAGCCGCGCAGATCGATGATCTCTGCGCCACCGCGGCGGATGGCTTTGTAGAGCTCATCGGGGAGAGGATAGGGTTGACGAACAGGTGTGGCGACAAAGACGACCTTGGTGCCATCGCTTGTGACGATATTAAGAAATCTGGCAAGCTGATTATAGGTGGGAGGCTTAGCGTGAGCTGCAGCCTGCCCATCACTACGAACAACATCATTGATGATTGGAGCGAATTCCTGGTAGCCAGGGATCAGTGCGAGAACCCGTTTCTGTATGCGCTCTCTGTTTGCCCACAGCCGAGAAGTGGCGCCAAGCAAATATCGGACACGATCGCTGAGTGAGAGAACGTCGTGGGAGAAAGCCTCGGCGGCAAGAGACAACCCGGCAAACTGGCTGCCGAGACGCTCAGAATTGCGGACTGGGCCATCATCGAGGTGGTCATTAGCAAAGCAGATGATGACCAAGCGAAGCTGAGTGTTGGCCGGCTGAACGAAACGACGGTATACATAGAGCCAATCAGTAAGCACCGTGTCGTCAGGATAAATAAGACCGATCGTTGCATCTGGGAGATTTACACCCGCCCATGCTCGCTTGACGATATCCGGGCGTATCCCCGCGCGCGTCAATGAGTTGCCCAGGAAAAGGACGCGTGGAGAATTCCCTTGTTTAATGTCGTTGACGATAGCCGGTATCTGCCCAATGTGCTGCACATCGTAAGACAGCCGGTTCTCGGTGAAGTAAAGGCTGATTTCTCCTATCAGCAGTACGGCCAGCACGCTCGCAATCACTTTCCATTCGGACCTAGAATTGGAAGTAGATGAATTCATGGCTTTCCGGTGCTTGGAAGACGATGAGCATTAGCACTGCGTAGGCGTATACGGATGCACGCGCGATCCAAGGACTTTGTGTGAGGCCAAGAAGATTGTTCGCGTGAGAGGTGGTCCAATACTCAAAAATAAACAGCGGAAGAGCATAGAAGGCGATCAAACCGAGCATGGCAATAGCGGTGGGCGTGACGCGCCAGTCCGTGGCCATAAGATAGAGGAACTCACCTACCTGCTGCATATTCTCGGCACGGAACAAAAGCCAGCCCAAGCAGATCAGATGAAACATCAGCACGATCCGCCAACTACGATCAATGATAGACCGCGGGCGCACGTTTTCCCAGCCCATGAGCCGGTAAAGCGATAGCAGTGCCCCATGATAGAGGCCCCAGAAAACGAAGGTCCAGTTGGCGCCATGCCAGATGCCGCCGAGGATCATTGTGATCATAAGGTTGCGGAGAACCATGTTCCCCCCGCCACGATTGCCACCGAGTGCGATGTAAAGGTAGTCGCGCAACCACGTGGAGAGGCTAATGTGCCAGCGGCGCCAGAAATCGCTGGGGGATATAGCCAGATAGGGGACTTTGAAGTTATCCATCAGATCAATGCCCATCCATCTGGCGACGCCTTGGGCTATAGAGCTATAGCCTGAGAAATCAGCATAAATCTGCCAAGCGAACGCATAGATTCCGACAAGGCATTCGATGCCAGTGAGTTGGGATGCATCGCGATTGAAGATGGTATTGACCAGCGCGGCCATGTTGTCGCCGATAACAACCTTTTTAAAAAGACCTAGTAGAATATAGTAAAGCCCGACTGCGAAGTCGTCGGAGCGATGGACCCGCGGCGTTTCGATCTGCTTCAGTAGTCCCCGTCCAAGGGCATCCTGCCCTTTGGCACCAGAACGCATGATGGGCCCGGCGATCAGATGCGGGAAGAATGAGACATAGAGGGCGAAGTTCCAGAAATTCGTAGCGGGCTTTGTCACTCCGCGGGCGATGTCGAAGATATAGCTCATGCTTTGGAAGGTGTAGAACGAAATTCCCACTGGAAGAAGCACTTGGACAACCGGCAGCGATGCTTGGATGCCAATTGAGTTAAGCGCTGTGACGAACTCGTTGGAAAAGAAATTATAGTATTTAAAGAGGCCGAGCAGGAGCAGATTTACGGTCACGGACAGCCAGACGTATCGCCGTTTGCTAACTTCGGAGGAAGTGGACGCAATCATCACGCCCAGATAAAAATCCATAAATGTAGAAAAGGTAATGATGGGCAAAAATCGCCAGTCCCACCAGCCATAAAAGAAATAGCTAGCCGCCAATAAAAAGAATGTTTGAAGGCGAAATGGGAGAAACCAATATACTGAGATGACAACGGCAAAGAAGACCCAAAACGCCCAACTGTTGAACAACATGACGCCCTCTTCCAAAAGTGCCAGATCGATTATCGGCATGCGTCATCATCGGCTTACGTTCGCTCAAGACATTGCTCTGGATTTGACATGGGCACTATCCCCGCCGTCGGCGCCCGTCATCAGGCCTTCGACCTCGTCCTCTTTGAACGCCATCACTTGTCCGGCGCAATAGATGGCGACAAGAATCTGCTTCCGTTTTACCGCGTCAGGTGGGCGCCGGATTTCGGAGAAGGTGGAATCGCTCGACCACAACCTTAACGAGAGAGCGCCCCTGTGACCGACGACAGTTTACCGCTTGCCGAGCCGGCCGCAAAGTGCGGCGATCCGGATTTTCTTCGCATTATTGCCGCAGTTTAGGTTCTTTTTAGAAACCCTCAAACAATACCTGGGTCAATTCGTTCAAGCAGCCTAAAGAGCCGCTGACATCCGATAATTGTGCTAGGAGCTAATCGACATCTCGCCACGAGGTAATACTTTAGAGGTATTTGACTGCCGTCACAAAAATTAGTATACCCCCGCTTTCGGCAAACGTGTTCGCTGCAAATTCGGAAAGGAGTTAGCTCCGCCGGATCACGATGCTGATCGGCGTCTTAGGCGACGCAAAACGACGGGCCGACAAAGTGCCCAGGCAGCCTCCTCCACGCACGCCGTAAAGTGGAGCGATATGACAATCAAAGATTGCAGTCAGAGGTTGAAAAAATGGAGGAACTCTCCAGTCGTGATAACGACGCTTGGGCTCTAGGACCGGGTCCGGCTTTCGGTCAGCATGATGGTGCTTTGGAGGCCATTCCGCACCCGGTTCAGCGGATGATGAACCGTATCGGTTGTGGCTATGTCGCCCTGAACAGAAACAAGAAAGTAGTAGGGTGGAATGCAAGCACACGAGCTGTTCTGGCCAACGCGGACGCCATCGCCGACACACCGGATCAGATTTCCGCCAGTCTCCGGCGGTTGATTGGCGGCTGGGAGAACGTTCTGCCCGGCTCGATCTTGTGGGTAGTCATGTCCTTCCGTGAAGGGCGTCCCGTGATGTTCAGCGAACGAGCAGAGGGCGTCTCGGACGGCGTGAGTATTATCGCGCTGCTCGATCGGACCGTGCGGCCGGAACCCAATCCGCAGACGCTGCAGGAAATCTTTGGATTGACAAGCGCTGAGACCCGTCTTGCGATCGAGATCGCGCGAGGAGGGTCTCCCTTGGAGATTGCTCGATTCCGCCACCTCAGCCGGACGACGATCCGCTCCCAACTGGCTTCGCTCTTCGCGAAAACGGAGACAAACCGCCAGGCCGAACTCGTCGCGTTGCTGGATCGCATCGCTGTGTTGCCCTGAAACCATGGAGGCACGCCGGACGTATTCGCTGACTACATCGCCTCCCCCGGCTGCGGTCATCCTCGATGTCTGGTACGCATCCTCGGCGATTGCGCCATATGACCGTAATTCCGATTTTCAGGAGCCTAGTCCGAGCTTGTCGTGAATTCGGAGGGCATTGTGAATGAGCCGGATGAGACTGGAAAGAGAAGTCTATGCCGACGTAAATTGGTCGCTTCTTGATTCTTTCGCCGACCGAACTTTCTCGCAGCGAAAGGCGTGGATCGATTTCGTTTGCGAGACCCAAGCCGGGGAACCGGTTGTGGCTCGAATGGACAACGCTGGCGTGACCGTCGGTTTTTTTGTAGGCGTCATCATCCGGCGGATGGGTATCCGAATACTAGGAAGTCCATTCCCAGGCTGGACAACCCCGTATATGGGATTCAATCTGCGGCATGACGTGTCCAGAACCGATGCAGTCGACGCGCTGATCCCGTTCGTTTTCTCTGTGCTAGGCTGCCATCATCTGGAAATCTCAGATCCCTATCTGGTCAGCGAGCATTTCAAAGACGGTAGAGTCAAAGCGCAGTTCGTCCGGACCTTTCGATCCAACCTTCTGATGACAGAGGACGAGCTTTTCGCCAGGATGGACGGAGGAGCGTGCAGGAACTGTATCAGGAAAGCTGCGAGGTCCGGAGTCGTCATCGAGGAAGCCGTGCCGGATGGATTTGCGGCGGAGTACTTCACACAGTTGGAAGACGTCTTCGCCAAGCAGAACATGCGACCAACATATGGCATGGATCGCGTAGAGGCGCTTATCAGACACGTCTACCCGACCGGAGACCTCCTTCTCTTGCGCGCGCGTGATTCAGATGGGCAGAGCATTGCCACGGGTATATTTACTGGATTTAACGATATTTCCTATTTCTGGGGAAACGCTAGCCTTCGTGAACATCAGATCGTGCGACCGAATGAGCCCATGCTTTGGTATGCAATGAAGTACTGGAAGCGCCGTGGCATGCATTGGTACTACTGGGGCGGCGACGGATCATACAAGAAAAAATATGGTGGCGACCCGATAAGCTACCCACAGTTTAGGGCATCATCGAGCGTTGTTATATCGATGCTTCGAGATGCTGGGAGAACACTGTACTATGCACCACGTGATTGGAATCGCCGAATCTTTAAATCGAGATCGGCTTAACCCTACGTCTCCTTGTGTCGCGTTGCCGATGGCAGGAGTGATCTTAGTCGTGGGCAATGATTGAGGACATGAGGAAACCTGAATGGACAAGCTATGCTGGCCAGACGGAAAGTCCTTTGCGTTCACGGTGTTTGACGACACTGACCGTGCAACTCCCGGGAACTTTGAGAAGGTTTATGAATGCTTGCGGGATAACGGCCTTCGCACGACCAAGTCTGTTTGGCCAATTCGCGGCTCCCAAACTTCCAGGCTAGGCGGTGCTACCTGTGAGGACCCGGATTATTTGGCGTATATCCGTGAACTGCACCGTGACGGATTTGAGATAGGCTTCCACGGCGCAACCTACCACAGCTCAGAGCGGGCCACTATCGTGCGTAGCCTTGAATGCTTCCACGAGTTGTTCGGCAGCTACCCTCGAACCATGGCTAACCATGCGGGATCCGCCGACAATATTTATTGGGGAGATGCTCGGCTGAGCGGGATCAGGAGGCAAGCGTATAGACTTCTCCGATTCCAAAGGCCCCGTTTCTATGGTCATTGCGAAGAAAGCCCTTATTTTTGGGGGGATCTCTGCCGCGATCGTATAGATTATGTGCGCAATTTCACGGCCGGGGATATAAATACACTGAAGACCTTTCCTTGTATGCCATATTACGATCCGAAGCGGCCGTTTGTGAAGCAATGGTTCTCATCATCTGAGGGACCGGAGGTCCATTCGTTTCTTCGCGTCATATCGGAAGAAAACCAAGATCGCCTTGAGGCTGAGGGCGGTGCCTGCATCATGTACACGCATTTCGCAGCGGGTTTCCAGGATGCGAACGGAAATCTCAATCAGCGGTTCAGGGAACTTATGAGGCGCCTTGCATCGAAAAATGGCTGGTTCGCACCAGTGGCGACGTTCCTCGATTATGTTCGGCAACAGCGTGGCGAGCACGTCATTGACACAACGGAGCGTGTCAGGATGGAGCGCGATTGGATCAAGCACAAGATTTGGACCTGCGGAGCATCGTAGGAGTGCCCATTTCGCCGGACATGTCAGCCGGCGTTCGGTCGAGCAGCCATTGAAATTTTGCCCGATGCCCTGAGGTTACGTCGCTAATTCAGTAGTTTGCGACGTAGCCAAGGGTGAACCGATGGGGCGGATTGCGATTCTGACGGGCGTCGAGTGCCGCCGCGTCTGGACGGACGAGGACAAGCTTCGGTTTCTGGAGGAGGTCGAGACGAGCGGTTCCGGTGTCGAGATTGCCCACGGGCACGATGTTCCCCCCCCCAGCATTTACACTTGGCGCAAGAAGCTTGCTCGGGAAATGAGGTCGCCGAGTGGATCAGGCGTGACAATGCTGCCGATGGCGCTGATCGAGCCTGATAACGAAGCGGTTCGAGTGGCGACAGCAGAGAAGCTCACGGCGAAACGGCCGGCCCGGAACTGTTGAGACAATCGAGCCACCTCTCCATCCTGCAAACGAATGAAGACACTTCGAACCCTGCTGCTACTGTTCGCCATGTTCGATCGAGCGCTTCGATCGAGCAGTGTTCGAATGAATGCTATGACTTTAGCTGCCTTGCTAGAGCACACCCTTGATCCGGTACATCGTTTCTGCCTCGATGAAAGATAGTTGCAGATCATTTTTGGGGAGAGCGCACCGGTCCACGAGGTAACACGTCGGTGATGACATGAGGATAGCAAGGATAGGCGCATGGCGCCGAGCGCTAAGTGTTGGCTGGATCCCGCTCGTGTTCACGCTCGTGTGCAATGCTGCAGCAACGGAGTACAAGCTTGCGCCCGGAGACGTGGTGGAGATCACCATCGCCGGATTGCCGGAGTGGCACTACCGTGTTGCCATCCAGTTCGATGGAACGATATCTCTGCCGACGCTTGGGACTCTCGAAATTGCAGGTCTGACCGCGGCGGAAATGCGGAATCAGATCGCTGCCGTCCTGCCGACACGACTCTTCCGGGAGCAGACACCGGAGGGACGCGAATATACCGTTGTCGTTCTCCCGACCGATGTCGCCGCAACCGTGGTCGAATACCGACCTATCTACGTTGATGGCGACGTCTTGACGCCAGGTCAATATGCCTTCCGGCCCCTCATGACGGTCCGCCAGGCCGTGGCCCTCTCTGGGGGCTATAGCACTATGCGAGCGAGCCCTACCATGTCTAATCCGGATCAAATGGTGGACATGCGCGAGGACTACAATCTTCACGGGTTGGAATATGCGAGAGATACCGTGCACCTGCTACGCCTGCAGGCCGAACTGAACGATGCGGACACGTTCGAAGAGAAAACCCCGGCAGACCTACCGGTTCCAGCTGCTACGCTCGCCAATCTCGTTCGGTCCGAACGGGAATCGCTGAAATTCGCACAGCAAAACCACAACCAGGAGATCACCTCCATTCGAGCCGCAATGAAGCAAGCGGATGAGCAGATCGCAGTTCTCGCTCAACAGGCAAAGCAGGAAGACAGCGGAGCGCAGGCTGATGCGGAAGAGCTTGAAAAGCTTATCAAGGCGTTCGAGGCCGGCAGCGTGCCCAGTACGCGTGTGTCGGAGGCACGCCGCGCAATGCTTCTGTCTTCCACGCGCCAGCTTCAGACCACTGTGAACATGATGGAGATCCAGCGAGGTCGGGGGGACTTGGCGCGGAGTCTCGACAGGACGATAAACTTGCGTCGGATCGAACTTCTCAAGGACTTCAGAGAGACGAGTGAGAGATTGGCCGAATCGCAATTGCGATTGAGGAGTGCCGGCGAGAAGCTTCAGCCCGGCAGAACCACCTTACCCGATCAAATGCTCGGAACGGCTGCGCAGCCCCAAATTGCGATCATGCGCAAAGTCGAGCAGGATTGGCGCCGCTTCCCGGCAGACGTGCATACCGAGCTGTTACCGGGCGATGTAATCGAAGTCTTGCTCCGTTCCGGTCCGATGCCAGGGAGCATGGCGGCGATCGGGGAGAAATAGAGGGGATATCGGGAAGCTCCCAGCCGGCGAACGGTCATCTGCAATCCACGGGGGGCCAGAAACGGAGCCCATGCTCGACATGGAGGACGCTGTATAGCTCACCAGCAAGAGGGGAAGTTGACTAATGCGAGAGGCGCGCGGGGAACCGGAATCCATCGCCGTGGTCGTCGGGCAGCTTGGGCAAGGCGGAACCGAGCGGCAACTCTATCATTTTCTCGCGCATTGTGATTTCGTTCGATGGGCCCCCACCGTCTACGTGTCCGGCGAGCTCGGGTTCTGGGAAGCACCGATCCGCAAACTCGGTATTCCTGTCGTGCTGCTGAAGGGCCGCCCTCTGGAAAAGATGCGGCAATTTCGCGCGGCATGCGTCGCTCAGAAAACGCGATGCCTCTTCTCGTGGTCGTCCTATACCAATGTCTTCGCGCTCGCCTTGACGGGGCTGGGCATCCGAAGCATCGGATCGTTCCGTAACGCATTGTTTGCAGACCTGCCGACAGGCCTACGCGGCTTGTGGTCGTGGATGAGCGTGGCCGGCATCTCGACCGCAGTCTGCAATTCGCGTGAGACCCAGAGGCAACTCGCGCACCGCCTCGGCTCCAAAAAGCGCGTTGTCTATGTGCCGAACGCGGTCGAGATCTTTCCGTCTGACCAGATGGCACGGTGGCGTGCCGATTGGCGTCAGCAGCTTGATCTGCGCGATGACGCGGTGTTGGTACTTGGGGTAGGCCGACTTGTGCCCCAGAAGCGCTTCGACCGCTTCATCGATACGATCGAAAGCGTAGGTCGGCACTGCACTGTGCAGGCCGTGATCGCCGGACAAGAACTCGGCTGTCTCGACGCATTGAAGAGCCAGGTGGGGCGCCTTGGGATCGACGACAGGGTCCGCTTTCTCGGCAGTGTGCCGGATGCCCGAGAGCTCATATGCGCCTCAGACATTTTCCTTCTGTCTTCCGACTACGAGGGCATGCCCAATGTTGTCTTGGAGGCCATGGCAGCGGGCGTGCCCTGCGTCGCCACGCGAGTGAACGGCGTCGCCGACCTGATCCAAAACGGTGTGACCGGGGTCATAGCCGGATCCAAACAGGATGACCTGTCGCGCGAAGTTCTTCGTCTTGCGACGGATGCCGACATACGGCGCGAGATCGGCACCCGCGCACGTGCATGGATCGAGCAGAAGTTCCAGCCGAAATTGGTCACCGGCCAACTCTGGACGTTATGCGCTACGGGAAACGACGTCGATGCAAAGAAGTGGATTGGCCATGCGACTCGCCATCTTCGTTGATCAGGTTTTTTGGCGCGACGGCGACACTCTTTCGACGGATGAGTCATATATCCTCTTTCCGGCCAGTTTAATCGAGTTCGTCGACGAGATCATCTTCATCGGGCGCGAGGCAATGCAACCGGGACGCGGGCCCTATTTGCTTGACCATCCGGCGATCACACTTTGCCCTCTCCCCTATTATCCGAACCTGTATCAACTTTGGCGCGTCGGGCCTCGTGCATTCCTGGAGATCCGTCGCCGGATCTCGGAGCAGGCGCGGAATTGGGACGCGATCCTGATTGTCGGCCCGCATCCGATTGGGCAGATGATCGCGACGGAGTGCATTGCCCTCGGCGTGCCGGTCGGCCTGGTGGTTCGCCAGAACCTGGTCCAACAGCTGGGTACGCATCGGGGTCTGAAGCGTCATGTTGCAGTGTCGGCCGCCAGGGCACTTGATTGGCACTTCAAGCGGCTTGCGCGTGATCGAACAGTGTTCACTGTAGGACAAGACCTTGCTCGGGAGTACCGCAGATTTAGCAACCGGGTGCACGACCATATGCCCTGTCTTATCAGAGACGCGCAGCTCAGAGCCTTTGCAGAAATGTCTTCCGGGCCCGATCCAACGCGCTTGATCTGCGTTGGTCGGTTGGCTCTGGAAAAGGGGCACCACGTTCTTCTCGAGGCTCTCGCGCACCTTAAGCGGCGCGGTGTGTCGTGCCACCTCGATATCGTTGGCACAGGTCCGCTGGAGGCGGAGCTCAAGGCGCGATCCATGGTCCTCGGCATTGACGACACTGTCACATTCCACGGTTTTGTGTCCTATGGACCGGCTTTGTTCGAACTTTACCGGCGAGCCGGAGCGCTTGTGCTCCCATCCTTCTCGGAGGGCTTTCCGCAAGTCATCAATGAGTCGCTTTGCATTGGCCTACCCACGATCGCCACTGCCGTGGGTGGCATCCCTCACCTGCTGAAGGACAATGAAACGGCCATGCTTGTTCCGCCGGGCGACGTCTGTGCGCTGGCAGGTGCGATCGAGCAAGTTGTCTGCAGCCCGGAACTACAGGAGCGTTTGCGTCGCAATGGGCGCGCGCTGATGGCTGACAACACGTTGGAAGTCAATCGTGCACGGATGATTGGAGTACTTCATGCTGAAGTCTTCTCAAATGCCGCCTGAATACCGGTCCGCGCTCGCCGATTACCCGGCCCCCCCGGTTCCGGAGCAGCCGACCGTCGGCATTGTCATTCCGATTTGCAATGAGATCGCACATCTCAAGACACTCGCTTCCGACGTTTTCAGTCAGGATTACCCTTCGATTGCCGAAATCTGGTTCGCTGACGCCGGGTCAACCGATGGAACATTGGAGATGTTGCAAGACATGCAGCGGATCGACCCACGGGTGCGGGTCATCGAGAACTCGCATGGTAGCCCCGCCGCCGCACTCAATCTGGCGCTTCCTCGCATCCGGACCGACATCGTGCTGCGTCTCGATGCCCATGCCCGCTACCAACCCGACGTCGTCCGGCAAAGCGTCTCGACACTGCTCGCGACAGGTGCCGGGGGGGTGGGAGCAATCGCGCGTCCCTTGCCAGCACAATCGATCGTTGGCCGGGCGATCGTTGCGGCACATCGAAGCCCTTTCGGCATCGGGGTTGCCAAGTTCCGTAGAGAAGGAGCCGTAGGGTGGGCCGATACCGTATGGAACGGCTGCTATTGGAAGTATATCGTCGACCAAGTAGGCCCACTACGGGAAGATCTTTGGCGTGCCGAGGATAACGACTTCAACGAGAGAATACGGCGGCTCGGCTATGGCCTCTATCTTTCGCCCGAAATCCGAGCTTTCTACCAACCCCGACAATCCCTACCTGCGCTCTGCAAACAGTATTTCGGCAATGGACTCGGCGGCACCCTCGCGTTGGTCGAGAACTGGCGCGCATTGCGGCTGCGTCATCTCGCTCCGCTCGCCTTAGTCGCAAGCCTGTCAATCTCATTAGCCGTATCTCTATTTTGGCCTGCCGCGCTCGTCGCAACATCAGGTATACTGTTAGTCTATTCGATTGCATTGCTGTCCGCGACCTTACTGGCCGCTTGCACATCGCCCGGCATGCATCTGCTCTTCTTTCCCGTGGTGCTCGTTTCGCTGCACTTGAGCTATGGATGCGGTTCACTTTACGGTCTTGCTTTGCGATCCCGCTCCCTCGTCACGCGCCTTTCAGGTTCGATTGCTCGTTCCATCAGCACCCGCCGAAGACCTGGTCCCTGGCGTTGGCCGCACCCTGGGCTGACCCTCTGGCTCGTGCCAGGCATCTTCTATTTCTTGCTGCCTTCCGGCACAGCGCGGACAGAACCGGCCATCTGGCTCGTGCCTAGTTTGGAACGCATTGAGCGTGACGCTGTCCCCGGTGACCGGCTGGCGATCGAACTTTATGCCGCCCGCGGTGAAACCGAGTCGTTTCAGCTCGGGATCAATGCGCCGGACACCGGCCTCACCAACGTAACGATCCAGCTGCAAGATTTGGTCAACGGCGACCGAGCCCATATCGCAGCGACGAATGTGACACGCTATCGCGAGCACTACGTCCATGTGACGCGATCCAGTCCCGACCTGCACGGATCGAACCGACCGCTCGGCCCGGGATGGTACGCCGATGCACTGATACCGCTCGGCGCCGAAGCAACCGCTCCAGCGGGAGACGGCCACTCCCCACCTGCAACTGCCTTTTCCGTTCCTTCGCGCCAAAACCAGCCGATCTGGATCGACGTCTTCGTTCCACGCGATACGTTGCCCGGCCGCTATAGCGGCGCCGTGACGGTGTCAAGCGATCAGGGTAATGCCGTCGGCGAGGTTGTGCTTCATGTGTGGAATTTCACACTCCCGCTCATCCCCTCGTTAAACTCGGCTTTCCTTATCTGGAAAGCGAATACTCCGCAGGCTCAGGCCGAGTTGCTGAAGCATAGGCTAATGCCGCGTGACGTGCGAGTTCAGGATCAGGCCTCGTTCATCGACAGGTTCGGACTGAAATCCGTCAATCTCGGCCTGTGGAGCAATGCCAGCATGGCTCAATGCACGATGACGCCGCCCCCATCGCTCGAAGAGGTGCAGGAGGCCGCAGCTGAGCACAATCCTGAGCTCCGTCTCTTCAATTATACGGCCGATGAAATCGACCGCTGCGGCGGTATCTATGAAACCATGAAAGCCTGGGCACGCGTGCTGCATGAGGCGGGTGTCGACAATCTCGTGACGATGAAACCTGCCCCCGAGCTCTATGACGATGGCACCGGAAGCGGCCGTTCTGCGGTCGATATCTGGGTGCTTCTTCCCACAATGTACGAGAGCAGTTCAGAGCGGGTCGCTGAGGTCTTGGCCAAGGGCGATGAGGTTTGGTCATACAATGCCCTCGTTCAGGACGAATATTCTCCAAAGTGGGAGATCGATTTTGCCCCGATCAACTATCGTATTCAGCCCGGCTTCATCAATCAGAGCCTCGGGTTGACAGGGTTGTTGTACTGGCGCGTCGATCTCTGGACCGACAACCCTTGGAAGAACGTGCAGACGTACCGGACGGGAGGCAACGAGTATCCGGGAGAGGGGCTGCTTCTTTACCCGGGGCAACCCGTCGGAGTGGAGGGCGTGGTGCCCTCCATGCGGCTCAAATGGCTTCGCGATGGAGTCGAAGATTACGAATTCGTCGAGATCCTCAAGCGCAAGGGTTGCGGCGAGGTCGGCGGGGAGATCGCCCGAACCATAGGAGCCTCCTGGAGGCACTGGACTCAAGACCCGGAATTTTTGGAATCTCAAAGGCGTCGACTTGGAAACATTCTGTCGGGGCTTCGCCCGGGCGATGATTGCCATGCGCGTTCGGCAGTGTCGGACCAGTAAACGGCTGCCAACGACCTGATCGAAAAGGGCCGAGAGGATGTTAGGAGAGTCCCCAGAGAGCGGCGACGAGGTTAAGCGACTTCGAAAAATCTATACCGAATACCTGCGGGAAGGACGATGGAAATACGACAGCCTCGGTCGTCAGCAACTGTGCAAGGAACGGAGTGATGCAATCGAAACTTTGATCGACGAATGGTTCGGGCGACCTCTCTGCGAATGCCGGGTTCTGGACGTCGGATGCGGCTACGGAAGCCAGCTCCGCTGGTTTAATGAGCGCGGAGTGCCGCCGGAGAATCTTTTCGGGGTGGATCTCTTGTCTGCTCACATAGAGAGTGCACGCAGACGCTACCCGGCCTTCAATCTGATGCAAGCGAATGCCGAACGCCTGAGCTTCCCAAATGACTCTTTTGACATAATAGTCGCTTTCACCATTTTCTCATCAGTGTTTGAGAACGAAATGGCGGGGAACATCGCGTCCGAAATGCTCCGAGTGCTCAAGAAATCGGGAGCGATCTTGTGGTATGATCTCCGTTATCCCAGCCCGACGAATCGCTCGGTTCGAGCAATGACAAGAAGGCGGATCAGCCGCCTGTTTCCGTCGACTGTCATACGGCTTAAGTCGATTTCGCTGCTTCCTCCTTTGGCCGATAGCCTAGGACCCACGGCAGCCATCACCTATCCGCTCCTGGCCGGTATTCCGTTTCTGCGATCTCATTATCTTGGATTGTTGACCGCAGCCCCAGGCGCGTCCGATTCCTGAACGCTGTCGGGGGATCCCTGCACAGTTATCAGGCCGCGAATATCGCCGCCAGTGTCGCCTTGCGGCGGCCCGGAGAAGTGGGCATGGCGCCGCGACATGGAAGACCAGCGCGAACGGAGTCCGCGCTGGTCCAAACCCCGTCAGAACAAGAAATCAGAGGCGGTGATCACCGAGGTATTGCTATCGAGCACGCCGATGTTGCCGTGGTCGCTGAGAATGAACACGTCGTCCTTGGCGCCATCGCCATCGACGTCGGCGCGGACGATGCCCAGGTCCTTGAACGTGAGACCGGTTTTGCGAAGGTCGATTTTATCGGAACCGTCCTGCCAGTCCAGGATCACGTCCGTGCCCCAGTTGGCTTCCCGGTAAATAAAGAGGTCGGCACCGTTGCCGCCCTGAAGGAAGTCGTTGCCGGTCCCCCCCTGCAACTGGTCAGCCCCATTGCCACCCTCGAGGATATCATGGCCGCCGAGGCCGAAGAGCTTATCGTTACCGCCCTTGCCGTCGATCAAGTCGGCGCCCGAGGTGCCGTTGATGGTGTTTGCACGCCCATTGCCGTCGATCATCTTGTGCGAGTCGTAGTCGGGTAGACCGACAGGAGCCGGAACGTCAACGGCAGGCGGCGTAACGCCAGTCGGCGGCGTGACCCCAGTAGGCGGCGTAACCTCGGTGGGCGGCGTACCCGCCTCGAAAGCGCCCAGATTGACCAGATCGCTCCCGTCCGCGAGATGAAGGAACTTCGTGGTCGGGAGGGAGCCGTCGGCTCCACGGTCGCCCCGCGCCGTGCTGTCGTTCAACGACTGAAAGTCGTTGGCGTCCACCTTTACCGGCAACGTCCACGAGTTGCCTTCGGTCGATCCGGACGCCGCGATTTTTCCGGTGCCGGCCGATATGTTGGCCCGGAAGGTATGCTCCGTATCCCAGAATCCATAGTTGTATAGGCCATTGTTATACGCGGTGTTGTGCTCAAGCTTGATCGGATTGGAGGCGGCATTCTCGTCGAAACCAATCGAACGATTCCCCCACGCAACGTTGTTGGTCACAGTATGGCCACCCGAGGTGGTGTTCGTCCCTGCGCGCGCACCGCCCAGCTTGAAGCCGTTTCCATCACCGCCCGCGCTGCCGTCATTGGCGTAGCCATTGTCGAAGGCCCAGTTGCCATCCAGAACAACGGGCGCACCCTTCGTGCCGTTTTGCACGTTGAACAAATCAAAGCCATCGTCCGAGTTGGCATAGGCGCGATTGCCGCGCAGGACGTTGCCCGCACCCGTGGTGCTGATCTGAAAACCGTCGGCGTTGTCGCCATGCAGATCCTGGTTGTGGTGAGAGTCGTTATTGAGAAGCAGGTTGTTCGCGCTGGAGCCGAACATCACAATGCCCTTGCCCTCCCACTCCGAATTCCATCCGTTGTGGTGAACGTCCAACTGCTCGATTGTGTTGTTGTTCGAGGCGCCCTGGATCATGAGGCCACCTTCGGGGCCGTTCTTGATCTCAAGACCCTTGATGTGGTTCCACGATGCACTCGACATGTTGACGACATAGCCGCCCTTCATCGAGGATCCGTCCAGGACCGGTACCTCATCCTTGTAGTTTGTCACCGTAATCGGATTGCCGCTCGTGCCATCCTTCGTGAGGTTCACTCCAGATGTGAGCTTGTAGACACCTCCGCGCATATAGATCGTATCGCCGGGCTTTGCCATATCGTGCGCATGCTGAAGCGATGCGAACGGTTTATCCAGCAGACCAGAATTACTGTCCGATCCATTGGGAGAAACGTAGTAAGAAGCCATTCTTTAGAATCCTCATAAGACTCAGTCTGCTAACGACTGAGGTATAGCTAAGGTTGTTTTGCTCAAAGATGACCGGTTATCGATTCGAACCTTCGAGAGCGCGAATGATGACTGCACATGTAAATGCGACGAGACTTTGTCGGCCTGTGGAAAACGTCAAAATGACACAGTACAACTATCGCGATGGAGGGATTACCTTAGTAACCGCCACCAAAGGCCGACTTCCTTAATTTGTGAAATGGTTTCAAGTGGATGCTCATGGCATGCGTTTACAACCCCTATCGGCCGGTACGCACGACAACGTCACCAATGTAACTGCCGATTGTCACCGGCGAAGTCCGGTCAGATCGTCACCGGATGGGTACCACGCAACACTTTCTCTAGAGTGTTCGTGTCTCGCACGCCCTGACCATAATAGATCAGAACCGATCGAGCGAGGCTGCTGGCACCGTCGCTGCCTCGCTCGAAACCGCGCTCGTTGCAGAGTTTTTGAAAGACACGCTGAATTTCCTTCAAATCCTCGGGAGGAAATGCATCCATGTCCTCGGGGGTTAGCTTGCTTTTCATCGCCTTCTCCACTCGCCATAGAGCTCAAGTGAAGGTTTGTCGTGAAAATCCCGCCCTCGTCTTGGGGCCATAAACGAGCGCGGCGCATAGCAGCAAATCAGTGGCCCGCCTTGCTGTGTGGGTACGAAGCCCGGCAACAGACGGGCAGGTTCGCCGGGCTGTGTCTGAAGTGTAGCACAGGGGGACGACACCACGGCGAGGAACGATAGTCATGTTGTAGAAATTTCGCGGATAAGACAGCGAAGATCACTAAAGCTAAAGACCTGAAGGCCATTTCGACCGGCGTTCCCCGCGGTAGTCGGCGGATTGCCTATCTTAGATTGCGCTAAATGGACCGCCTAAACCAAGGCGCATATCGCCTGGGGCAACAGTCTGCGCACCGCCGGCATCGCCAATTCCACTAACAAAGAAGATGCGACCGATCGACGTATTTAGGCGACACCGCCGCACAGGGCCTTGTAGACGGCCGAGGCTGGCGGCTTGCCCAACTTGGTGGAGATGAAGTCTACCGCGTCGAATAGTTTCGGCATCGAGACCCCCGTCTCAACGCCCAGGCCGTTGAGCATATAGACGACGGCCTCCGTCGCGACATTGCCGCTGGCGCCGCGGGCATACGGACAACCGCCCAAGCCTCCCGCCGAGGCATCGATGACCGAAACGCCTTCTTCCAGCGCGCCATAAATATTGGCGAGCGCCTGCCCGTAAGTGTCATGGAAATGAACCGCCTGCCCATCGAGCGGGACCTCGCCGGCGACCGCCCGTAGCAAGTTCCGCACTTCTCCGACGGTTCCGACGCCGATCGTATCGCCGAGCGAGATCTCGTAGCAGCCGAGGCCGTGGAGAATGGACGCCAGTCGTGTGACCGCCCCCGTCTCCACCTTGCCTTCATAGGGGCAACCGAGCACGCAGGAGATATAGCCGCGCACGGCGAGGCCGGCGTCGAGCGCCGTCTCGATGACCGGCATGTAGCGTTCGATCGATTCATCGATGAAGCAGTTCAGGTTTTTTCGCGAGAACGTTTCCGAAGCGGAAGCGAACACGGCAATCTCGCGGGCGCCAGCGGCTATGGCGGCCTCCAGACCGATCAGGTTTGGAACCAGAACGGGAAGCCGCGCGGTGGAACCGGCAAGTCCGTCGAGAACATCGGCTGTTCCCTGCATCTGCGGTACCCATTTCGGCGAGACGAAGCTGCCGGCCTCCACCGTATCGAGCCCCGCCGCCAGCAACTTTTCGATAAAGGCGATCCGGTCTTCCGCCGACAGGATCGAGCTCTCGTTCTGCAGGCCGTCGCGAGGACCGACTTCGACGATACGCACCGCGCCGTTGGCCATGCCTCAATCCTCCCGGCACCAACTCGCGGGCCGGCGTTCGAGGAAAGCCGACATGCCCTCAAAAGCCTCCTGCCCCCCGCGAACGGTGGCGATCCATTCCGATGTCAGCGCGAATAGTGCCTCACCGCGTGGATGATCCTCGACCTTCGAAATCAATCGCTTGGCTTCATTGCGCGCGCCGGGCGCGGCTTTCCTCAGCAACGAGAGGAGTTCCTCACCGCGCGCCTCGAGCCGGCCGGCGGCGACCACTTCATGGACCAACCCGATGCGAGCGGCTTCGACCGCCGGAAGCACTTCCGCCGTCTGGAAAAGCCGCCGCGCCTGCCGGCCGCCGATGGCGTCGATCACGTAGGGACTGATCGCAGCGGGGATCAGGCCGAGCTTCACTTCCGATAGACAGAAGCGCGCGGCATCCGAGGCGATCGCGATATCGCAGCAGGCGACAAGCCCGACCCCGCCGCCATAGGCGGCACCCTGCACGAGCGCTATTGTGGTCTTTCGCAAGCCATTCAGCGTACGCATCAATTCGGCAAGCGCCCGCGCGTCCGCGAGATTGCCGGCGCGATCCTTGCCGGCCGACTGCCTCATCCATTCGAGATCGGCGCCGGCACTGAAACTCGCACCCTCGGCCGTCAGGACGACGATGCTGATCGCCGCATCGTCGTCCAGACGGACCATGGCCGCCGTCAGACCTTCAATCAGTTCCGCGTCGAAGGCATTGTGCTTGTCGGGCCTTGCAAGAGTGACCCGCGCCACGCCTGTCCGCTCAAGGGAAACCCGGATACTCTCAGTCATGGTTCGCCCGCGCGTCCATTCGATCAATCCTCCTCGAAGGCTTCCTCGCGCTTGCTGCGGATCGCCGGCAGGGCGACCGAGATCACCAAGACGAGCGCAATCGCCAACAGGACGGCGGAGATCGGCCGAGTGACGAATATCGAGAAGTCGCCCTTGGAGAGCACCAGCGCGCGGCGGAAATTCTCCTCGATCATCGGGCCGAGAACGAAGCCGAGCATCAGCGGCGCCGGCTGGCAGTCGAACTTGCGCAGCATATAGCCAAACAGTCCAAAAGCGGCGGCGAGATAGATGTCGAATACGGAGTTCTGGACCGAATAGACGCCGATGCAGCAGAACAAGATGATCGCCGGGAACAGGACACGGAACGGCACACTCAGTAGCTTCACCCAGATGCCGACCAGCGGCAGGTTGAGGATGACCAGCATCAGGTTGCCGATCCACATGGAGGCGATCAACCCCCAAAACAGCGTCGGATTGTTGGTCATCACCTGCGGGCCGGGCTGGATATTGTGGACGATCATCGCGCCTAGCATCAGCGCCATGGTGGCGCTTCCCGGAATTCCGAGCGTGAGCGTCGGAATGAAGGCGGTCTGCGCGGCGGCGTTGTTGGCCGCCTCGGGCCCGGCCACCCCCTCGATCGCGCCCTTGCCGAAACGTTCCGGCGTTCTCGACACCTTCTTTTCCAGGCTGTAGGCGAAGAACGAGGCGAGCGAGAGTCCTGCTCCCGGCAGGACGCCGACGATCGAGCCGAGCGCGCTGCCGCGCAGGACGGCGGGAAACATCTGCTTGAAGTCCTCCAGGCTGGGCCACAACCTGCTGATCTTGATCTTGAGCGTCTCCCTCACCTCGGTCTGCTCGATGCTGGTTATGACTTCGCCGAACGCGAAGACGCCGACGGCGATGACAATGAAGTCGATGCCATCCCACAGTTGCGGCAGCCCGAAGGTGTAGCGCATCGCGCCGGAGGCGACATCTGTGCCCACCAGCCCGAGCAGCAGCCCGAGAACAATCATGCCGATTGACTTGATCAACGATCCCGACGCCAGGGAAACAGCCCCGACGAGGCCCATGGCCATCAGTGCAAAGTATTCGGCGGGGCCGAACTCGAACGCCATCTTCGTCAGCGGCGTGGCGAAGGCCGCGAGAATGAGGGTGCCGACGCAGCCGGCAAAGAACGATCCCAGCGCCGCCGTCGCGAGCGCAACGCCCGCCCTACCCTGCCTCGCCATCTGGTAGCCGTCGAGCACGGTTACCACCGACGAGGTTTCCCCCGGCAGGTTGACGAGGATCGCAGTGGTCGAACCGCCATAGGCCGCGCCGTAATAGATGCCCGCCAGCATGATGAGCGCGGCAAGCGGATCAAGCCCGAAGGTGAACGGCAGCAGCATCGAGATCGTCGCCAGCGGGCCGAGGCCCGGAAGCACGCCGATCAACGTGCCGAGCAGACAGCCGACAAAGGCGTAGAACAGGTTGTTCAGCGTCAGCGCCGTGGCAAAGCCGAGCGCGAGGTGATCGAGCAATTCCATCGCGAAATCCTAGAGATTGAGGAAGACCGGCCACATCGCGAACTGCAGGTGGAGCAGCCAGACGAACAGGACCAGCGAAAGCGCGAGCAGGACGAGCGCGGTCAGCAGCGTCGAACGCCACGAAAAATCGGTGCTGGCGAAGCTGGACCCGATCACGAGGACGAGCACGGAGACGAGCAGCCCGGCGTATGGCAGCAGAAATCCGAACACGACGGCGGACAGGAGAATGACGAGAAGTGGCCGCAGAGCCCATCGCTCCAGTGCTTCGCCCTCGGTGGTATTCCGCAGCGCGTTGTAGGTGACGATGGCGCCGATGACGGCCAGGATGACACCGAGCCAGAAGGGAAAATAGCCAGGCCCCATGCGCGCGGCGGTGCCCATGCGGTAGCCCCAAGCACCGATCGCGAAGCTGGCTCCCAGCACTATGAAAAGGAGACCTGCCCCGACATCCTTATGGTTGACGGTCTTCATGCCATTGCTCACCCTGAAAGTTTCCGGAATCGAAACCGGCGGCGGGCATGCCAGATGCTTCCGCCGCCGCTCAATGCAGCTTATTCGGCCTTGATGTCGGCCTTCTCGGCGATGCCCCGCCACTTATCGAGTTCGGAATTGATGAGATCCGTGAACTCCTGAACCGACATCGGCGTCGGGCGCCCCGCGTCCTTGGCGAGAAAATCCTTGGTTTCCTGCGTCGACAGGATCGCGTTAATGTCGGCGTTCAGCTTTTCGACGATATCCGCCGGGGTCTTGGCAGGAGCGAGAATGCCCCACCACTGCTCGACATCGACGCCGGGAATACCGGCTTCGTTGGTCGTCGGAATGTCCGGAACGGCCGCCGACCGTTCCGTGCTGGTCACGACGAGGCCACGCATCTGGCCGCCGCGGATCATCGGCAGGGCCTGCGTCATGCTGCTCATGAACGAATCCACGTGGCCGCCGATCACGTCGGTCATCGCTTCCGATCCGCCCTTGTAGTGGACGGGCGTCATCTTGATCCCGGCGCTCTGGGCGAAGAGCTCGGCGCCGAACTGGTTGACCGTGCCGAGGCCCGAAGTCGCGTAGGCGAGTTCGCGTCCCTTGGCGGTGGCGACGAATTCCTGAACGGTGTTCGCCTCCAGCGACTTGCCGACGACGAGAACCAGCGGCACCTTGCCGAGCATCGCGACCGGCTGGAAGCCTTCCTTCGGGTCGAAGGGAAGATTGGGCTGAACAGCGGGGTTCATGGTAAAGGTGACCGAGGCGATCAGCAGCGTGTATCCGTCAGGCGCCGCCTGGGAGACGTGGGCCGATCCGATCGCGGCGCCCGCGCCGGGCATGTTCGTGATGACGACCGGCTGGCCCCAGGCCTTGCCCAGACGGTCGCCCACGTAGCGGGCGAGAATGTCGTTGGACCCACCGGCTGCGAACGGCACCACGAGTGTCACCGGCTTATCCGGGAACTCGGCATGCGCCGCCGTCGAAAACAACACCGCGGCAGCGGCGAGTGCGCTTCTCAAATACTTCATCGGTCTCCTCCTCCGATTCAAATTTCAGGTACCGTCGGAAGCCTTCCTGTCGATTTCGATTGATTTCTCTTTGGTCGCACAGGTCGAGACTCCCTCGCCGGAGCGGTATCAAAAGCGATCGCCCTGACACTGTCGAATAATAAAAACACAGCGGGTCATAACCCAGGCTTCTACACCCCATCCTCCCGTATAACTTTTCTCAAATGACCGATGAACTCGTTCACGACCACCGAACGCGGCGCATCCTTGGGCTGTATCAGAAGGGTCTTCGCCTCGATCCGAGGCGTCAACTCGCGAACCGCGAGGCCCGGAATGCCCATGGAATCCACCAGCTGCGAATCCACGATCGCGACGCCTGCGCCGAAACGCGCGAGCATGATGCCGGTCAGCGCGATGCTGACCTGGACCGCGATCGTCGGGGCTATACCCGCCTGGCTGAAGGCGCGGTCGACATAGGGGCGGAAAACGATCTGTGGCTGATAGGTGATGATTGGATAGGGCGCGAGATCCCGGACGTCGATCTCGTCGCGCTCGACTAGCGGATGATCCTCCGGCATGACGCAGTTGAGGCTCCAGCTCATCAGTTCCTCGGTATCCACCGCATTGCTGATGATCGGCTCATGCGCCAGTCCCAGCTCGACCTCGCGGTTGATCACCCGGTCGAGGACCTGCGGCGAAGTCAGCGACTGCAGCGTGCACCGGACCTTCGGCCGCTCCACCAGAAACGAGGCCATGGCTTTGGCGAGATAGCCGTTGGCGATCGGAAAGGCGGCAGCGACCGAGAGCGTTCCGAGCTTGCCGCCGACGAGATCCTGGGCGAGACGGCCCACCGCATCGACGCGGCCGAAGATCGCCGCCACGTCGGGAAAGATTGCAAGCGCCTCCTCCGTCGGCTGCAGCCGTCCGCCCGCCCGCAGGAAAAGCTTCATGTTCAGCCGGCTTTCGCAATGCTTCAGCACTGCGCTGATGGCAGGCTGGGTTATATTCAGCAACCTCGCGGCCCCGGTCACCGAGCCGGTGACCATGATCGCATGGAAAACTTCCATATGGCGAAGTGTCATCATGTAGGTATTCCTCCTCCGCCAAGAGGAAAACATAAACAGCACTTATGTACTAGGGTTAAAAACTAATTTGACTCTGATGGCTTCCTTGCGCTTTTCATGCTTTCCGGTCGTCAGGTCCAGAGTTTCCAGCCTTGAATCGCTTCCCCTCTATCGTCGCACGGATGCCGTTCAGTGCTCGCCCGCAGCAAGGGCGGAAAGCATGAGGTTCGAGGCCGAGGAGGAAGAGAAAGAGAACCCGGCCCTGTCACGGCGAGCGGGCGTGCCCCGTGTGGGGCTGCCGCAACTGTTCCAGGCTTTCCTGCTCGTCGGCCTCTCTGGCTTCGGTGGCGTCCTGCCGTTTATCCGGCGTATGCTGGTAGAAGAACGCAAGTGGCTGACGGCATCGGAGTTCACCGAGGTTCTGGCCCTGTCGCAACTGCTGCCCGGCCCCAACGTCATCAACATCACGGTCCATGTCGGCGCCCGGATGGCCGGCATTCCGGGCGCGGTCATCGCCTTCCTCGGGCTGATGATCATGCCGATCGCCGTCGTCATCGGGCTTTCGATGCTTTACGCGCGATACGGGGACCTGCAACCGGTCGAGGATGCCTTCCGCGGGATCGCATCGGCCGCGGCCGGGCTGATCGTTGCCATGGCGGCAAAGATCGCCTGGCCGGTCCTGCGCTCGGCGCGCACCATCGTGCTCGCCGCGATGGTCTTCGTCGCCATGGCATTTCTCGGACTACCGCTGGTCTGGATCATCCTTCTAGCGCTTCCCGTCGCGATACTCTGGACCTGGGTTGCGCAGAATGAATAGTTCGTCCTCCGCCCTGTTCGACTTCACCATCCATCTCCTGCTCCTGTCGCTTCTGGCGATTGGCGGCATCAATCCGATCCTTCCCGAACTGCACCGCTTCGTCGTGAGCGAGCATTCGCTGCTGTCGAACGAGCAGTTCGTGACGCTGTTCGCGCTGGCGCAGGCCGCACCGGGCCCCAACGTCATCTTCGTCACACTGATCGGCTGGCAGGTCTATGGCCTCGTCGGCGCTCTGGTCTCCACCGCCGCGATCTGTGGCCCGGCGACCGTCATCGCCTATATTGCGACTGGTCTTTCGGAGCGCTGGCAAAGCCGGCGCTGGTTCATCATCCTCAGGCGCAGCCTCGTTCCCCTAACGACCGGCCTGATGATCGCCAGCGCCTGGCTGCTTTGCATCGCGGCGAACTCGAGTCTCGCCAGCTACGCCGTCACGGGCATCGTGGGCGTGCTGGTGCTGGCAACGCGGATCAACCCGCTCTGGCTTCTGGCGACAGCCGGTTTCGCCGGCATTATCGGCCTGGTTTGAGCACCACCGTATAAGCTCACCTGATACCCCCCTGCGACTTAATGATTGGACGGTTATCGCCTCCAACCGCATGTTTGCCTCAGTTCAACATGCAGCGGTTGTGTTTCATGGTACGGTCCATCGTCGGCATCATCGATCCCTTTCATCCTCGCATCATGGAGGAAATCGCCTCAGGCATCCCGAAGGACTGGACGCTGAGCGTTTCCGCCGGCCGCAGCGCCGAGGAAAAAGCGGCAGCGCTTCGCGACGCCGACATCGTCTTCGTGATGGCGACGCCGATGCCCGCCTCCCTGCTTCAGGCGGCGCCGAAGCTTCGCTTCATCCAGAAGCTCGGCGCGGGCGTGGACCGTATAGATCTCGACTATTGCGCCGAGCACCGGATCACCGTCGCCAGGCTCCAGGCCGGCAATGCTATCCCGGTTGCGGAACACACAGTGCTGCACATGCTTGCCGCCTGCCGGCGCCTGCCCCATCTCGACCGCCAGACCCGCGCCGGCGAATGGGACAAGGAAGCGGCCCGGGGCGTGAGCCGGCAGATCAACGGGCGAACGGTCGGCATCGTCGGGTTCGGCGCCATCGGCAAGGCCGTCGCGCAATTGCTCACCGGCTTCGGCGCGACGGTGCTCTACTACGATCCGTACAGGAGCGATCCGTCGGTTGAGCGCGAGCTCAAGGTCACCTATGCCTCACTTGACGAGATCACCGCGCGCGCGGACATCCTCTCCTTGCACCTACCGCTGATGAACGAGACGGCGAAGATGTTCGACGCCGCCCGCATCGCCAAGCTGAAGCCGGGCGTGATCTTCATCAATTGCGCGCGCGGCGGACTGGTGGACGAAGCCGCCCTCCATGACGCGCTCGTCAGCGGCCACATCTATGCCGCCGGCATCGACGCGTTCGAACAGGAACCGCCGGTCGGCAGCCCACTTCTCACGCTCGACCAGACCGTGGTGACGCCGCACTCGGCCGGCGGAACGGTGGACAATTTCGGCTCGGTGCTCGAACGCGCTGTCGACAACACACGCCGCTTCCTGACCGGCATGAGCATCCCCGAGCAGGACCTCGTCCTGTTCTCGCCCCGAACGACCGCCTGAGGCCGTTGGCAAGAAAACAGGCCGGTTCAACCGGCAGGAAATTTCAGGGAAACGTCCAATGACCATCTTACCTTTCATGATCGGCAACGCGTGGCGCACGGGCGGTGGACAGGCCTTCGCCTCCATCGATCCCAGCACCGGCAGGCAGGTGGCGCAGATCGGCTCCGCCAGCGGCGCGGACGTCGATGCGGCGGTCGCAGCGGCCAGGTCGGCGCTTTCCGATCCCGCCTGGCGCGACCTCAAGTTCCATGAACGCGCAGGCTTCCTCTACAAGATCTCCGACCTGATGTTCGCCCAGATCGATCATCTGGCTCGTGTGCAGATGGAGGACAACGGCAAGACGCTCTCCGAATGCCGGAGCCAGGCGACGAGCGCCGCATCGACCTTCCGCTACTACGGCGCCGTCTGCGAGACCTTCGAGAGTGAGGTCAACACCCAGCGTGGCCCGAGCATGACGATGACGGTCTACGAGCCGGTCGGCGTGGTCGCGGCGATCACGCCATGGAATTCGCCGCTGACCCTCGAAGCGCAGAAGCTCGCGCCCATTCTCGCAGCCGGCAACACGGTCGTCCTGAAACCCTCCGAAGTGACCCCGCGGATCGCGCTTGAATATGCCCGCCTCGCCATCGAAGCCGGACTGCCGGCCGGCGTGCTCAACGTCGTAACCGGCCATGCCGATATCGGTCGTGCGCTGGTCGACCATACCGATGTCGACATGGTGAGCTTCACCGGAGGCACCGCGTCGGGCTGCGCGATCGCGCAGGCCTGTGGCGCACGGCTGAAGCCGGTCGTGCTCGAACTCGGCGGAAAGTCGCCGCACATCGTCTTCGCCGACGCCGATCTCGACCGCGCCTGCAAGGTGGCGGCCGACGGCATCTTCTCCGGCGGCGGCCAGTCCTGTGTGGCGGGATCGCGGATATTCGTCGAGGCCTCCGTGCACGACGCCTTCCTGAAGGCGATCTGCGACCAGGCCAGTAGGTTCAGGATGGGCGCGCCGGGCGATACGGCAGTCAGCATGGGGCCAATGGTGAGCTTCCAGCACCGCGAGCACGTGGCGAAGGCGGTCGAGGCGGCGCGCGCGGAAGGTGGAAAGGTGCTGACGGGCGGCGACGTTCCGTCCGAAGGCGCGCTCGCACGGGGCGCCTATTATCCGGCCACGGTCATCTCCGGCGTCACCAACCAGTCCCGCGTCGCACAACAGGAAATCTTCGGGCCTGTCGCCGTGGTGATCCCGTTCACCGACGAGCAGGACCTGGTGAGGCAAGCCAACGACATCGAATTCGGCCTCGCGTCCGGCATCTGGACAGGCGATTTCGCCAAGGCGTGGCGCGTCGCCCGCGCCATCCGGGCCGGTACGGTCTGGATCAACACCTACAAGGAAACGTCGATCTCGACGCCGTTCGGCGGCTTCAAGCAGAGCGGCCTCGGCCGAGAGAAAGGCCGCAACGGAATGCGCACCTACATGGAGCCGAAGGGCCTCTACTGGCACGTGGACTGACTTGCCGGCCGCTGCGGACGAACACCCAATATCTGCCGCCCAATGGTGGCATCGAACAGGAGAATAGGAAATGTCGACAACGGTGGAAGTAATGGCCGATGCGTTCAAGGAGGCGGGAACACCGTTCCTGGTCGGTCACCCGGGAGGAGAGTCGGTCGAACTGATGGAGGCGGCGCGCCAGCGCGACATGCGCTTCATCCTGATGAAGCAGGAGACCGCCGGCGCGATGCTCGCCGCCACCTGGGGCGAGATCACCGGTGCGCCGGGTGTGTGCCTTTCCACCCGCGGACCGGGCGCCGCCAACATGGTCAACGGCGTCGCCCATGCCGCGCTCGACCGCGCCCCCCTGATCGTCCTGACTGACCGCTACTCCCATCCCGCGCACGAGGTCGGCCTGCGGCAGCGCATCGATCAGGTGGCGCTCTACGCTCCGCTGGTGAAATGGGGCACCACGGTCGATGCCCGAACCATCCGCCAGCAATTGCGCCGGGGCATGCGCACGGCGACGGCCCCCGCCCCTGGGCCGGTCCAGTTCGACATCCCGCAGAGCGAAACCACCAAGGAAGCCACGGAACTTCTCGCCGAGCCCTCGCTGCTGCCCAATCTCCTGAGCCCGGAGCCCGACGACAAGGCGCTCAAGCCGCTGACGGACCGTATCCGCGCCGCGCGCAAGCCGGTGCTGCTGGCCGGTCTCGGCGTCTTCTGGGACCAGGCCTCCGAGGAACTCGTGGCGGTCGCCGAGGCGCTTGGTGCTCCGGTACTCGTCACCTCGAAATGCAAGGGCGCCATTCCCGAGGACCATCCGCTCCGGGCCGGCTGCATCATCGGCGGCCTGATCGAGCGTCAGTTGGTCATGGAATCCGATCTGATCATAACCGTCGGGCTGGATGCGGTCGAACTGCAGCCCAAGGCCTGGCCCTATACCATTCCGGTGGTGGCACTGTCGTCGACCCCCTCTCTCGACGCGCTCGTTCCCTCGGAAATCGAGGTACTCGGCAACCTCAAGCTCCTGCTGGCCAAGGTGGCGGTGCTCTGCGGCAGTGGCGGAAACTGGGGCGAAAAGGCCGCCGCGACCTTCCGCACAAACGTCGTCAATGCGCTCAACACGCCCGCCACCGGGCTTTCGCCGCAGCGCGCCATGGAGGTTGCCCGCGCAGTCCTGCCGCGCGACACGGTCGCCACCTGCGATGCCGGCGCCAGCCGCCTCCTTGTCGTGCAGAAATGGCAGTCCTACGGCCCGCGTGAATTCCTTACCTCCAACGGCCTCGGTTCGATGGGCTACGCCGTTCCCGGTGCGCTCGGCGCCCGTCTGGCCCATCCAAACCGCCCGGTGGTCGCGTTCACCGGAGACGGCGGCTTCCTGATGGCGGTCGCGGAATTGCAGACCGCCGTCCGCGAGAACCTGCCGATCATCGTCATCGTGCTCGACGACCAGCAGATCGGCCTCATCCGCGTGAAGCAGGAAATCAAGGGCATTCCGCTGCACGGCGTCCACGTCGGCGGCTGCGACTGGGAAAAGATCGCCCAAGGTTTTGGCGCGGAAGGCACCACGGTCGATACCGAGAACGGTTTGCAGGACGCGATCAAGATCGCGCTGAAATCCGGCAAGACCACCGTCATCGGGGTCCGGATCGACGGCTCCGGCTACGTCGACCAGTTCAACGCATTGCGCGAGCTCTGATCATGCATATCGACCTTGGCGGCCGGACAGCGTTGGTGACGGGAGGAAGCGAGGGCCTCGGCCTCGCGATCGCCAGCCGGCTTGCCCGTTCGGGCGCCAGGGTCGGCATCCTGGCGCGCCGGCCGGACGTTCTGGCGAAAGCCGTCGAAAGGCTGTCGAAGGAAACTCCCGGCGCGATTTTCGGCCATCCCTGCGACGTCACGGACGAAAGCGCGCTGCATTCGGCGGTCGAGGCGACCGTCGATGCGATCGGACCGATCGACATCCTCGTCAACAATGCCGGCAGTTCCAGCCGTGGCGCCTTTCCAGATTTGTCGCGCAAATCGCTCCTCGACGACTACAATCTGAAGGTCGTCGCGGCCATCGTACTCTCGCAGCTCGTGCTGCCCCACATGCAGGAACAGCGGTGGGGCCGCATCATCAACATCGTCAGCATCAACGCCAAGGCGCCCAAGGCGGAAAGCGCGCCCACGACGCTCAGCCGCGCCGCCGGCATCACCCTGTCCAAGGTAATGTCACAGGAACTGGCGCCGTGGAATGTGCTCGTCAACGCGCTCTGCATCGGCACGATCAAGAGCGGGCAGTGGGAGCGGCGCCACCGACAAAACGCGCCTGACGACGTCCCGTACGAGGAATACCTCGCGCCTTTTGCCAAGGCAGTGCCGCTCGGGCGTTTGGGCGAGGCGGAAGAACTCGCCAACGTCGCCTGCTTCCTGGCCTCGGACGCTGCATCCTACATCACCGGCGCCGCCATCAACGTCGACGGCGGCCTTTCCCCGGTTCCATGATCCAATTGCAGGGAGGACAGACGAGAATGGACTTCAAATTGAACGACGAGCAGCGGGAAATCGTGCGGACTATCCGCGACGTGACGCAGAACGAGTTCAAGCCGCGTTCGCACAAGTACATGGATGGCACTTTCCCGTGGGAAAACATCCGCCGGCTGGCGGAGCTCGGCGTTCTAGGCATGGCCGTGCCGGAGGAATACGGCGGGATGGGCCTCAACGTGTTTGACACGGCGCTGGTGCTGGAGGAGATCGCCAAGGGCTGTTACGTCACCGCCATGGCCGTGCTCGGAGAGGTCGGCGCCCAGACGCGCATCATCTCCACCTATGCACCGGAGCATTTCAAGCAGCGCCTTCTTCCCGCCGTCTGCAGCGGCGAAGCCATCCTCGCCATCTGCATGACCGAGCCGCATGCCGGCACCGATGTCGCCAACTACAGGACGAACGCTACCATCAAGGGCGACCGCGTCATCCTCAAGGGCGTCAAGACGTTGATCAGCCGCGTCGACGAGGCCGCCGCCTTCGTGGTCTTCTCCCGCATCGACGGCCAACCGGGACGCGAGGGCATTGGCTGCGTACTTATCGAGAAGGGCACGCCCGGGCTCGAGGTCACCGCCCGCTATCATACTATGGGCGGGGAAAACCTCGCCGAAGTGCAGTTCAATGATTGCGAACTTCCGCTCGAAAACGTGGTGATCCGGGAGGACGGCTTCCGCAAGCTGCTCACCGCCTTCAACACCCAGCGCTGCCTCAACCCGAGCATCTCGCTCGGGCTCGCCGAAGGCGCGTTCGAGGAATCTGTCCGCTATCTGCGCGCGCGCACCGCCTTCAACAAGCGCATCGGCGATTTCCAGGGCATGCGCTGGAAGATCGCCGAGATGTACCGCGACATCGAGGTCGGCCGCAGCATGCTCTACCGCGCCTGCGCCTCGGCCAATCCGTTTCCGGACCCGCATCTGGCAGCGGTCGCCAAGACCTATTGCAACGAAATGTCGAACCGGGTCACCAGCGAGGCGATCCAGATCCACGGCGGTTATGGCTTCACCGACGAATATCCCGTTTCCCGCCTCTATCGCGGGGCGCGCTACGGCACGCTTGGCGGCGGGACGACGGAGACGCTGAAGGACCTGATCGGCAAGAAGATCATGGCGGACTTCGACGAGGTCCACGGCTTCGCGGCGCTGGGGACGTTCTGATGTCGGACGATCTCTCGAACCCCGGCCCGGCGTCCGACACCGGCGCACGGCATTATCCGCTGGCGGGCATCACTGTGCTCGATCTCTCGCATATCTACAACGGCCCCTATGCCACCTTCCTGATGGCCATGGCGGGTGCGGAGATCATCAAGATCGAACCGCATACGGGCGAGCACCTGCGGGTCCGGGCCGGCATAGGCGGCGCCGCCCTGCCCTTCGCCATGCTCAACGGCAACAAGAAATCCGTCACCCTCGACCTCAAGTCGGAAAAAGGGCGTGATCTGCTGCTGCGCATGGTCCGGGACGTGGATGTTCTGGTGGAAAATTTCGCCCCCGGCGTCACCGAGCGGCTGGGCATTGGCCCGGCGCAGTTGCAGAAAGCCAATCCGCGGCTGATTTACGCCTCGAGCACGGGATATGGCCGCTCCGGCCCGTATCGCGACTACCCCGCCATGGACATCACTGTGCAGGCGATGTCCGGCATCATGAGCATTACCGGCTTTCCCGACGGTCCGCCGGTCAAGTCCGGCCCGGCCCTTTGCGACTTCTTCGCCGGCATCCACCTCTACGGTGGCATCATGACGGCGCTATACGAACGCGAGGTGACCGGCAAGGGTCGCCTCGTCGAGGTGTCGATGCAGGAATCGGTCTACGCCTCGCTCTGCTCGAACCTCGCGCTCTACCACGCCAATGGCGGCAAGGCGCCGGCACGGACCGGCAACCGCCACGGGGGGCTCGCGGAATCGCCCTACAACGTCTATCCGGCCAAGGATGGATACATCGCCATTATCTGCAACAATAACCGTCACTTCCACGCACTTTTAGACGCGATGAAACGGGAAGAGCTGCGGGACGATCCGCGCTTTACCGACCTCAGGACCCGCGTGGCGCACATGGAGGAGATCGACCGGCTTGTCGGCGACTGGACGGCGCAGCGGACGAAGGCGGAACTGGTGGCGCTTTTTCTCGCCCATCGCGTTCCCCACGCACCAGTGCGCGACCTGGACGAGGTGGTCCTCGATCCACACATGCATGAGCGGCGCAGCCTGCAATGGATCGACCACCCGGATTTCGGCAGGATCGTCGTCCAGAACAGCCCGATCCGCTACGAAGGGCTCGCCCCCCTTCCGCTCGTTCCAAGCAGCAGGCTCGGTGAGCAGAACGAGAGCGTGTTCGTCGACCGTTTCGGCCTCGACCGAGACGAGTTCGAGGCGCTGCGGCAGGAGGGCGTCATCTGATCCCCTCACCCGAGGCGGCTGAAACCGATTACGCACCCAAATCGGCTGCCTCATTCCATAGCGTCTTTTTATATCCGTACTGAAGATTGTGGCTGGCATTTCTCGGCCAAACAGGGCTCTTTCATATCGGAGACCGGGAGGAAAACGTGTCTACTGAACTGCTTGCACTGACAAGAAACGCCTTCAAGGAAAAGATGGCGCAAGGCGAAGTCGTGTCGTCCATGACGGTCCGGCTGGTGCGATCCGTCGAGATCGTCACGCTGGCGAAGACCGCCGGCTTCGACGCGATCTATGTCGACATGGAACATTCCAGCTTCGACTTCAACGAAACGGCGCAGATCTGCATGATGGCGCTCGCCTCGGGGGTGGCGCCCTTCGTGCGGGTTCCCGCCAACCGCCCGGAATACATCGCCCGTGCGCTAGACGGAGGGGCGATGGGCATCATCGCGCCCGACGTGCATTCGGCCGAGGAAGCACGCGAGGTCGTGGCCGCGGCGAAATTCCCGACGCTCGGCACGCGCGGTTTCTCCGGCAGCCTGCCACACACCGCCTTCCGCTCCTTCAAGGCGAGAGATCTGGTGGGCGCCCTCAACGACTCGACTATGGTGATCGTCCAGTTCGAATCCGGCGAAGCGGTTCGCCGGGCCGACGAGATCGCCGCTGTGGAGGGCGTCGACATGGTGCTGATCGGCACGAACGACCTGATGGCCGATCTCGGCATCGCCGGCGACTTCGATTCCCCGCTGGTGGAGGACGCCTATCGCCAGACGATCGACGCCTGCCGCCGGCATGGCAAGCAGACGGGCGTCGGCGGTCTGTCGTCGCGGCCGGACCTCGTGGAGCGGTACATCCGGATGGGCGCCCGCTACGTTTCCACCGGCACCGACATCAACTTCCTTCTCGGCGCCGCCACCCAGCGTGCCAGGCAAGTGGCAGACATCAGGCTCTGATGTCGGTCGCGGCTCCCCAAACTCTCCCGACCGTGCCGATCCTCGGGGTGCGGCACAGTCCGCCTGTCTTTGCGCTGCCGGCGGGGGCCTGCGACAGTCATGTGCATGTGTTCGCCGGGGCCGACCGCTATCCCTACGCTCCGGGGCGGGTCTACACGCCGCAGCCGGCAACGGCCGACGACCTTGTGACACACCAGCAGGTGCTGGGCCTGGGCCGCGTCGTCGTGGTCCAGCCAAGCCCCTACGGTTCCGACAATTCCTGCCTGCTGGACACGTTGTCCCGGCTTGGTCCGGAGGCGCGTGGTGTTGCCGTGCTCTCCCCGGAGACCACGGAGGAGGACCTGCAGAAGCTCCATTTCCAAGGCATTCGCGGCGCCCGGCTGAACCTGGTCGTCGGCGACGCACCGCCCGACCGGCGCGCCCTCTCCGCCTCCATCCGAAATCTGGCCGACAGGATTGCCGGTCTCGGCTGGCACATGCAACTCTATGCCGACATGGAGGTTCTTGCCGAGGTCGCCGACGAGCTCGCCAGCCTTCCCGTCGCGACGGTTCTCGATCATTTCGCAAAGCCGAAGCTGGACGACGTCAGGTTCGTGACGCACAGCCGCCGAATCCTGTCACTGCTTGAAAGCGGCAGCACCTACGTCAAGCTTTCCTCCCCCCGTCGGCTCGCCGATCCGGACTGTTCCGCCATCGCAATCTGGGCCAAGGCCCTCATCGCCGCCAATCCCGACCGCATGCTCTGGGGCAGCGACTGGCCGCATGCAAGGGCGCACCAGCCATCCGTCTGCGGCAGCAACGGCTTCTATCCGGAGGACGACGGGCTGGCGCTGAACCGAACGCTCGAATGGACGGAGGGTTATCCCACGCTTCGCCGGATCCTCGTGGACAATCCGGCCAGGCTGTACGGCTTCACCTGATCTTGTACTTGCCACAGAAAGGATACGACATGTCCCTGTCGCCAGCCGCGGCCGAACCGGCCCTCTCCAGAATCTATGCAAAGGCAGAGGACGCGAAGGCGTTCGCAACACAGGTCATCAAGGCGAACGGCCTGCCCGAGGCCGACGCGGCGGTGGTAGCCGGTTGCCTGGTGAGGGCCGACCTGCGCGGTGTCGACACCCATGGGCTGCAATACCTGCCACATTACCTGAACCGGGTCAGGAAGGAACTGATCAACGCACGGCCGTCGCTATCGCTGCAAAAGACCACGCCCGTCGCCGGGCTGGTGGACGGCCAGAACGCGTTTGGCTTCGTCACCGCGACCTACGCGATGAACCAGGCGATCCACATGGCCAGGGAATTCGGCATCGGGCTGGTCTCCGTCAACAACAGTACACATTTCGGCATGGCCGCCTGCTACGTGCTGCAGGCCGTCGAGGCGGGCTATATCGCCCTCGTGTTCACCAATGCCTCCCGCGCCATGCCGCCGTGGGGCGGAAAGCAGGCGCTGCTCGGCACGAGCCCGTTTGCCGCCGGTGCCCCGAGCGGCAAGGAAGTCCCCTATGTCCTAGACATGTCGCCCGCCGTCGCCGCGCGTGGAAAAATCCGCCGCGCCGCACGCCACGGCCAGGATATTCCGCTCGGCTATGCGCTCGACAAGGAAGGACGGCCGACGACCGATCCGAACGCGGCGCTCGACGGCGGGGTCGTTCTGCCGATCGGCGGACCGAAGGGCTCGGCCATCTCCATGCTCATGGACATTTTCGGCGGCGTTTTCTCCGGCGCGGCCTTCGCCGGCGGCGTCGCGAACCAGTTCGAGGATTTCGAGCGGCCGCAAAACGTCGGCCATTTCTTCCTCGCCATCCGGCCGGGCCTGTTCGTCACCGAAGACGGTTTCCGCCAGCGCATGGATGATTTGGTGCGCGCCGTACACGATTGCCCTCGCGCCGAGGGTTTCGACGAGATCCTGATGCCGGGAGAATTCGAAAGCCGGCTGGAGCAAGACCGGCTGAAGCACGGCATCCCCTACAGCCCCATCGACATGGCCCGAATCCAGGCCGAAGCAGCATCGACCGGCATCGATCCGCTGGCGGTGAGTGAGATCCCTTTTGGGGACTAATGGGGCGAAAGCGCCGCCAGTCTCTCGACCGGAACATGCAGAGGCCGCGAAATGACCAATTCACAGTGCGGTCGCTGCCAGAGAAAATACATTTGTCTCAGTCGAAAGGACAGCAAGTTAGTTTGCGGTTCGAGGCCCTGGCGCGTCACGATTATCTTGGAGCTGGACGCCGGCGAGTTGGACACGGAGTAGAAACGCAAAAAGCGCCTCTCCGCTGGTGCGGAGGCGCTTTTGGTCAAATCCCGAGTGGGCGGCTTTGCCGGTGTGGTTGGTTGCGGGGGCCGAGTCCACAGAGACTTGTACATTTCACTTCAATGAGACGGCTGAAGCGGAAATCATGTCCGCCTCGTTCAATGAGTTGAGTCGGCCTTTTCTTGAACGGAATGACTGGTGTGGGGCCGAAAGCAGACGGTTCGATATCGGTAGCGTTCTCGCGAAAAGCTGCCGCACCGCAGCAGCCAAAGGAGCAATGTTCAGAAGCTGTTGCGCTCGTGATAGGTCCGCAGGAAGGCCTGAATGCGCGGGTCCTCGGGGTGGTGCAGGATCCGGCTCGGGGCGTCCGTTGCGACCAGTTCGCCCTTCTCCATGAAGGCCACCCGATCGGCGACATGGGCGGCAAAGCCCATCTCATGGGTGACGACGACCATGGTCATGCCCTCGGAGGCGAGCGTCTTCATGACATTCAGCACCTCGCCCACCAGTTCCGGGTCGAGCGCCGAGGTCGGCTCATCGAACAGCATCAGGCGCGGCTCCATGGCGATGGCGCGGGCGATGGCGACACGCTGCTGCTGGCCGCCCGACAGGCGCGAGGGATGGTTGCCCATCTTGTCGCCGAGGCCGACCTTCTTCAGTGCCTCGGCGGCGCGAGCCTCAGCGTCGGATTTCGGCAAACCGCGCACGCGGATCAGCCCCTCGGCGACGTTCTGAAGTGCGGTCATATGCGGCCAGAGATTGAACTGCTGGAACACCATCCCGATCGACCGGCGCATCTCGCGCAGCTTGCGGCCCGCCATCTTGCGGCCGCCTGGAGTGTCGTAGCCGATCAGTTGCCCGTCGATGCGAATCTCGCCTGAATCATATTCCTCAAGGAAGTTGACGCAGCGCAGAAGCGTGGACTTGCCCGAGCCCGACGGCCCGATCAGGCAGGTTACCTTGCCCGGCAGGATCGACAGATCCACGTCTTTCAGTGCGTGGAAGCCACCGTAGTACTTGTTGACGTTGCGGATCTCGACGGCTGAGGCGGCAAGCATCTTACGTCCTTTCGATCAGAAGATGTTTCGTTATGCGCGTTTCCAGCCGGCGGCCGACGCGCGAGATTGTTTCCACCAGCGCCCAGAAGAACAGCGCCAGCACCAGGTTCGCCTCGAGATAGCGGAAGGTCTCGGTGGACATGCGCTGCACCTGATACATCAGCTCGGGCACGGTGATGATCGACAGGATCACCGTCTCCTTGGTCAGGATGATCGAGAAGTTGACCAGCGCCGGCAGAGCCGAGACGAGACCCAGTGGCAGAAGGATGCGGCGCACGATGGCCAGCTCGGACATGCCGATCGCGCGGGCAGCCTCGATCTGGCCCACCGGCACGGCATTGAAGCCCGAGCGGAAGATTTCCGCGAAATAAGGGCTGCCATAGAGGGTCAGGCCAAGAAGCCCCGCCGGCACGGCATCCAGCCGCAGCCCGACAAGCGGACCGCCATAGTAGAGCACGAAAAGCTGCACGAGAAAGGGTGTGCCCCGAATGACCTCGATATAGGCCTGGACAAGCCAGCCGAGCCGACGTGGCCCGTAGCGCTGCACCAGCGCGATGACCAGGCCCAGCGCCATGCTGAAGATGGTGCCCAGCGCCCAGCACAGGATCGTGACCGCGAAGCCGCGCAGCAGCATCGGCCCGTATTGTTGCAGAATGCTCCACTCCATTACACGGCCATCCGGTGTTCAAGATAACGGCCCAATGCGGCCAGGCAGAGATTGATGAGCAGGTAGATGCAGGCCGCCGCCAGATAGACTTCGAGCGGACGGAAGGTCGTCGCCGCCTGCGCCTGACTGGCGCGCGTAATCTCAAGGATACCGACGACCGATACCAGCGAGGACGCCTTGACCAGCAGGATCAATTCGTTGACCAGCGCCGGCAGCGACAGCGTGATCGCCTGCGGCAGGATCACGCGGGCCCAGATGTCGCGCGGCCCCATCCCGATGGCAGTTGCGGCCTCGGCCTGTCCCTTCGGGAGCGCCATGATGGCGCCGCGCCAGATTTCGGAAATGTAGGCGCTGGCGCAGATGCCGACCGTCACGACGGCTGCGACCATGGCCGGTACGTCGATGCCGATGACCGGCAGCAAGTAGTAGAACAGCAGCAGCTGAACCAGCAGCGGAACCCCGCGCAGGAAGCTCACCCACAACGCCGCAAACCGGCGCAGCCAGGTCACGTGCGACAAGGCAGCGGCGCATACCAACGCACCGATCACCAGCCCAAGGCCGATGCCCAGTATCGAGATTGACAGCGTGTAGCGCGCCGCCCAGAAGAGCGGCCAAAAGCTGTCCAGAAAGATCGAAATCGAAAACATCGCCACTCCGGTTGGCCGATGCGCGCGGGCGGGATCATTCCCGCCCGCGGCGTTTTCATCACTTCGTCGGGACTTCGCGGGGAAGTTCGGTGTAGGTGCCCAACCACTTTTCCTGGATGGCCTTGACACGGCCGTCGTCGGTCATCTTCAACATCGCGTCGTTGATGGCCTTGGCGAAGCTTTCGCTGTCGGCCTCCTTGCGCAGTACCCAGGCGAAATACTTCGGCTCGCCGAACTGGGCGGGCGTCAGCAGCGCGAAGGTCTCGCCACGGTTCTTCACCAGGTAGGTGAGGTTCGGCAGCGAGCCGGCAACCGCATCCAGACGACCGGCGGCGAGGTCCGCATAGGCCTCGTCGGTGGTGCCGTATTCCTTGACGGTCACGCCGCCCAGCTTTTCGCCGTAGGCTTCGAGCTGCTTGAACTGCGCGGTGCCCTGCTGGACGCCGACGGTCTTGCCCTTGATGTCCTCGGGCTTGGTGATCTCGCTATTGCTGGCGGCCTTGACCAGCGAGACAGTCGCATCGGCGATCGGGAGGGTGAAGGTGTAGCGCTCGAGGCGCTCCGGCGTGATCGTCACCGGCGCGATGACGATGTCGAACTTCTTGACCTCGAGGCCCGGCAGCTCGGCCGTCCAGGGAATATCCTGATAGACCGGCTCGACGCCGATTTCCTTAGCGATCTCGTCGAACAGATCCTTGGTCACACCCTCGTAGGTTCCGTTGTTCAGCATGTCGAAGGGGGCGTAGTGCATGTCGGTCGCCGTGACGATCTTGCCGGCCGCCTTGATGTCGGCCAGCTGGTCGGCCATGGCCGGACCGGTCAGACCCAGCGCGGCCGCGCCGAACAGGGCCAGTTTCAGGGTTTTCGAAAAGTTCATGCCGTTCTCCTTGCTGGCTTAGTTGTTAAGCATTTTCGCCGCGCGCTGCCAGTCACCGTCCGCGGCCAAAGAGGATTCAGTTGCCGAGAATGCCCGGCAGGCGCAGGCCCTTTTCGCGGGCGCAGTCGAGCGCGATGTCGTAGCCGGCATCGGCATGACGCATGACGCCGGTGGCCGGGTCGTTCCACAGCACCCGCTCGATGCGGCGGGCCGCATCTTCCGAGCCGTCGCAGCAGATGACGACGCCGGAATGCTGCGAGAAGCCCATGCCGACGCCGCCGCCGTGGTGCAGCGACACCCAGGTCGCGCCCGAGGCGGTGTTGAGCAGGGCGTTCAAGAGCGGCCAGTCGGACACGGCGTCCGAGCCGTCCTTCATCGCTTCGGTCTCGCGGTTCGGCGAGGCGACGGAACCCGAATCGAGGTGGTCGCGGCCGATGACGACCGGCGCCTTCAGTTCGCCGTTCTTCACCATCTCGTTGAAGGCGAGGCCGAGCTTGTGGCGGTCGCCGAG